>NZ_CP048833.1:3724338-4034699 GCF_012971725.1 Pseudomonas multiresinivorans
ACAGCCACTGAGCCATCAGACCATGTCGCTTTCGCCGAACTCCTCGGCGAGGAAATCGATCAGCGTGCGTACCGAGGGCAACAGGCCGCGGCGCGACGGGAAGATCGCGTGGACTATGCCGCACTTGGGCGACCAGCCCGGCAGCAATTCCACCACCCGGCCGGCGGCCAGGTCCTCGCGTACCGCCACGCGGGGCACGTGGGCGATGCCGACACCGGCCAACACGGCGTTGCGCAGGGCCAGCAGGTCGTCGGTCACCATGCGCGGCTTGTGCGAGATCAGCAGGCGCTCGCCTTCCTGGTTGAACAGCTCCCACTGGTATTCGCGCTGCATGCCGCCCCAGTGCAGGCTCGGCAGCTGGCCCAGGCCCATGGGGGAACTGTCGCCGGGCATGCGATCCAGCAACTGCGGGCTGCCCACCAGGCACTGGGTGCTGTTGGCCAGCACCTTCATCACCATGTCGGTGTTTTCCAGCGGCGGGAAGCGCACCCGCAGGGCAATGTCGAAGCCCTCGTGGAGCAGGTCGACGCGGCGGTTGGTGCTCTCGATGAACAGCTCCACCAGAGGGTACTTGAGCAGGTAGCGGGTGAGCATCGGCCCGACCCAGGAGTTGAGCAGCGTCGTCGGACAAGCCAGCCGCACCAGGCCGCGCGGCTCGGCGCGGTTGCGCTCGATCACCTCGGAAGCGCCTTCCGCCTCGATGCGCATGGCGACGCAACGCTGGTAATACTCCTGGCCGATCTCGGTCAGCGAGCAGTGCCGGCTGGTGCGGTGCAACAGGCGCACGCCCAGGCGCTCCTCCAGTTGGGCGATGCGGCGGCTGAGCTTGGACTTGGGGATGTCCAGCGCGCGGCCGGCAGCGGCGAAACCACCCTGCTCCACCACCTGGGTGAAGTAATAGAGGGTGTTGAGGTCTTCCATGGATCGTTCTCCGGATGGAACGCTGGGCAAGGCCTGGCAGCTTACCGTATCGGCCGGGAGCAGATGAAAGACATGGCAACAACCTGCGGGTTGATCGTCCTCCTGCCCGGCGCCTAGAATTGCCGCGCCCACTTCCGGGCATTCCACTGATCCGTTGAGACAGGTTTCATGTTGGAGATAGCAGTAATCCGATAACCCTCCGGCGCCTTGCCACAAGGCGGGACGGTTATCGATGCGCACAAACGCTGGCGGACACAACCTCGTGTCTGCGGTTTTTTCGCACCTACTGCATACAGGTTTCCACCGTGAACATTTCCAGACCGGAACAACGGACCCTGCACGTCCTGGCCAAGGGCGGCCACATTTCCTTCCAGCGCGACGACTCCGGGCGCGTCATCTTCGTCGAGTGCTATACCCGTGACGGGTACGTACTGGCCGACTGCACCCTGGCAGTCTTCAAAAAGCTCAGGAACAAGCGCCTGATCGTCTCGCGCGGCGGCGCGCCCTATCGCATCAACCCCACCGGGCTGGGCGCCGTGCGCCCACAACTGGACAACCGCTGACGCTCGCCGGCCGGGTCGCCATTGCGCCCGGCCGCACACCAGAGGAATTGCAGCATGCATTACGACATCGAACCCGAACGGACCCAAGACGCGGGCAGCATCCGCCAGGTAACCGAAGCGGCCTTCGCCGTGGCTGAACACAGCGACGGTACCGAAGGCGCCATCGTCGACGCGTTGCGTGCCGCCGGCGCGTTGAGCGTGTCGCTGGTCGCCCGGCATGGCGACGAACTGGTTGGCCATGCGGCCTTCTCGCCCATCACGCTCGACGGCGAAAGCCGCGACTGGTACGGCCTTGGCCCGGTTTCCGTGCGCCCTGACCTGCACGGCCAGGGCATAGGCGCGGCACTGATCCGCACAGGACTGGAACAACTCAAGGCGCTCGGCGCCCGGGGCTGCGTGGTACTCGGCGACCCGCGCTACTACCGCCGCTTCGGCTTTGCCGTGGACCCGGCGATCCGCTACGAAGGCGTACCGCCGGAGTACTTCATGGCACTTCAACTGGGCAACATTCCGGCAACCGGCATGGTCGCCTATCACTCGGCCTTCTCCGCGTCCTGATGCGGAAGCGGCGGCACCTCCCGAAAGGTGTCGCCGCTGTGGCCACCGAGGCAAGGAAGACACATGACACCCAGGATTCGTCGCGCGACGGTCGCCGACATCGACACCCTCTTCGACATCCGCACCAGCGTGCGGCAGAACCACCTGAGCCGCGAGCAGATGGCCGAATTAGGCATTACACCGGCAGTGCTGAAGGAGGCGCTGGAGGCAGGCCCCTGCGCCTGGATTGCCGAGGTGGACGGCAGCGCCGGGGGCTTCGCCATGGTGGATAGGGCATCGGCAGAGGTCTTCGCCCTGTTCGTCCGGCCAGAATGGGAAGGCCGCGGGCTGGGCAGCGTCCTACTGAGGGCTGCAGAGGCCGAGCTCTTCCGCGAACACGAGCGGATCTGGCTGCTGACGGATGGCGGCGACGAGATTCGCGCCAACGGGTTCTACCTGAAGCAGGGCTGGGAGCGGGTCGCGCGCGTGGATGAGCGCGACGTGCGGTATGAGAAAACGCGTCCCGCGTAGGAGACCGGAGCGATCGCGGACTAAGTCCGCGATGATTTCCGTGCAGTGCGCAGGCCTTGTCAGAGCAGCGACTTGCCCTGGCTGAGGACCTTGTCGCACACCTGCTTGGTGACCTTCTCCTTGATGCCGCTGCCGGAGAGGTCGAGGCTCTTGCCGTCGCTGCCGGTGAGGATGCCCTTGGCGCCGTCCTTGTAGCCGCTGTCGCTGGTGGTGGTGTTGCCCGGCAGCTTGCCCAGCAGCTTGTCCTTCACCTGGGTCGCCGCATCGGCGTTGAGGTAATTGTTCTTCGCGCAGTACTCCAGCAGGCCGGCGACGTTGCTACTGCTGCTGGAGGACACCGACGACAGGTTGCCGAGGCCGCCCAGGCTACCGGCGACATCGCCGAGGGACGCAGCCTGCACCAGCGACCAGGGCAGCAAGACGGCAGTAAGGACGGCAGTAAGGACGGCGGGGATCAGTTTGCGGGCGTTCATGGAGTACTCCTTGATACGAACCAGACGTGAAGGGCCACTGCGAGTGTAGTTCTCGACTGCTCATCGCTATTCAATAACCGACCGACTTCAGCACCTCGCCAACCTCCTGGCTCGGCGGACGGCCGAGGAACTTCAGCAACTGGTCGGTGCGGTTGGTGAAGAAGCCGTCCACCCCGGTCTTGCTGAGCTTGTCGAAGTCCACCGAGTCGTCGACGGTGTAGGCATGCACGAACAGGCCTCGTTCATGGGCGGCCTGGTTCATCCACGGCTGCACCAGGTCCATGTAGCTCTGGTCGCCTCGCGCGGTCAGGGTCGCCGATGGCCCGGTGCCCATTGCGCCGTGGGCCTTGGCCCAGTCGAGCCAGGCGAAGAACTCTTCCTTGGATTTCACTTCCTGCTGCGCATAGAAGTCCGCCTTGATCTTCTCCCCGGACTGCGCAAAGGAGGTTGGCTTCTTCGCCGCCATGTAGCCATCACCGACCCACAGCAGCAGGACCTTGGGCACCTTCGGCATGCTCTTGTGCAACAGTTCCAGGCTGCTCTTCTCGAAGGTCTGCAGCACGATCCTGCCCTGGGGCTCGCCGTCTGCATTGAGCCAGCCACGATTTTCCAGGACCTTGCGCAGGTCTTCCTCGATGCCGGGGAACTGCCCCGGCGCCTTGGTTTCCAGGTACAGGCCGGGCGTCTCGCCGCCGCCTTCGGCGATATCGATCAGCTCGTCGAGCGTGAGAATGCGTACACCCGCGTACTTGGAGCGGGCGCGCTCGGGATAGGTGGTATTGAACCAGCTGCCGGCGTCCAGGCGCTTGAGCTCCGCCAGGGTGAACTGGCTCACCGGAGCCTTTTCGCGGCCGGGGAAGACCTTGGCGACATCAGTGGTGCGCTCAAGGGTGTCATCGTGCACTGCCACCAGCACGCCATCCTTGGTCCGCTGCAGGTCCGCCTCCAGATAGTCCGCACCCAGGTCACGGGCGGCGAGATAGGCCGGCGCGGTTTCCTCCGGGGCATCGTGGGAGGCGCCGCGGTGAGCGATCACCGTCGGCCAGGGAGCGCCGGCGGCCTCGCTCAGGGCGCGGCCGGGCGACTCCTCGGCGCTGGCGGTGAAGCTGGCGGCAGCCAGCGCGAAGGTGCCCAGTACAGCGATGAGTCGACGGCGCATAGGCGAAAGCCCCCCTTTCCCGGTTAAGCGGCCCAGTCTGCCGGCGGCCTGTGAACATCCTGCGACGGCCGGAACGACAAGGCCCGCGGACGATCGCTCGTCCGCGGGCCTTTGCTCATCCCTGCCCGATCAGCGCGGCAGGTCGAAGCGGTCGAGGTTCATCACCTTGGTCCAGGCCTTGACGAAGTCACTGACGAACCTGCGTTCGCCATCCGAGCAACCATAGACCTCCGACAACGCCCGCAGCTGGGAGTTTGATCCCAGTAGCAGGTCGATGCGGCTCCCGGTCCACTTCGCTTCGCCGGTCTTGCGATCGCGGCCCTCGAACTGGTCATTGGCGTCCGAGGTCGGTTTCCACACCGTACCCATGTCCAGCAGGTTGACGAAGAAGTCATTGCTCAGGGTGCCGGGACGCGAGGTGAACACACCGTTCTGCGAGCCACCGGTGTTGGCGCCCAGCACGCGCAGGCCGCCGATCAGCGCGGTAACTTCCGGCGCGGTCAGGGTCAGCAGTTGCGCCTTGTCGATCAGCAGCGCTTCGGCCGGAACCGAGAACTTCGACTTCTGGAAGTTGCGGAAGCCGTCAGCCACCGGCTCCAGCATGCCCACCGAGTGCACGTCGGTCTGCTCCTGGCTGGCGTCCATGCGGCCGGGCGCGAACGGTACGCTGACGCTGTGGCCACCCTTGCGCGCGGCCTCTTCCACAGCGGCATCGCCGGCGAGGACGATCAGGTCCGCCAGGGAGATCTTCTTGCCGCCACCGGCCGAGGCGTTGAACTCGGACTGGATTTCACTCAGCACGCCCAGCACCTTGGCCAGCTGCTCCGGCTGGTTCACCGGCCAGTCCTTCTGCGGTGCCAGGCGAATACGCGCGCCGTTGGCACCGCCGCGCTTGTCGGAACCACGGAAGGTGGAGGCCGACGCCCAGGCGGTGGACACCAGTTCGGGGACCGACAGACCCGAGGCCACCACCTTTGCCTTGAGCGCAGTGATGTCCTTCTCGTCCACCAGCGGGTGGTCGACCGCCGGAATCGGGTCCTGCCAGATCAGTTCCTCTTTCGGCACTTCCGGCCCCAGGTAGCGGGCCAGCGGGCCCATGTCGCGGTGGGTCAGCTTGAACCAGGCGCGGGCGAAAGCGTCGGCGAACGCCTCGGGATCTTCGTAGAAACGACGGGAAATCTTCTCGTAGGCCGGGTCCACGCGCAGGGAGATGTCAGTGGTGAGCATCGACGGGGCACGGCGCTTGGACTTGTCGTGCGCATCGGGAATGCTGCCGGCACCGGCGCCGTTCTTCGGCTGCCACTGGTGCGCGCCGGCCGGGCTCTTGGTCAGTTCCCACTCGTAGCCGAACAGGTTCCAGAAGAAGTTGTTGCTCCAGCGCGTCGGCGTCGACGTCCAGGTGACTTCCAGGCCGCTGGTGATGGCATCGCCACCGGAGCCGCTGCCGAACTTGCTGACCCAGCCCAGGCCCTGGTTCTCCAGGCCGCCGGCTTCCGGGTCGACCCCGACGTTGTCCGCCGGGCCCGCGCCGTGGGTCTTGCCGAAGGTGTGGCCGCCGGCGATCAGGGCGACGGTTTCCTCGTCGTCCATGGCCATGCGGGCGAAGGTCTCGCGGATATCGCGGGCGGCAGCCACCGGGTCGGGGTTGCCGTTGGGGCCTTCCGGGTTCACGTAGATCAGGCCCATCTGTACCGCCGCCAGCGGGTTCTCCAGGTCGCGGTCGCCGGTGTAGCGCTTGTCGCCACCCAGCCAGGTGGTCTCTTCGCCCCAGTACACGTCCATGTCCGGTTCCCAGACATCCTCGCGGCCGCCGGCAAAGCCGAAGGTCTTGAAGCCCATGGACTCCAGGGCGACGTTGCCGGTGAGAACGATCAGGTCGGCCCAGGACAGCTTGGCGCCGTACTTCTGCTTGATCGGCCAGATAAGCCGGCGGGCCTTGTCCAGGCTGACGTTGTCCGGCCAGCTGTTGAGTGGCGCGAAGCGCTGCTGACCACGGCCGGCGCCGCCACGGCCATCGCCGATGCGGTAGGTGCCGGCGGCGTGCCAGGCCATGCGGATGAACAACGGGCCGTAGTGGCCGAAGTCGGCCGGCCACCAGTCCTGGGAGTCGGTCATCACGGCGCGCAGGTCGGCCTTCACCGCTTCCAGGTCGAGGGTCTTGAAGGCCTCGGCGTAGTTGAAGTCCTCGCCCATGGGGTTGGACTTGGAAGAATGCTGGTGCAGCAGGTCCAGCCTCAGCTGGTTGGGCCACCAGTCACGGTTGGAAGTACCACCACCAGCGGTCTGGTGGAACGGGCAGCTACCTTTCTTTTCTTCACTCATTGCAGGCTCCTTGGGGGCGCCTATCGTTGGCGCCTTGTATTCGCACAACCCATCAGAAGATAGATCAAACGGGGCGGGCTGCTATTGCAGTTTTCGATTGGCTGAAGCGGTAAAAGGCTATCGATGGGGTGGCCAAAGGCCTCATCGCGGGAGACGGCAACGGACGCAGTTGTCATCGATAGTGCAGGAGCGAGCTTGCTCGCGAACCCGCTTCACGCCGGGTTGATCCGGTACAGGGCGGTTCGCGAGCAAGCTCGCTCCTACAAAGAGCCTCGCCCATGGATGAACGATTACAGTCCGGCCCTCACGGGCCGGACTCTCACACCGTCAGAATGCGAAGCACGAACAGCCGAACGCGCCCCAGAAGCCGGCGAAGTCGCTCACCGGCACGTCCTTCGTGCGCGCGCGTTCATGGCTGTGGCCATGCACGCCGCAGGAACCGACGCACTGGTGCACGGCCTGCTGTAACGGGGCCTGCGGGCGCCAGTGGCCGGGAACCATGGCCACCGGGGACCACTCCGGCACCACCGGGATGCTCGGCGGGGCCAGCTTGTCGAACTCGCGGTCGCCGTGGACGATCCTGCCGCCGACGACGGTGAGCACGGACTCGATGGTCTTGATCGCCTCTTCCTCGACGCTGAAGAAGTCCTCCGACAGCACCGCCAGGTCCGCCAGTTGGCCGGCCTTGAGCATGCCCTTCTTGCCCTGCTCGCTGGAGAACCAGGCGCTGCCGTGGGTGAACAGCTGGATCGCCACTTCGCGCGACAGCCCTTCCGGGTACAGGCTCAGGCCGCCCACGGTCTTGCCGCTGACCATCCAGTACAGCGAGGTCCAGGGGTTGTAGCTGGAGACGCGGGTGGCGTCCGTGCCGGCGCCGACGGGAACGCCCTCGGCCAGCATGCGCTTGATCGGCGGCGTGGCCTCGGCGGCCTGCTTGCCGTAGCGGTCGACGAAGTACTCGCCCTGGAAGGCCATGCGGTCCTGGATGGCGATACCGCCGCCCAGGGCGCGGACGCGCTCGATGTTCTTCGGCGTGATGGTCTCGGCGTGGTCGAAGAACCACGGCAGGCCATTGAACGGGATATCGCGGTCGACCTTCTCGAACACGTCGAGCATGCGCGAAATGGACTCGTCGTAGGTGGCATGCAGGCGGAACGGCCAGCGTTGCTCGACCAGGTGGCGCACCACCGGTTCCAGCTCGGCTTCCATGGTGCCGGGCAGGTCCGGGCGCGGTTCGAGGAAGTCCTCGAAATCGGCCGCCGAGAACACCAGCATCTCGCCCGCACCGTTATGGCGCAGGAAGTCGGTGCCCTGGCCGTAGGTCACGCTGCTGGTCCAGCTCCTGAAATCCGCCAGCTCTTCCTTGGGCTTCTGCGTGAACAGGTTGTAGGCGATGCGCACGCTGAGCTGGTCGGCGTCGGCCAGTTGCTGGATCACCTGGTAGTCGTCCGGGTAGTTCTGGAAGCCGCCGCCGGCATCGATCACGCTGGTCAGGCCCAGTCGGTTCAGCTCGCGCATGAACTGGCGGGTGGAGTTGACCTGGTATTCCAGCGGCAGCTTCGGCCCCTTGGCCAGGGTCGCGTAGAGGATCATCGCGTTGGGACGGGCGATCAGCATTCCGGTGGGCTCGCCATTGCTGTCGCGAACGATCTCGCCGCCGGGCGGGTTCGGCGTGTCCTTCGTGTAGCCGACGACGCGCAGTGCGGCGCGGTTCAGCAGCGCGCGGTCATAGAGGTGCAGGACGAACACCGGGGTATCCGGCGCCGCCTTGTTCAGCTCCTCGATGGTCGGCAGGCGGCGCTCGGCGAACTGGAATTCGTTCCAACCGCCGACCACCCTCACCCACTGCGGCGACGGAGTGCGCTGGGCCTGCAGGCGCAGCATTTCCAGGGCGTCGTGCAGCGACGGCACACCTTCCCAGCGCAGCTCCAGGTTGTAGTTCAGGCCGCCGCGGATCAGATGCAGGTGCGAGTCGTTGAGGCCGGGGATGACGGTGCGGCGATTGAGGTCGACCAGTTTCGTCGAAGCGTCGCGATAGGCCATCGCCTGGGCGTCGGTGCCCACGACGAGAAACTTGCCGTCGGCAATGGCCACGGCGGTGGCGCGCGGGCGCTCAGGGTCGACGGTGTGCAGCTTGCCGTTGAACAGGATCAGCTCTGCGTTGCTCATGCTCGGGTACCTCAGCGTTGCAGGAAGGCCAACAGGTCTTCGTTGAGTTGCTGTGTGTGGGTGACGGCAAAACCGTGGGGCGCACCGGCGTAGACCTTCAATTCGGCGCCCGGGATCTGCTCGGCAGCCAGCTTGCCGGTGGTCTCGAACGGCACAATCTGGTCATCATCGCCGTGGATCACCAGGGTCGGCACGTCGACCTTGGCGAGGTCCGCGCGGAAGTCCGTCTCGGAGAACGCAGTGACGCAATCCACGGTGCCCTTGAGCGAGGCCAGCAGGGCGATGTTCAGGGTCTGGGTCAGCACGCCCTCGGAGACCTTCTGGCCGTGGTTGGTGCCGTAGAACGGCGCGGCAAAGTCGGCGATGAACTGCGCACGATCCTGCAGCAGGCCGGCCTTGATGCCGTCGAACACGCCCTTCTCCACCCCCTGCGGGAAGTCGGCGGCTTCGCCGAAGATCGGAGTGACGGCGCCCAGCAGCACCAGGCCGGCGACGCGGGAGGTACCGTGGCGGCCGATGTAGCGGCTGACGTCGCCGCCGCCCATGGAGAACCCCACCAGCGTCACCTCGCGCAGGTCCAGGTGCTCGATCAGGCCGGCGATGTCGTCGGCGAAGGTGTCGTAGTCATAGCCGCTCCACGGCTGGCTGGAACGTCCGAAACCGCGGCGGTCGAAGGCGATGGTGCGGTAGCCGCGGCTGCTCAGGTACTGCATCTGGTATTCCCACATGTCGCCGTCCAGCGGCCAGCCGTGGCTGAACAGCACGGGTTTGCCGCTGCCCCAGTCCTTGTAATAGATCTCGGTGCCGTCGCGGGTGACGAAAGTGCTCATGGAAACTCCTCTGCCTGCCATGCAGGACGATGTGGGGACGGGCACCACGCGGGCGCCGCGGGAGGGAAAAGTCAGGGGAAGGCTCAGTCCGCGTTGAGCCAGCCGGCGCAACGCCGGGTCACCCACGGCATGATCAGGTAGACCACCGGGAGGACGATGCACAGGGTCACCAGCAGGTTGCTCGGCACCACGCCGGCCAACACTGGGAAGCGCTCGAACGCGGGCGCCCAGAGAGGTGGAATGACCATGGTCAGCGGGCTGATCACCAGATAGGTGAGCAACGCCTGCTTCCATTTCGGTGGCTGGCGCACGCTGCCGTGCTCGGGGGTGAACCAGAACTCGGCATCGTTGTGGATCAGCGGGTGGTCACCCTCTTCCAGCAGCGGCAGGACCTCGGCGACCAGCTCGGCGCGCTCGCGGGAGTCGATCCAGGCCTGCAGCTGGCCGGCACGGGCGAAGCGCACCACGGTGGTGAACATCGCGCCCTCGCCGTCCGGGCGGATCACGTTGACGCCCAGGTGCCCCGGCTGCCGCCGCGCGGCAGCGACGGTGCGGCGCAACCAGGCCTCGTAGCTGGGCAGCGCTTCGCAACGCACCTTGTGGTGAACCACCAGCGTCACCACGCTGTTCAGATCGATGGCTTCGGCGCTCATGGGTGTTCCGGGCTCGGGGTTGAGGTCCGGTCACTATGGCCTCGGCCGCGGCGGTCCTATTGGACGCATGTGCTGGGTTGGGGCTTTTGCTTTCGCAGGGCGCATAACCCGGAGCGGGTTATCCGCCCCACAGTGGTGATGGGGCAACCTGTAGGAGCGAGCTTGCTCGCGAACGCTCTTCACTGGCCGTTCCGGTGCTGGGCGGTTCGCGAGCAAGCTCGCTCCTACGAAAAGCGCCAGCGTGCGCGATGTAAGGCACGGGATGCACGGATTTGGCCTCAGCCGCGGCTGGCCTATTGGACGCATGTGCTGGGTTGGGGCTTTTGCAGGGCGCATATTCCGGCATGGGTTATCCGCCCGACAGTGATGATGGGGCGACCTGTAGGAGCGAGCTTGCTCGCGAACGCTCTTCCTGGCCGTTCCGGTGCTGGGCGGTTCGCGAGCAAGCTCGCTCCTACGAAAAGCGCCAGCGTGCGCGACGTTCGACACGGGACGGAGGGCTTTTGCAGGAGCGGACTTCGTCCGCGACAGGTCCGCAGTGCGCCGAAAATTATCGCGGACGGAGTCCGCTCCTACGTGCCTTCAGGCTGCAGTGCTGGCCATGTCGACCTGCCGCATGTACGCGCGCGCCGTGTTCGGCACGCGATAACGAACCTCACACTCACCCTGCTCCACCCATAGCAGCGACTTGTCCGCCAGTTGGCGTACGGTCGCGAACGCGCAGTCGCGGCACAGGCGGTCGCCGTCGAGCGAGGCCACCGCCGTGTCGAGGGTGAAGTCCTCGCCCAGTTGCGCAAGCAGGCGCAGGCAGCGCTGCTCGGCAACGTCCAGCAGGCCGTAGCTCCAGTCATAGGTCGCGCGCAGGCTCTGCTGCCGCGCCGGCGCGGTGCGGCGGCCAGGCATCAGCAGTTGCATGGGCGTATCCAGCAGGGCCGGCAGACCGGCGAGACCGAGGATGCCCACCTGCCGCGCCGCCATCTCGATGGCCAGGGGAATACCGTCCAGGCGCCGGCAGATATCGATGATCGCGCGCACCTGGCCCGGCTTGAGCTCGAAGCGGTCGCAGACCTCCCGCGCGCGCATCACGAACAGCTGCACCGCCGAACTGCACATGGCCAGTGCCAGCGGCGCGTCGTCCTGCGCGGGCACCTCCAGCGGCGGCAGGCGCAACACGTGTTCGCCCTCCGCGCGCAACGGCTCGCGGCTGGTGGCGAGAATGCTCAACGCCGGATGCAGGCGCAACAGGTGCTCCACCGCCTCGGCGCAGCGCTCGGCGAGGTGCTCGCAGTTGTCCAGCAACAGCAGGGTCGGCTCCTGCGCCGGCTCGCGCAGGAGGACGGCGAGGTTCTGGCTGAGGGAGATGCCGTCCGGGTCGATGGACAGATCGAGGAAGCGCACCTGGCTGAACTGTTTGTGCAGCAACTCGGCGCAGTGGATCGCCAGCGAGGTCTTGCCCATGCCGCCAGGGCCGACCAGAGTCAGCAGGCGCGTCGCGGGCAACTGCTTCACCACCCGCTCCAGCAGCGCCTGGCGGCCGACCAGGCCCATCAGCAGCACCGGCAGGTTGCTGGCGCGCACCTCACAGGGCAGTGCGGCGGCCTGCTGCGGAGCGATGACGGTTTCCACCACGCCGACGAAGCCATAGCCTCGCAGCGGCACGTTGGCGATGTAGCGCTCGCCGGTGCGGCCTTCGCCGAGGGCACGACGCAGGGCGGCGATGTGTACGCGCAGGTTGATCTCTTCGACCACGGTATCGCCCCAGACCTGGGCAATGATCCTGTCCTTGGCGATGATCTCGCCGGGCTGGCGGATCAGCACCTGGAGAATGTCCAGCGCCCGGCTGCCGATGCGTACCGGGCGGTCCCCCTGCAGCAGTTGGCGCTTGTAGGGGTGGAACTGGAAGCGACCGAACTGCAGGACGGTCTCGGTGCGGTTTTCCGTGCTATCGCTCATGTCCTGCTCACGTCTGCGGATCTGACGGATCGCTCTACAACGGCTCCTCCAGGCGATCTGGCCATTACCGAGGTGACGCGCCCCTGATTGGTGGTCAGGGTATTTTCCCGTCCTCGTGTGACAGCGCAATTCCCGCAGGGGGAAGGATTCGGCCAATCAGGGTGCGCCGGACGGTCAACTGGCGTGAAATGCGGCGTACTGCCATCAGGCGAAGCCAAACTGCTCACGGTACTGGCTCGGCGTCATGCCGATGCGTTCGCCGAATACCGTGCGCATGTGCCGCGGACTGCCGAAGCCGCTGCGGCAGGCCACCTGCTTGAGTGGCAGGTCGCTGCTTTCCAGCAGCTTGCGCGCGTGGTCGATGCGCGCGCTCTGCACGTACTGCATGGGCGTCATGCTGGTTTCGCGCTGGAAGGCTCGGGCGAAGTTACGCGGGCTCATGGCCACCTGCTCGGCCAGACGGTTCACCGTCAGCGGCTCGTCGATGTGGTCCACCACGTAGGCCTGTGCGCGGGCGATCACCGAGCCGTCGCGCACCACCGACACCAGCAGCGGGCCGAACGGCGTCTGCCCGCCCTGGCGCTTGAGCACCACCAGCAGCACCTTGGCGACTTCCAGTGCGACATCCTTGCCGTGGTCCTCGGCCACGACCGCCAGCGCCATGTCGATGCCGGCGGTGACGCCGCCAGAGGTAATCAGGTTGCGGTCGATGACGTAGATGCGCTCGGCCTGCACCTGGGTGCGCGGGTACAGCTGTGCCAGGCGCTCCAGGTAATTCCAGTGGGTGGTGCAGCGGTAGCCGTCGAGCAACCCGGCCGCGCCGAGCAGGAAGGCTCCGGTGCACACCGCGCCATAGCGTTTCGCCGCGCGCGCCGCTACCGGCAGCCAGGCCGTGAGCGCGTCGTTGCGACCGTTGTAGGCGCCCGGCCCGCCGGGAACCAGCAGCAGGTCGACGCCCGCGAGCAGCGCTTCCAGCGGCAGGTCGGCGCTCATCTTCAGGCCGCTGGAGGCGCGCACGCCCTCGGGCTTCGCCGCCATTGTCAGCAACCGGTAATGCTGCTCCGGCGGCAGGTAGCGGTTGGCCATGGAGAACACCTCCATCGGCCCAGTTACATCCAGCGCCAGCACATCGTCGTACAGCACCATGGCCACTGTTTTCATTCTTCTACTCGCACGCAAACGGGGCTTGGCGGTCTCGCGTGCCCCGGTATGGGAAAGAACCACTGTACCGATTCGCCACGCCGGCGAATCGCACGCTTGCATCATTCTCCGCCAGGCGGGCCGAGCACACAGGTCCAATAAATGCCGGGACGGCGGAACCATAGTCTGCTCATCAAAGCCTTCGGACGGGTCTTGCAGAACTGCAAAGTGGCCGTGCAAGGCTGTCTGTTCCGCGCCTTTCGCCGATCGGCAAAGATGCGTCCACGGTTCGGCACCGGCTACGGCAGTCCGAGCCCACCGAGCACTCGAACCTCATCCACCCACGCCATTCACAAGGACCATCGCCATGACCGCCATCGCCAAAGCCGTTCCCGGCAAGACCCTGCTCAACCCCACCGACCACACCCTGATCATGATCGACCACCAGTCGCAGATGTCCTTCGCGACCAAGTCCATCGACGCGGTGACCCTGCGTAACAACGCCGCCCTGGTGGCCAAGGCAGCCAAGGAGTTCGACGTCTCCACCATCCTCACCACCGTCGCCGAGAAGAGCTTCTCCGGCCCGATCTTCGACGAGATCAAGTCGGTCTTCCCCGAGCACAACGTCATCGACCGCACCAGCATGAACACCTGGGAAGACCCGCGCATCGCCGTGGAAGTGAACAAGTTCGGCAAGCAGAAGATCGTCCTGGCCGGCCTCTGGACCTCCGTGTGCATCGTCGGCCCCGCCCTGTCGGCCATTGACCAGGGCTTCGAGGTCTATGTCATCGCCGACGCCTGTGGCGACGTCTCCACCGAGGCCCACGAAATGGCCCTGCAACGAATGATCCAGCTGGGCGCCCGCCCGATGACCTCCCTGCAGTACCTGCTGGAACTGCAACGCGACTGGGCCCGCGGCGAGACCTACGATGCCACCGTGAAGACCTCCATCGAGCATGGCGGCGCCTACGGCCTGGGCCTGATCTACGCCAAGACCATGTTCAACGCCAGCGAAGGCCACTGAGCCCGGGCACCGGAAAGGGGCGGCATTGCCGCCCCTTTTCATTCGCAGGATTGAAGACCCCATGCCGACTCACGACCGCTCCGGCGCGCTAGCGCTTCTGTTCATGCGCGTTGCCGCCGCCCTGCTGCTGCTCCAGGTACACGGGCTGCCCAAGCTGCTGCACTGGCAAAGCGAGCTGCAGCGCATCGAAGACCCCTTCGGCCTCGGCGCTGCGCCAACCCTGGCGCTGGCGGTATTCGCCGAAGTGCTCTGCCCGATCCTGCTGATCCTCGGCGTGTTCGCCCGCCTCGCCTGCCTGCCGGTGGTCGCCGTGCTGCTGGTGGCACTGGTGTTCGTGCACCCGCAGTGGTCGCTGGAAGAAGGCCAGTTCGCCTGGTGGATGCTGATTCTCTTCGCCGGCCTGGCGATTGCCGGGCCGGGAAGCTATCGCCTCGCCCTGCCCCGCCCTGGCGCCCTCCACACGGAGCCCAGACCGTGAGAAACGCCCTGCTTCCCTGCGCCCTGGCGCTCGCCTGCGTTCCGGTCCATGCCGCCGACTGGTCGTTGCTGTCGCGCAATTACTTCCTCGACAACGACTACCGCAGCCCCGGCCCCAACGGCCAGAGCCTGCGCCGTGAATGGGCGCAGGGCTTCATCGGCAAGTTCAGCAGCGACGTCACGCCCGGCACTATTGGCCTGGGCGTCGATGCCCATGCCTTCCTCGGCCTGAAGCTCGATGGCGGGCGCGGCCACGCCGGCACCGGCCTGCTGCCGCTGGACAGCGACGGTCGCAGCGAGAGCGAGTACTCCGATGCCGGCGCCGCGCTGCGCCTGGTGCATGAAAACACCAGCCTGGCCTGGGGCGAGATGGAAGTGGAAACCCCGGTGTTCGACACCGGCGACAAGCGCCTGCAACCCGAATACGCCACCGGCTGGTTCCTCGACGACAGGAGCCTGCCGGGCCTGCGCCTGCAAGCCGGGCGCTTCACGGCCTTCAAGAACCAGGACTCCAGCTCCAGCCACGGCGAATTCGAAGGCTACGGCGCCAGCACCCGCTTCGGCGGCCTGAGCCTGGCCGGCGCCACCTGGAGCGCACCAAATGCGAACTGGGGAGGTGCACTCTATGCCAGCCAACTGGACGACGTCTGGCGCCAGGGCTACGCCAACCTCAATGGCCGTGTCGGTCGCTGGTCGGTGGACGCCAACCTGTACAAGACCGGCGACACCGGCAGCGCCCGCGCCGGTGACATCGACACCCTGGCCTGGAGCCTGCTGGGCAAGGTCGCCCTGGGCAGCCATGCATTGAGCCTCGCCTACCAGAAGATCAACGGCGACACGCCCTTCGACTTCGTCGGCGGCGACTCCATCTACCTCGCCAACTCCATCAAGTACGCCGACTTCAACGGCCCCGGCGAGCACTCCTGGCAGGCGCGCTACCAGTGGGATGGCGCCAGCGCCGGCGTTGCCGGCCTGACCCTTTCCGCACGCTACGTACGCGGCAGCGGCATCGACGGCACCCATGCGCCTTGTGGCGGCGCCTACAACCCCATGCAGGGCGGCACCTGCCAGCCTGCCTATGGCGACGGCGGCAAGCACTGGGAGCGCGACCTCGACGTTCGCTACGTGGTGCAATCCGGCCCGGCCAAGGACCTGGCGCTGAGCTTCGCCCAGGTCTCGCACCGCGCCAACGACGCCCAGGGCGGAGCGGACATCGACCGCATCTACGTGATCATCGAGTACCCGCTCAAGGGTGTGTTCTAGATCAGGCGGCCTCCGGACCTCCGTAGGGCGCATAACGCGCCAGCGTTATCCGCCGCAACCGAGCCGGCGGATAACCTGTTCCAGGTTATTCGCCCTACGTGACTGAGCCCCCTCCGGCGCCTCAACGAGCCTGTAGGAGCGAGGGGGACGCCTAGTCATTGCTCGCGAACCGACTCCCGCGTGAGGGTTGTTCGCGAGCAAGCTCGCTCCTACAAGGGCAAGCGATCTACTGCAGCGGCGCGCTCATGTATTCCACCATCCGCTCGCGCAACCAGCGCTCGGCCGGATCGTTGTCGTGGGCGGCACTCCAGACCATCGACAGCTCCGCCGGCTTGATTTCCAGCGGTGGATCTTCGGCGCGCAGGCAGCTGTCCTCCACCAGGGCGCAGGCGGCGTAGTCCGGCACGGTGGCGATCATCTCGGTGTTGCGCAGCAGCGCGCGCAGGCTGCCGAACTGCGGCACGGCAAGCACCACGCGACGGCGGCGCTCGATACGCTCAAGGTCGAGGTCGATGGCGCCGTTCAGGTCGCCGGAGAAGGACACCATCACGTGCGGCCGCGAGCAGTATTCGTCCAGGGTCAGCGAGCCGGGGCGGTCGTCGCCGCGCAGCACTTTCACGCCGATATCGCGCAGCTTGCGGCGCTTGGCGTTGGCCGGCAGGTCGGTGGTGTAGCTGACGCCAACGGTGATCTCGCCGGACGAGAGCAGCGCCGGCATCAGCAGGAAATTCGCCCGGCGCACCACCACCGTGACATTCGGCGCATCCTGCTGCAGCCGCGCCAGCAACGCGGGAAACAGGCCGAACTCGGCATCGTCGGAAAGGCCCAGGCGGAAGATATTGCAGCTGGTCTCGGGCTCGAAGGACTTGGCCCGGCTCACCGCCGCGGAGATCACATCCATCGCCGGGCGCAGCTCCTCGAAGATGTGCAGCGCCCGGCTGGTGGGCTCCATGGCGCGGCCGGCGCGCACCAGCAGCGGGTCGTCGAACAGGTCGCGCAGGCGCGCCAGGGCGGCGCTGACGGTGGACTGGGTGATGAACAGCTTCTCGCCGACGCGGGTGAGGTTCCGCTCCAGCATCAGGGATTCGAAGATCACCAGCAGGTTCATGTCCAGGCGGCGCAGGTCGTTACGGTTCATGGCTGGTCGCTCGGGGCTGTGGGAATGGGCATCTTGGCACAAGACGAGGGTCGCGCCAGTCGACCATGCCCCACGAGGTTTTTCTTGGACGGATGTGCTTGAAAGCGCTGCCTCCGGCGAATTCGATTGAGCATCGGATCACCTTGATTTACCTTGAATTTTTCATTTATTCAGACGGCTTTTGTCGCCACTGGAAGCCGACGAGAAGAGAGACATCATGCCCGCACCTGCCCACCAGGTAGCGACCATGCTCGCCCCCGCGACACACCGCCTGGTCCTGCAGCTCATGGAGCAACTGCAGTCCTCCGGCGAAGGGCTGCACGAAGCCAGCCAGCGCCTCTGCCGGCATCTGCTGGAGCACTACCGCATGCCGGAACCGTGCAACGACGCGCGCAGCGATGGCGAACGCCTCGCCCTCGCCCCCTGGCAGGAGCGCAAGGCCAAGCAGATCCTCGCCGGCTGCCTGCTCAGCCGCCTGTACATCGCCGATGTCGCCGAACAGTGCGGCATGTCGCGCAGCCACTTTTCCCGTGCGTTCAAGCAGGCCACCGGCCTCTCGCCGCGGGAATGGGCGCTGCGCCTGCGCATCGACCGCGCCCGCGAGCTGCTGGCCAGCGGCGACGCGCCGATTTCCCAGGTCGGCCAGGAATGCGGCTTCGCCGACCAGTCACACTTCTGCCGCAGCTTCCGCAAGCTCGTAGGCTGCACGCCGAACCGCTGGCGGCAAGCCAGCCGGGTCGGCGGAACGCGGGAACTGGAGCCACCGGCCACGTAGGAGCGGACTCCGTCCGCGATGGTTTGCCCCACTCCGGGACGGGTCGGAGCGATGCTGAGTCGATCGCAGACGGAGTCCGTTCCTACGCCAATCGCCACCTCTGATGACAATTCCTACGCTGTTCAGCAAAGGTTCAGCGAGGACCCGCCGAACCTTGAGATATGACAGGTCCGGCGCAATCCCCACCGTCTAGTCTGGGTGCAGTCCCACTTTCCCACCAGGCAGCAGCCGGGAGTCAGAGCATGACTGCACCGCAAACCACCGACCACAAACCGCAAGCCACCGACTGGTACCGCAAGAGCATCGAGCAGACCATGGCCGACCTGCAGACCAGCGCGGAAGGCCTTTCGCCAGACGACGCCGGCGCACGCCTGCTGCGCGTCGGTCCCAACGCGCTGCCGGCCAAGGACGTCGATCCCCTCTGGCTGCGTTTCGCCCGGCACTTCAACGACGTGCTGATCTACATCCTCCTGGCCGCCGCCGTGGCCACCGCGCTGATGGGCCACTGGACGGACACCATCGTCATCCTGCTGGTTGCGGTGATCAACGCCGGTATCGGCTTCTTCCAGGAGAACAAGGCGGAGAAATCCCTCGCCGCGCTGCGCGGCATGCTCAGCAGCACCGCCCACGTGGTGCGCAACGGCAAGAAGATCGAGATGGACGCCGCCCAGTTGGTACCCGGCGACATCGTCATCCTGCGCCCCGGCGACAAGATTCCCGCCGACGTGCGCCTGTTCGACGTGCACCACCTGCAGGTCGAGGAATCGATGCTCACCGGCGAATCCCTCACCGTCGGCAAGCAGGCCGGCGCGCTGGACAAGGAGGCGCTGCTGGCCGACCGCCTGAACCTCGGGTTCTCCGGCACCAACGTCAGCGCAGGCAACGCGCGCGGCGTGGTGATCGAGACCGGAGCGAACACCGAGCTGGGCCGCATCAACAAGCTGATCGCCAACGTCGATGAAAGCGAAACCCCGCTGCTGCGGCAGATCGCCGAGCTGGGCAAGCGCATCTTCCAGCTGATCGTCGGCATGATGGTGGTGCTCTTCATCATCGGCTTCTTCTGGCATGACTATCCGTTCGGCGAGCTGCTGCTGTCGCTGATCAGCCTGGCCGTGGCCTCGGTGCCCGAGGGCCTGCCGGCCATCGTCTCGATCATCCTGTCCCTGGGCGTGCAACGCATGGCGCAGAACAAGGCGATCATCCGCAAGCTGCCGACCGTGGAAACCCTGGGCGCCATGAGCGTGATCTGCTCGGACAAGACCGGCACCCTGACCATGAACGAGATGACCGCGAAGAGCGTGCTGCTCGCCAACGGTCTCTACAGCGTCGGGGGCCAGAGCTACGAGCCCAAGGGCCGTATCACCTTCGGCAGTACCAGCGATGAACTCGACTGCTCGCAACACGGCTCGCTGGAAGCCTTCATCCGCGCGGTGGACATCTGCAACGACAGCAGCCTGCAGCTCAATGAAGAAGGCCGCTGGGGCGTGGTCGGCGGGCCCACCGAGGGCGCGCTGAAGGTGCTGGCGCGCAAGGCGAACCTGCCGGAGGTCGAGTTCCAGAAGTTCGGCAAGATTCCCTTCGACTCCGCCTACAAGTACATGGCCCGCCGCTGCGACGTCGCCGGGCAGAGCCTGGTCTACCTCAAGGGCGCGCCGGACGTGCTGCTGCGCATGTGCAACCAGCAACTGGGCGCGAACGGCGCCGAGCCGCTGGACCGCGAGTACTGGGAGCGCGAGATGGGCTTCATCGCAGGCCAGGGCCTGCGCATGCTCGCCGCCGCCTACAAGCCGGTGCAGCCCGATGACGGCGTGATCGACCACGAGGATGTGCAGGACGGCATGATCTTCCTCGGCGTCGCCGGCCTGCTCGACCCGCCGCGCCCGGAGGCCATCGAGGCCATCGCCCTGTGCAAGCGCGCCGGCATTCAGGTGAAGATGATCACCGGCGACCACCCGGACACCGCCGTCGCCATCGCCGGCATGCTCGGCATGGGCAACGACCTGCGCGCCATGACCGGCCAGGAACTGGAGCAGGCCGATGATACGCAGCTGAAATCCCTCGCCCTGCAGTATTCGGTGTTCGCCCGCACCAGCCCCGAACACAAGCTGCGCCTGGTGCGCGCGCTGCAGGCCAACGAGGAAGTGGTCGGCATGACCGGCGACGGGGTCAACGACGCCCCGGCGCTGAAGCAGGCCGACGTCGGTATCGCCATGGGCATCAAGGGCACCGAGGTGACCAAGGAAGCCGCCGACATGGTGCTCACCGACGACAACTTCTCCACCATCGCCGGCGCCGTGCGCGAGGGCCGCCGGGTCTACGACAACCTGAAGAAGACCGTGCTGTTCATCCTGCCGACCAACATGGCCCAGGGCCTGCTGATCGTCATGGCGATCCTTGCCGGCGCGGTGATCCCGCTGGCGCCGCTGCAGATCCTCTGGATGAACATGGCGACCTCCACCACCCTGTCCTTCGCCCTGGCCTTCGAGCCCGGCGAGCCGGGGATGATGCGCCGGCCGCCGCGCAACGCGAAGGAGTCGATCCTCAACGGCTTCGCCGTCTGGCGGGTGCTCTACGTCGGCGGCCTGCTCACCGCCGCGGCCTTCCTGCTGGAAGCCTGGCTGGTCAGCAACGGCCACGATACCGACTACATCCGCACCATGATCCTGCACACGCTGGTCACCGCGCAGTGGGCGTACCTGTTCAACTGCCGCCTGCAGGAGGAGTTCTCGCTGAACTGGGCGCTGCTGCGCAATGGCGCGCTGCTCACGGTGACCCTGGCGCTGATCCTGCTGCAGTGTTTCGTGATCTACGTGCCCTTCATGCAGACCGCCTTCCATACCGTCGCCCTGCCCTTCAGCGGCTGGCTGATCTCGCTGGGCATCGGCATCGCGGTGTTCTTCGCGGTGGAGTTGGAGAAGCTGGTGATCCGCCGCTGGAAAGCCTCGCGCGGCTGAAACGGCGCGCGCAGGAGCGAGCCTGCTCGCGAACCACCCTGAGCCCCTCTGCCACAGAGGGGCTTTTCTTTGGGGCCGCGGCTGGAGCCTCGCTCGTGGGAGCGGACTCGGTTCGCGATGATTGCGCCCAGCTCCCTGGTCGATTGGATCGGTGTTGGGTCGATCGCGGACGGAGTCCGCTCCTGCGCTCGGCCGTGCATCTGTAGGAGCGAGCTTGTTCGCGAACGAGTTTCCCGGTGACTCCGGCGCTGGGCGGTTCGCGAGCAAGCTCGCTCCTGCAGGAAGAGCCAGAGTGGCGGGTGCGAGGATCGATCGGCCGCCGTAGGAGCGAGCCCAGCGGCAAGCCCCGCCCGGATACCATGGCCGGCGGGCTCGCCCCTACAGTGCCACGCCTTGCCCTCCCCAGGTCCCCGGCCCTTTCCTGTCGCGGAAAGGAGGCGCACGCCGGGTGTTCCGATTGCTGCCAATAACCAGACTTGCGTAGGAGCGGACTCTGTCCGCGATCGACTCATCCCCGCTCCGACCAAACCCGACGCAGGGCGAAACCATCGCGGACAGAGCCCGCTCCTACCTGGGCGATCCGTGCCCGATAGCCGCTACATCAACCGCGCCTTCAGCAACGGCCGCAGCAGGTAGTTGAGCACGCTGCGCTTGCCGCTGAGGATGTCCACCTCGGCGACCATGCCGGGAATGATCGGCAAGACCTCGCCATTGCGCTTGAGCTGGCTGCCATCGGTCTTGATCAGCACCTGGTAGTAGTACTCCTTGCCGTGCACGGTATCTTCTTCGATCGTGTCGGCGCTGATCTGTTCCAGGGTGCCCTTGAGATCGCCGTAGATGCTGTAGTCATAGGCGGTGATCTTCACCTTGGCCGGCATGCCCGGCACCAGGAAGGCCACGTCACGCGGCTTGACCTTGGCTTCCACCAGCAGCCGCTCTTCCACCGGGATCACTTCCATGATCGGCTCGCCCGGCTGCACTACGCCGCCGCGGGTGCTGATCAGCACAGTGTTCACCCGCCCGCGCACCGGCGAGAGGATTTCCGTGCGGCGCAACTGGTCCTTGCGTTGCTGGACGATGGGTTCAATCTGCGCCAGCTGGGCCTTCTTCTCCTGGCGTTCGGTGTAGGCGTCCTGGAAGTAGCTGTTCTTCAGCTCGGTGAGCTTGCCACTCAGGGTGGCGATGTCCTGGCTCAGTTTGAGTGCTTCCATCTGGCTCACCGCGCGGCGCTCCACCAACGGTTGCACCAGCGCCAGCTGGCTCTGCGCCAGGCGGATCTGTTTCTGCAGCGAGCGGGAGTTCTCCTCCAGCTTGTCGCGGCGCGACTTGAACAGCTCACGTTCGGAGCGTGCCACCGGGCCGTCGGCAGGCATGCCATCGGGGAAGACGATGTGGTCCTGGCCCATCACCTCGGCGTCCAGCCGGGCGATCGCAGCGCCGAGCACCTCGGCCTGGTTGGCCGCCTCCTGCCAGGAGGTCTCGAAGTGCGTGCGGTCCAGGCGTACCAGCGGCTGGCCGACCTGCACCAACTCGCCCTCCTGCACCAGCAGGCGATCGAGGATGCCGCCCTCCAGGCTCTGGATCTTCTGCATGCGGCTGAAGGGCACCACGCGGCCGTCACCGCGGGTCACTTCGTCCAGCTCGGCCCAGGCCGCCCAGGCAATGGCGGCGATCAGGCTCAGCAACAGAGCCCAGAGCAACGGCCGCGATACCGGGTGGCTGGCGGCCAGCAACGGGTCCTGCAGCTCTCGGCGCAGGCGTTCGGCGGCGCGGGATTCACTGGCCATGGACGGCTCCTTCCTGTCCGGGGATATGCACGGTGCGGTCCTTGACGATCTGGTCCAGGGTGCCATCCATGACCACCTTGCCCTGGCTGAGCACCACGGCGCGGGTCGCCACGGCGAGCATGGTCTTCTTGTGTGTGGTCATCACCAGCGTGCGACCTTCCAGCCAGCGCTGCAGGTAGCCGATGACGTGCAGTTCGGTGCTCTGGTCGAAGCTCGCGGTGGGCTCGTCGAGCAGCACCACGGGCGGGTCCTGCAACAGCACCCGGGCCAGACCCACGGCCTGGCGCTGGCCGCCTGAGAGGCTGCCGTTGCCCAGCAGCGGCAGGTCCAGCCCCAGCGGATGGGAGCGGATGAAATCGCCCAGGCCGACACCGTCCAGCGCCTCGAACATTTCCTCGTCGCTGATTGCGGCGCCCTCCAGGTTGAGGTTGTCGCGCAAGGTGCCGTAGAACAGCGCCACATCCTGCGGCAGATAGCCGACGTGGCGGCGCCGGTCGGATGGATCGATCTGCGCAATGGCCACATCGTCCAGCAGCAGGCGGCCGGAGTCCGCGTCGTAGAGCCCGGCCAGCAGGCGCAGGAGGGTGGACTTGCCCGCACCGTTGCCGCCCAGCAGCGCGATGCGTTCGCCGGGGCGGATTTCCAGTGCGGCGATGTCCACCGCCGGCGGGTTCTCGCCGTGGGCCAGCTTGAGGGCTTCCAGGCGGTAGTGCCCGGCCAGGCGCTCCTTGCGCACGAAACGCTTGTCCTGCGGGCGCTCCATCGGTGCCTGCATCAACTGGTCGAGCCCTTCCATGGCCACCCTGGTGTGCTGCCAGCGGCCTAGGATGCCGGCAGCCTGGGAGAGCGGCGCCACTGCGCGGGACGCCAGGATCGAACAGGCCACCAGCGCCCCGACGCTCAGCTCGCCCGCACTGATGCGGTACACGCCCAATACCACGACGCCCACGTAGCACAGCTGCTGCACGATGCTTGCGCCGTAGGACAGCGCCGTGGTCAGCGTATGGGTGCGCATGGCGTTGCCGGCCAGTTGCGCGGTGAGCGTTTCCCAGAGGTGCAGGCAACGGCCTTCGGCACGGGTGGCCTTGACCGATTCGAGGTTCTCGATGGATTCGAGGAGGATGCCGTTCTTCACCGCGCCCTCGCGCAGGTTCTCCCGCGACAACCGCGCCAGCAGGCCCTGGCAGAACAGCCCCGGTAACAGCATCAGCAGTGCCGCCACTGCCGGCACCCAGACCAGGTGTCCGCCGATCAGCGCGATGATCAGCAGGAACAACAGCACGAAAGGCAGGTCGCTGATCATCGCCGCGCTGGAAGCAGTGAAGAACTCGCGCACACCCTCGAACTCTCGCACCTGCGTGCTGAACGCCCCCACCGAACCGGGCTTGGCGGCCAGCCGGGTATTCAGCACGCGCTCGAACAGCAGGGTCGAGAGCTGCAGGTCGATGCGCTTGCCCATGGTGGTCAGCAGGTGGCCGCGCAGGGCGCGGATCACCCCCTCCAGCACGATCGCCAGGCCCACGCCGGTGGCGAGGATCCACAGCGTGTCCATGGCCGCGTTGGGTACCACGCGGTCATACACCTGCATGGCGAAGAGCGCCGAAGCAATCGCCAGCAGGTTCGCCATCATCGCCGCCATGGCCACTTCGAAATAGGAGCGCCATAGCCTCCGCAGCGGGCCGAAGAACCAGTGGTCCGGCTCGCGCCTGGCAAAATCGCCGACGCGCCCGTCCGCGCGATAGCGGCACTTGGCGAAGATCGCCACGCCGCTGTAGCGATGCTGCAACTCGGCCAGGGCTATCCGCTCGACCCCGCCATCGCTGTGCGGCACCAGTACGCTCGCGGTTTCGCCATCAAGCTCGCAGAGCACCAGGGTGCCGCCGTCCTCCAGGAGCAGCAGCGCCGGGAGCAGGTAGCTGTCCATTTTCGCCAGGGCCAGGCGCTCGACCCGCGCGATGATGTCCGCCCGGCGCAGCGCTCGGGGTACGAAACGCAGCGGCAGATGCCCCTGGTGCAGCGGCATGCCCTCCCCCAGTTCGGCCACGCCCAGCGGCCTGCCCAGCTGGTGACAGAGCAGCGAAAGCCCCTGGCGTAGCGGATCGGCTTCGGCCTCGTGTTGCGCCAGCAGTACCACGTTATCGGCGTTCATCAGGATGCTCCCGGAGCCAGGTGGTTTTCCAGCAGCGGCCCGAGCAGGCCGATCTGCGCGGCGGCGCGATACTCCACGCGCTTGCGCTCGAAGCGCAGGTTGGCGAGCTGGCGCTCGGCCTCGAAGCGCTCGCGCTGCACGTTGAGCAGGTCGATCACGTCGCGCCGGCCGACCTCGAACTGGTCGCGGTAGACACCGCTGACCTGGTCCGACTCGTGCACCTGCTGCACCAGTGAATCCTGCCGCCAGCGCAGAGTGTCGTCGGTGTCGAACAGGGTCAGCAGCTTGCGCTTGATGTCGCGCTGCATCGCGTCACGCGTCCAGCGGGTGGACTCCAGGTGCTGCTGGGCGGCGGTGGGCCGGCGGAAGTTGGAGAGGCCTTCGAAGGTGTCCATGCGCAGGCGCAGCGAGACCACCGAGTCGTTCTCCAGGTGCCCGCCGATCTCCCGGCGCAGGGAAGACGCCTCAAGGTTCACCTGCGGCAACAGCGAGGCCTTGCTTTCGCGCAGCTTGGCTTCGGCCACCTCGGCATCTTCGGCGGCCTTGCGGTACAGCGGGCTGTCGACAATCAGCCGGTTCATGTCGGTGCCGACCAGGTAGCGTTGCATGGACAGTGGCTCCGGTTCGGCGAGATCGGCCGGCGGCCTGCCGACCAGCACCTCGTACTGGTTGCGGGCGTCCTGCAGGGCGCCCTTCTCCAGGGACAACTGCTCCTGCGCGCGGGACAGTTCCAGATTGGCGCGATCCAGCTCGCTGCGGTCGGAGTAGCCGTCGCCGCCACGTGCCCGGGTCATCTCGCGGATGTCGCCCAGGCGCTGGATATGCTCGCGCACCGTGTCGATCCGGGCCTGGGCCGCGAGCACATCGAGGTAGGTCTCGACTATGTCCAGCGCCGCATCCTCGCGGCTCACCAGCGCACTCTCGTCGAGCTGGCGGTGGGTGGCCCTGGCGCTGTCCACCTTGCTCTTCATCCTGCCCCAGTCGTAGAGCATCTGGGACGCGGTGAGGTCGTAGACCACCTCGCCGAAGTCGAACTCGTTGGGCCCGCCGGACATGCTCACCTGCGGGTAATAGCCGCCCTTGCTGATCTCCACATCGGTCTTGCCGCGCTCCGCTTCGGCCACTGCGGCGCGGACTTCGGGATGGATGGCGAGGCCGGCGCGCACGGCCTCTTCCAGTGTCTGCCCCTGGCCTGCCGCGCTCGCCAGCAGCAGGCCATACAACCAGGCGTTGCGTAATGTCATGCAGTACTTTCCTTGTTCAGGACACGACGACGTGGACGGTGTTCTCCTCCACCAGCAGCGTGGTGTTGCCAAAGGTATAAACGTCGTAGCTGATGCCGCTGTGGACCTGGTTGACCCCGGTGTCCACCGCTCCCCGCACGGTGAGGGTGTCGTTGCTGTCGCCGGTGACCTGCAGGACGTTGTTGCCATCGGTAACCGCATCGACCTGGGCGGCGGTGAGCGTGAGGCTGCCACCGGCATCGCCCTTGCCCATGTCGACCCGCTCGATGTTGGTCCAGGTACCGGTGCCCACGGCGCCATAGTTGAGGCTGATGCCGTGGTCGAGCATGACGGTGTCAAAGCCGTTGCCGCCGTCGATGCTCTTGAAGTTGGTCGCCTGCAACTGGATGGTGTCGTTGCCGTCGCCAGCCTGGACGATGTCGCCCGTACCGACGTGGAGGAACAGGTCCGCCCCGGCATTGCCGTAGAAGTGCTCGGCGCCGTTCTGCCCGAGGAACACATCGGCGCCCGCGGTACCGGTGACGCTGACCTCGCCGATAGCCAGGGTCAGGCCGGACCCCGTCAGCGAGATGCCGTAGATCGCGCTCTGGTGGCCGCTGGCGTCGTAAGCGATCAGTTGCAGGCTGAGCTGGCTGCCCAGGTTGAGTATCTGGGTGACGGACAGGCCCAGTTGCCCCAGCAGGTCCGCTGCCAACAGGTTGATGGTGAAATGCCCGGTGGCGTCGACGATGGGGTGCAGGGTCACATTCACCGCCGGGGTGATTACCTGCACCGCCAGGCTGCCGCCGGCAATGGCCGTACCGCTGATACCCAGGGTCGGTGGCAGCAGTCCGACCGCGAGCCCCAGGCCACCGATGGTCACGGTGTTCTGCGTCAGCACGTTCTCCAGGTTGATGCTGGCGACATTGCCGACGTTGCCGGCAGCATCGCGTGAGGCCACCGAGACACTGGCGTCGAGCAACTGGTCCCAGGTCAGGCTGACGCCGGTGAGGCCGCTGAGCAGGTCCAGGGAACCGATGCCCGTGCTGCCGGCCGACAGCTCGGTGTGCGAACTCAGGCCGGCGACATTGACGTCTACCAGCAAGGTGCTGTTGACCTCGCCGCCGATGCCCAGCACGTTGCCCGCCAGCGAGAGTACTGGCGCCCCCGGAGCCAGCGTGTCGACGGTGAAGCTGGCCGGCGTCGCGGCCAGCCCTCCGTTGACATCGGCGGTGAGGGTCGCCGTGCCCTGCGGGATCACCCCCACCCCGGCGGCAGGCAGCAGGGTCACCAGCACGACGCCAGCGAGGACTTCCGCCGCCGTGAGTACATGCGCCTGGGTATAGGTGAAACCACCCGCGCCGCTGTAGCGCAGGGTCAGGGTCTGCCCGACCTGCGCACCGGCAGTCAGGCCCACACGCACCTGGATGCCGTCGGAGAGTTCGGTCTTGTTGATGTAGCCGTCTGCCGCTTCGGCAATGGTCAGGACCGGCCGGGTCAGGTCCGGCGCCTGGATCTGGATCGCCGAACCGACGTTGCCGGCGGTATCCACCGCGTTCACCGTCAGCACCTGGCCGGCCGTCAGCGCCGGGCTGAGGTTGACCGTGAAGTTACCGCTGCCGTTGGCCTGTACGGTGATCGGGTTGTTCGTGTCGCCGTTGATGATCACCTTCACCGTGCTGTTGGCTTCGGCGATGCCGGTGAGCACCGTGCCGTTGGCGCTCACGCTCAAGCCGCTGGGCGCCACCGGGGCAACGCTGTCGATACTGACCGTAGTCGCCACGCTGACGTTGCCGGCGGCGTCCTTGGCGGTAACGCTGACCTGGGTGTTGTTGGCCAGCGCCGTACCCGGCGTGAAGCTCCAGTGCCCGGTGCCATCGGCAGTGACCTGCGCGATGACCGCGCCGCCGACCTTGAGAATCACCGTCGAACCGATTTCCGCCGTACCGCTGAGCAGCGTGCCGTTGCTCGGCGCGACGATCGGCGCGGTGGGCGCCACGGCATCCACCGTGACGCTGGCGGCGACACTGGTGTTGCCTACCGCGTCCTTGGACACGATGCTCACCTGGGCGTTGTTCGCCACTGCCGTGCCCGGTGCGAAGCTCCATTGGCCCTGGGCATTGGCGGTGACCTGGCCGATCACTGCGCCACCGACGCTGAGGATCACTGTCGAACCCGCCTCGGCGGTGCCGCTGAACACGGTGCCGTTGCTCGGCGTCACCACTGGCACGCTTGGCGCCACGGCATCCACCGTGGTGCTGGCGGCGACGCTGACATTGCCTGCGGCATCCTTGGCGACCACGCTGACCACCACGCCGTTGCCCAGCGGAACGCCGGGCGTGAAGCTCCAGATGCCGCTGGCATTGGTGGTGACCTGGCCGAGCAGCGCGCCGTTGGCGCCGGTGATGATCACCGTCGAGTTGGCTTCGGCGGTACCGCTGAAGGTGACACCATTGCTGGCAGCGATGGTCGGGGCGTTGGGCGCGACGCTGTCCACCGTGACACTGACGGCACCGCTGGTATTGCCGGCGGCATCGCGCGCCACGACGCTGACCTGCACGCCGTTGGCCAGCGCAGTACCCGGCGCATAGCTCCAGTGGCCGCTGGCATCGGCAGTGACCTGGGCGATGGGAACTCCGCCCACGCTGAGAATCACCGTTGCACCCGCCTCGGCGGTACCGCTCAGGACACTGCCGTTACTCGGTGTCACCACCGGCACCGCCGGTGCCAGTGCATCGACCACCGCGGTGGCCGTGCCGCTGAGGTTGCTGCTGGCGTCGCGCGCTATCGCACTGACCACCGCACCATCGGCCAGCGGCACGCCGGGAACATAGCTCCAGCTGCCATCGCCATTCACGGTCACCTGCGCGACCTGGACACCGTTGACACTGATCAGGACCGTCGCATTGGCCTCCGCCGTACCGCTGATGGACAGGCCGTTGCTCGGGTTGATGACCGGGATGGCCGGAAGGCTGGCGTCGACCGTGACATCGCCTGGCAGCCCGACATTGCCCGCGGCGTCCCGCGCACTGGCGCTCACCAGCACACCGTCGCCCACCGGAACCGCCGGGACGTATTGCCAGTTGCCGTTGGCGTCGACCTTCACCTCGGCCAGCACACTGCCGCCGATGCTCAGCAGCACGGTGGCGTTAGCTTCGGCAGTGCCAGCGAAGACCGTGCCATCGCTCGAGGCGATGACGGGCGCCGGCGGTGCCACGGCGTCGACCGTGACGTTCACGGCGCTGCTGAGGTTGCCAGCCGCATCGCGCGCCACCACGCTTACCTGGACGCCATCCTGCAGCCCGATAGGTGGCGCATAGTTCCAGTGGCCGCTTCCATCCACCTGCACTTGCGCCAGCGTTACCCCGCCGACACTGATCAGGATGGTTGCCCCCACCTCGCCGGTGCCGCTCAGCAGGGCACCGTTGCTCGGGTCGCAGACCGGCGGATTGGGCGCCTGGCTGTCGACCACGGTGGACGCCGCGCCGCTGGTGTTGCCGGCGGCATCCTGGGCCACGGCACTCACCGTGGTGCCGTTGGCCAGCGCCGGGCTCGGGGTGAATGACCAGTGGCCGCTGCCGTCTGCCTGCGTCGTGCCGATCAGGTTGCCGTTGCCATCGTGGAGGATGACCGTCGCGCTGCTCTCGGCGGTGCCGGCCAGTTGCGTGCCATTGCTCGGGTCGATGGTCGGCGTCGGCGGCGCTACCGAATCCACCGTGGTAGTGACGATACCGCTGCTGTTGCCGGCGGCATCGCGAGCCTGCACGTTCACCACGGTACCGTTGGCCAGTGCCGTGCCGGGGTTGAAGCTCCAGTGACCGCTGCCATCGGCAGTGGTCTGGCCGATGGGATTGCCGCCACCATCGGTGAGAATCACCCTGGCGCCGGCTTCGGCGGTACCGGCCAGGTGCGTGCCGTTGCTCGGCTCCACCGTCGGTGTCGGCGGCGGCAAGGCATCCACGGTGGTAGTGGCCACACCGCTGCTATTGCCCGCGGCATCGCGCGCGACGACGTTGACCACGGCGCCGTCTGGCAGCGCAACGCCGGGCGTGAAGCTCCAGTTGCCACTGCCATTGGCGGTGGTCTGGCCAATCGGATTGCCGTTGCCGTCGGTGAGGATCACCGTGGCATTGGCTTCGGCCGTACCGGACAGCAGCGAGCCGTTGCTCGGGTCGATGGTCGGGGTAGCCGGCGCCACGCTGTCGATGGTGGTGCTGGCGGCGCCACTGGTGTTGCCGACCGCATCGCGCGCCACCGCGTTGACCACGGTGCCGTTGGCCAGCGCAGTGCCCGGGGTGAAGCTCCAGACGCCACTGCCATTGGCAGTGGTCTGGCCGATGAGGTTGCCATTGCCATCGGTGAGGATGACCGTGGCATTGATCTCCGCGGTGCCATGCAGCTCGTTGCCGTTGCTGGCGGCGATGGTCGGGTTGGCGGGAGCCACCGAATCGATGGTGGTGCTCACCGGGCCACTGGTGTTGCCAGCGGCATCCCGGGCCACGGCGTTGACCAGCGTGCCGTTGGCCAGCGCCGGGCTGACCGTCAGGCTCCAGTTGCCGGCGCCATCAGCGCGTACCTGGCCAATGGGATTGCCGTTGCCATCGGTGAGTATCACTGTGGCATTGGCCTCGGCGGTGCCGCTGAGCAACGTGCCGTTGCTGAGGTCGATGGTGGGGTTGGGTGGCGACACCGCATCCACGGTGGTCGAGGCAACGCCACTGGTGTTGCCGGCGGCATCGCGCGCCACCACATCCACCACCACGCCATTGGCCAGCGGTGTGCCGGGCGTGAAGCTCCACTGTCCGCTGCCATTGGCTACGGTCTGGCCGATGGGGTTGCCGTTACCGTCGGTAATCAGAATGGTGGCATTGGCCTCGGCGGTGCCACTGAGTACGACGCCATTACTCGGATCGACGGTGGGCACGCCCGGCGCGACGCTGTCGATGGTGGTGCTGCCGAGCACACTGGTATTGCCCGCGGCATCCCGTGCCACGGCATTCACCACGGTGCCATTAGCCAGCGCCGCAATCGGGGTGAAGCTCCAGTTGCCGCTGCCATCGGCAGTGGTCTGGCCGATGACGTTGCCGTTGCCATCGGTCAGCAGGATCGTGGCGTTGGCCTCGGCGGTACCGGCCAGCACGCTGCCATTGCTCGGCGCGACGACTGGTGCAGCAGGCGCCACTGCGTCGATGGTGGTGAGCCCCGGGATGCTGGTGTTGCCTGCGGCATCCGTCGCCAGCACCTGGACCTGGGTACCGTCAGCCAGCGGGGACCCGGGGCTGAAGCTCCACTTCCCGGCTGCGTCGGCGGTGGTCGAGCCGATCAGTTGGCCGCCACCATCGAGCAGGGTAATGACGCTGCCGGCCTCTGCGCTCCCACTGAGGAGGATTCCATTACTGGGCTGGACCACCGGCTGAGCCGGGGGCAGCGCATCGATGATGACGCTGCTGACGCCGCTGACGCGCGTCCCGTCCACCACCACGGCGCGCACCTCCACGCCGTTGGCCAATGGCGCGCTCGGCGTCCAGCTCCAGTGGCCGGAGCCATCCGCGTTGACCTCGATCAGCACGTTGCCACCGGCGTCGAGGATCCGCACCAGCGCCAGGGCGTCAGCGGTCCCGCTGATCGTCGCGCCGTTGCTCGGCTCGATGACGGGCGGGTTGGGCAACGCCGTATCGACCACAACACTGGCACTCGGGCCGGTGTTGCCCGCGGCGTCCTGCGCCACGGCAGTCACACTCGTACCGTTGGGCAGCGGCACGGGAGGCGTGAAGCTCCAGTGGCCGGAGCTATCGGCGGTGGTCTGGCCGATGGCAGTGCCACTGCCGTTGGTGAGGATGACCGTGCTGCCCGCCTCCGCCGTGCCGATCAGCAGGGTGCCATTGCTGTCACTGATAGTCGGCGCACCTGGAGCGACGGCATCGATGGTGACCGTGGTGGGCGCGCTGGCATTACCCGCGGCGTCCACTGCCACCACACTCGGCTGCGTGCCGTCGCCCAGGGTCGGGCTGAGCGGAAGCGTCCAATGACCGTTGATGTCGGCCTGGACACGCCCCAGTTCCACGCCGCCCAGGCTGACGATCACAGTGCTGCCCGCCTCCGCGGTGCCGCTCAGGCTGCTGCCGTTGCTCGGCAAGACGGTGGGCGCCGGCGGAGAGATGCTGTCGATGACGATGCTGGCCGCGTTGCTGGTATTGCCGGCGGCGTCCTGGGCAACCACGGTGATGACGGTGCCATCGGGCAGCGGCGGGCTCAGGCTGAAGGTCCATTTGCCGCTGGAGTCGGTGGTCGCCTGGCCGATCAGCACATTGTTCGCGTAGACCAGGGTAATGGTGCTGCCGATCTCCGCCGTACCGCTGACGCTGGTGCCATTGCTCGGGTTGATCAGCGGTGCCGCGGGCGCATCGGCATCCACAGTGGTGCTGGCGGCGCCGCTGCTGTTGCCCGCCGCATCGCGCGCTATTGCGTTGACCACGGTGCCGTCGGGCACCTGGGTGCCGGCGCTGAAGGTCCATCGGCCATCAGCATCGGCGGTGGTCTGGCCGATCGGATTGCCGCCAGCGTCGGTGAGGATCACCATCGCGCCTGCTTCGGCGGTGCCGGAGAAGGTGAGGCCTTCGCTGGGGAGAATGGTCGGGGTCGGCGGCGCCACACTGTCGATGACGCCACTGACTGTCTGGCTGCTGTTGCCGGCAGCATCCACAGCCACCACGGAGACGTTGGTGTTGTTCGCCAGCTGGCTGCTCGGGGTGTAGCTCCAGTGGCCGTCGTTTCCGACCACGACGCGCGCTACTTCGCTGCCGGCGACGCTGATGATCACCGTGCTGCCGATCTCGCCGGTGCCGGTGAGCGACACGCCGTTACTCGGGTCGAGTGTCGGGTTGGCCGGCGGAGCCGCATCGACCGTGATTTGCGCCGTGCCGCTCTGGTTGCCTGCCGCATCCTTGGCAACGACCGTCACCACCGTGCCATCGGCCAACGGCTGGTGCGGCGTGAACGACCAGACGCCGCCCGCCCCCACAGTGGTCTGGCCGAGGGCGTTGCCGCTGCCATCGGTGAATACCAGCGTGCTGCCCTCCTCGCCGGTACCGCTGAGGCTGGTGCCGTTGCTCGGATTGACCACCGGTGTGCTCGGCGCACTGGAGTCCACGACGGTGCTGGTGCCAATGCTCGGGTTACCGGCGGCGTCGGTGGCGACCACGGTGACTGTGCTGCCGTTGGGCAACGACGTGGTCGGGGTAATGCTCCAGTTGCCCTGGCCGTCAGCGGTGGTCTGCCCGACCGGGTTGTTACTGCCATCGGTGGCGGTCACCGTGCTGCCCGGCTCGGCGGTGCCACTGATGCTGGCGCCATTGCTGGGGTTGACCAAGGGCGCGGCTGGCGGCGTGCTGTCCACCGTAATGGTCGTGGTGCCGCTACGGTTGCCGGCAGAGTCCACCGCAACGACGCTCAGGGTTGCGCCATCCGGCAACGGGCTGCTCGGCGTGTAGCTCCAGGTTCCCCCTGGGCTGACCGGCACCTGGGCGATCACCTGGCCGTTGGCGGATATGATCACCACCTCGGCGTTGGCCTCGGCGGTACCACTCAGCTCGCTACCGCTGCTGGGCTCGACCACCGGCGCGGCCGGTGCCTGGGTATCCACCGTCACGCTGGCGGTACCGCTTTCATTGCCGGCGGCATCACGGGCCTGCACCGTCAGTTGCGTACCGTTGGCCAACGCCGGCTGCGGTGCGAATGACCAGTGGCCACCACCATCGGCCGTTACCTGGCCGATCACGTTGCCGCCGGCATCACGCACCACGATGGTCGCGCCCGGCTCGGCACTGCCTTCGACCAGCGCCCCATTGCTCGGGTCCACCGTTGGCGTCGGCGGTGCCACGTTGTCCACCGTGGTGCTGGCTGGCGTGCTGGCGTTGCCGGCGGCGTCGCTGGCCACGGCGTTGACCACTGTGCCATTGGGCAGCGGGCTGGCCGGGGTGAAGCTCCAGTGGCCAGTGCCATCGGCGCTGACCTGGCCGATGAGGTTGCCGCTGCCATCGCGCAGCGTCACCGTCGAACCGGCTTCGGCACTGCCGCTGAGGGACGTGCCGTTGCTGCCATCGATGGTCGGCGCGGCCGGGGCGACCGAATCCACCGTGCCGCTGACCGGCACGCTGCTGCGGCCACTGCCGGGGTCGACCGCGACCACCTGGTAGGCCGCACCGTTGGCCAGCGCGGAGCCAGCCGAGAAGCTCCAGTGGCCATTGCCGTCAGCGGAGGTCTGGCCGATAAGGTTGCCGTTGCCATCGCGGATGACGATCTGCTGGCCCGCCTCCGCGGTGCCGCTGAAATCCACGCCGTTGCTGGCGTCCACCTGCGGCGGCGAGACCAGCGCGCTGTTCACCGTAGTACTGGCAGCGATGCTGGTATTGCCCGCGGCGTCGCGCGCCGTGACCTGCAGGAGCGTACCGTCCGGCTGTTGCTGGCCGAAGGTGAATGACCAGGCGCCATTCACGCCCACCGTCACCTGCCCCAGCGGATTACCGTTGCCATCGCTGATCAGCACGATGCTTCCCGGCTCCGCGGTACCACTGAGCTGCAGGCCGTTGCTCGGATTTACCTGCGGCGCCGGCGGCGCCACGGCATCCACCGTGGCCTGTGCCGACGTGCTGGTATTGCCGGCGGCATCGCGCGCCACGGCATTGACCACAGTGCCGTTGGCCAGCGGGACGCCCGGAGCGAAGCTCCAGTGGCCACTGCCATCGGCGGTGACCTGGCCAATCGGATTGCCGCTGCCATCGGTGAGAATCACCCTGGCGTTCGCCTCGGCCGTACCGGAAAGCACGCTGCCGTTGCTCGGAGCGATGACCGGCACGGAAGGCGCCAGGCCGTCCACCGTGACGCTGCTGGCCAGGCTCGGGTTACCCGATGGATCGACGGCGACCACACTCAGCACTGAACCATTGGGGATCTGCGTGGGCGGCGTGAACGACCAGTTGCCGGAGCCATCCGCGCTGGTCTGGCCGATCAGGTTGCCGCCGGCATCGAGAATCCGCACGATGGCGCCCGCCTCGGCGGTGCCGGTCAGGACCAGGCCATTGCTGGGCGCCACGATAGGCGACGGTGGTGCAATAGTGTCGACGGTCACCGTGCCGGCCAAGCTGGAGTTGCCGGCGGCGTCCCGGGCAATGGCATTGACCAGCGTGCCATTGGCCAGCGGCGTTTGCGGGCTGAAAGTCCAATGTCCATTCGCATCGACGGTGGTCTGGCCGATCGGATTGCCACTGCCATCGAGCAGGATAATCGTCGCGCCGATTTCGCCGGTCCCAGCGATCACGCTGCCATTGCTCGCATCGATGTGCGGCGCGGCAGGTGCCATGGAATCCGTGGTCACCAGGACCACCGTGCTCTGGTGGTTGTTCGTCGTGTCGACCGCCGTCACCTGCAGTTGCGTGCCATTGGGCAATTGCGCGCCGGGGGTATAACTCCAGCTGCCGTTTCCGTCGGCGGTAACGGCAGCGAGGAGAGTACCGTTGGCATCGCGGATCTCCACCCGCAGCCCGGGTTCGGCATGGCCGAAGATCATATGACCGTCGCTGGGTTCGACGACGGGAGCAGGCACAGTGCCGTCGTCGACCACGACCGTGGACGGAGCGCCGACATTGCCGGAAGCGTCCTTGGCAAGGACTTTCACCTCGCTGCCGTTGGCCAGCGGCGGGGAGAAGGTGAACGACCAGGCGCCGTTGCCGTCGGCCTGGGTCTGGCCAATCTGTTGGCCATTGCCATTCAACAGCAGGATCGTCGCGCCGGGCTCGGCGGTGCCGGAAAACAATCCGCCATCGCTCGGGTTGACCAGTGGAGCCGCAGGCGCCAGCGCATCGACGGTGACGTGCCCCGGCAGGCTGGTGTTGCCAGCGGCATCGCATGCCGTGGCGGTCACCTCGGTACCGTTGGACAATGCCGAACCCGGGGTAAAGCTCCAGTGGCCGTTGCCGTCGGCCCGCACGGTGCCGATCGGAACTCCGCCGGGCCCGGTCAGGACCACGGTACTGCCCGCCTCCGCGGTACCCTCCAGCAGGCTGCCATTGCTCGGGGCGATGGTTGGCGCAGTGGGCGCGACCGAGTCCACCGTCACACTCGATGTGCCGCTGGTGCCCATCGGACCGCGCGCAATGGCATTGATCACCGTACCGTCGGGCAGCGGTACGGTTGGCGTAAAGCTCCAGTGCCCGTCGCCGCCGACCAGCGCAACGCCGATCACCCCGCCCTGCGCATTGGTCAGGTACACCGTCGTACCGAAGGTGGCCGTGCCCTGGATGACGTGGCCGTTGCTCGCTTCCATCACCGGCGACGGCAGGCTGCTCGGGTTCGGCGCGATCACTTGAACCAGAGGGCTGGCGTTGCCGGCCGCATCGTGGACGATTACCGAGACGGGCTGGCCGCCCAGCAGTGGCGGGTTCAGCGTGAGACTGAAACCACCGTCCGCGCCCACCTGCACAGTGATGTCCGGCACCCCATCATTGTTCAGGTCAATCGTGAGGGAACTGCCCGGCTCGGCATGGCCGGTCAACTGGCTGCCGTCGGCGCTGATGGCCAGGCCGCTGGCCGGCGCCGGTGGCGTGGTGTCCGGTGCGCTGACCACGGTGGCAGGGCCGGTGTTGCCGGCGTGATCGGTCACCGTCACCGTGACGCTCTGGCCATTGTTCACCGGGGTGGGCAAGGTGATCTGGAAAGTCCCATCGGAACCGGCAACCCCACTGGCATCGGGTATGCCATCGCCGTTGGTGTCGACCTTCACAGTAGCGCCCGGCTCGGCACTGCCGCTGACCTTGCTGCCGTCTTCGGAGACCGTCACGCCTGTTGCGGCGCCCGGCGCCGTGGTGTCCGGTGCGGTGACCGTCGTGCCGGAACTGCCACTGCCGCCATTGGGGCCGCGCACGATGACGGTGACAGTCTCGCCATTGCTCAACGGTGGGCTGACCGGGACCTGGAAGTTGCCATTGCCGTCCACCGGCGCACTGTAGTCCGGCTGGCCGTCGCCATTGACGTCGACTTCGACGGTGCTACCGGGCGCGGCACGGCCGGAGATCGTGCTGCCGTCAGGGCTGACCGCGACATCGGTCGCTGGCGCCGGCGTCGCGGGCGGGTTGCTTCCGCTGCCACCACCGCCACCGCCCCCTCCGCCGCCGCTGGCAATGGCCGCACCGCCGGCGATTACCGCGGCAGCGGCGAGAATGGTTCCTGTCACGCCCAGGCCAGCGATACCGCCGGCAGCTCCGGCGCTACCCGCAGCAGCGGCCTCGGAGCCAGTAAGGGACTCGAACCCGGCGTCGATCGGCTCGGAGGCATAGGTGGCCGTGAGGGTGCCATCGGCGGCGACCTGGTCGAGCTCGGTCACCACCAGGTCACCCTTCTCGTTGACCAGGTAGAGCTGGCTGGGCGGCTGATCCGGGGCGTAGAAGTTGGCGATACGGATGGTTTCGCCATCCTTGAGGTGTACCACCAGATCCGCACCGACCTGCTGGTAACTGGCAACCGCATCAGCGGTGACATCCAGGGCCACGTTGCTGGCCTGCTGAAGAACGATGCTTCCTTGAACCGTCTGCTGCGTGGCGGTGGCTACCTCCACCTGAGATGCCACGACCTTCGCCTGGATCGCCATGCTGACTTCCTCTGACCGGAACTGTTGTTGTTTATGGCCTGAAAGAAATAGCAGCTTCTGTACAAGGCGCCGGAGGCACTCCAACGAGCTCTTGGACGAAAGGTTTAATCGAAAGGTAGTAACCTAAGCACCCGCTGGAAAGTTCAGATATCGGCCATCAATGGCAGATATAGGCGCTGGCCTCTACTCAATTAATTTTCGACAATTAATTGACATACACCGCAAGCAGCGTCAGTCCGGGAACACACTCTTCTCATTGCGAGTCATCGGCTGCACTTCGCCGCCACAGCCCCTTCATGACAATATTCAGTCGCTTGCCTGACTATCGCCAACAGCTTACACCCATGTAATCCATGGCTTACAAGAATACCGTTCGTCGGAAAATCTGATCATGCAATCCTGTCCGGACGGTCATGCCGATTTCCAGCCCAGCCAGCCCGCCGAGGCCCGCTCCAGAGCGAAGCGGCGGAATAGACAGGCTGACATGCAAAATCGAATGTAAATTCCCGTTCTCCAACGACACGGCTGGAAGATCGTCACCGCTGAATACGCGAGCGCGAAACTTCGGCAAAGGGGTGTATTACCGGGTTTCGTTATCCAATCGGATCACATCGGCACTTTCAAAGTTGTCTTTTTTCTCGCAAGGAGAATCCCAGCGACAGGGCAAAGGCAGGGATATGACGCGAGGACCGGGACTATTTCCCGGCAATTGGCGCCGAACTTTAGTTCGGCCAATAGAAGAGTGAATGAACAGGAAGAAAGTGGTTCCGAAGACCGGGATGGAAGTCCGGCCCTCGGAACTTGCTTATTCAGCGCGGCAACTTAAAGCGCCATGTCGCTGGAAGCTTTTTCCGCAGCCGGGGCGACGGCGGTCGGCTGCGCGGCCGGTGCCTGGTCGATGGCTGGCGGCGGGTCCAGTTGCAAGACCTTGGCGGTGTAGCTCCACTCGGCGAAGGTCTTCTCCGGGCTGTCGTTGAGCTTGGTGCCATAGCTCGGGACGATCTGGTGGACCTTGGCCTGCCACTCGGGCGTGGCGAGCTTGTCCTTGAACACCTTCTCCAGCACGTTGAGCATGATCGGCGCGGCAGTGGAAGCGCCCGGCGATGCGCCCAGCAGGCCGGCAATGCTGCCGTCGGCGGAAGCGACGATCTCGGTGCCCAGTTTCAGCACACCGCCCTTCTCTTCGTCACGCTTGATGATCTGCACGCGCTGGCCGGCCTGCCACAGGCGCCAGTCCTCGGCCTTGGCTTCCGGGAAGTATTCGCGCAGCGCGGCGAGACGGTCGTCATCGGAGAGCATCAGCTGGCCGGCGAGGTATTCCACCAGCGGGTACTCGTCGATGCCCACGCGGGTCATCGGCCAGACGTTATGCACGTTGGTGCTGCCCAGCAGGTCGAGGTAGGAGCCTTCCTTGAGGAACTTGGTGGAGAAAGTGGCGAACGGCCCGAACAGGATCACGCGCTTGCCGTCGAGCACACGGGTGTCCAGGTGCGGCACGGACATCGGAGGTGCGCCAACCGACGCCTTGCCGTAGGCCTTGGCCAGGTGCTGCTGGGCGATGGTCGGGTTCTCGGTGACCAGGAACGAACCACCCACCGGGAAGCCGGCGTAGTCCTTGGCTTCCTCGATACCGGACTTCTGCAACAGGCGCAGCGCGCCGCCGCCAGCACCGATGAAGACGAACTTGGCGTCGGTCTCGGTAACGCTGCCGTCCTTGAGGTTCTTGTACTCGACGCGCCAGGTGCCATCGTCGTTACGGGTGATGTTCTCGACTTCGCTGGAGAGCTTCAGGCTGAAGTTCGGCCTGGTCTGCAGGTAGCCGGCGAACTGGCGGGTGACCTCGCCGAAGTTCACATCGGTGCCGATGGGCGTCCAGGTGGCGGCGATCTTCTGCGAAGGATCGCGGCCCTGCATCATCAGCGGCACCCACTTGGCGATCTGCGCCGGGTCTTCCGAGTACTGCATGCCGCGGAACAGCGGGCTGGCCTGCAGCGCCTCGTAGCGCTTCTTGAGGAAGGCGATGTTGTCATCACCCCAGACGAAGCTCATGTGCGGGGTGGAGTTGATGAACGAGCGCGGGTTCTTCAGCACGCCGCTCTGCACCTGCCAGGCCCAGAACTGACGGGAGATCTGGAACGACTCGTTGATCTCCACCGCCTTGGCGATGGTGACGTTGCCGTCCTTGTCTTCCGGCGTGTAGTTCAGCTCGGCCAGGGCCGAATGGCCGGTGCCGGCGTTGTTCCAGCCGTTGGAGCTTTCCTGGGCAACGCCGTCGAGGCGTTCGACCATTTCCATCGACCAACCCGGTTCCAGCTCATTGAGCCAGACGCCCAGGGTGGTGCTCATGATGCCGCCGCCGATCAGCAGCACGTCGACTTTCTTGGTTTCCGCGAAGGCGGGCGCGCAATTCACTGCCAGGGCGAGGCCCAGCAGCGCCCCGCTAACTTTCTTGATCATCGAAAGGTTTCTCGTCGTTAGGGCTTGGCCTTCCCCACCGGCGTCATTCAGCGTGAAGGCCGCGCCCCGCGCAAATAGCGCGAACGATGGGCAAGGCGACAGATGACGAGGATGAGTCGGGACTCAGTTCCCTCCTCCGCCGGCTCTGAGGCCTGCTTGATGGAATGAGGGACGTCCTGCGCAGAGAGACACGCAAAGCCTTCGGCTTTGGCTTTTGTTGTGGGAGGGATGCATGGTCTGCTGAAACGTTTGTGCATTCTATAGAAAGCCGCGGCTATTCACCAAGCGTCCTGGTCAACTATCGACCAGCCGGTTTGTATGTATGTGTGTTCTCAAGTTGCACGCAGAGCGCGGCCCGAAGCTGTAGGAGCGAGCTTGCTCGCGAACCGACCTCAGCGCCGGTATCGCCGGGTAATCCTTCGCGAGCAAGCTCGCTCCTACAAAATGCGGCGCCCTTGCTACACCGGCCCTGCACCACAACGTTACCGAAGCGCACCGCGAGCGCGCGCTATCCGCCCCATCCGTTACCGTTTCGCCCCTTTGCCCACCACGGTTCCTGCGTCAATTTCCGCCGCCCGCCGCTCTACCCCGGCTACTTCCAATCACTTCGCCATCATTGGCACGGCATCTGCTTATTTGCATGCATGGATAATTGGATCCAAGAATCCACGAGGAAACATCCCCATGCGCCTGGTGCCCACTGCCCGCCCACCGATGAGTGCCGAAGACGAGGCCTACGACCACCTCCTCCAGGCCATCTGCACCGGCCATTACAAGACCGGCGACCGTCTGGTGGCCGAAGACATCGCCAGCGAGATCGGCATGAGCCGGATGCCCGTGCGCGGCGCCTTCAAGCGCCTGGACGCCGAGGGCCTGGTGACCTTGCGGCCCAATCGCGGCGCCATCGTCAGCGGCCTGAACATCGAGGAGATGCGTGAAGTCTTCGAGATGCGCAGCGCCCTCGAAGGCCTGGCCATCCGCATTGCCGTGCCGCAACTGACCGACCGCGACATCTCGCGCCTGGAGCGCATGCTCGACGAGATGGACGACTACCGCGACGACAGCGCCGAGTGGGTCAGCCGCCACCGCGCCTTCCACGAATACCTCTGCAGCCTCGCCGGGCGCCCTCGCCTGCTGCGCCAGATCACCGCGCTGTATTCGGTGATCGAGCCGCACATGCGCCTGTGGCTGCAGCACGTCGACAAGCCCATGAGCGCCCGCGAGGAACACGCCGTGATCCTCGACGCACTGCGCTCGGGCGATGCCCGCGAAGCCGAGCGGGTGATCTGCGATCACATCGAGGGGACGATTCCGTCCCTGGCCAAATTCCTGGAGGCGCAAGCCACCTGAGCCGCAATCCACCGAAGAGAATCGAAGCAACGGGCGCCTAGACCCGTACTTCTGTGTCCCTGAACTGCCCCTGGCAACCCCACCCCGGAGAGCAACATGTTCGAACGCAGGATCCCGCAGTGCCTTCTCGCCCTTTGCCTGGCCGCCCCGCTGGCGCACGCCGATGTGAAGATTCCCGACCGTTTGCAGAACGCCAGCAAGGTGACCTTCTGCGGCGGCATGGACTCCCCGCCCATGGGCTTCTATGACGCCAACCAGAAGCTCACCGGGGTCACCATCGACCTGGGCGAGGCCATCGCCAAGCGCCTGGGCGACAAGAAGATCGACTGGCGCATCACGCCCTTCTCCGGGCTGATCCCGGCGCTGCTCGCCGGCCAGTGCGACATGCTGGTGGACCAGTTGTTCGACAAGCCCGAGCGGCGCGAAGTGATCGACATGGTCAACTACATGTACTCCAGCCAGGCGGTGGTCGTCGGCAAGGGCAACCCCGAGGGCATTCACACCCTGGACGATCTCTCCGGCAAGAAGGTCGCGGTGCTCAACGGCTCGACCATCCGCACCCTGCTCGAAGCCCACAACGAGAAACTGGCCAAGGCCGGCAAGCCGCCGATGAAGGTGGTGGTCTACAACACCGACACCGACGCCTTCCAGTCCCTGCGCATCCGCCAGACCGACGCCTACGGCACCACCGTGGAAACCGCCGGCTACTACCAGAGCATGGCCCCGGACCTGTTCGAGATCGGCGTGCCGGCCTTCGCGCGCATCCTCACCGGCCTGGGCATCCGCAAGGAAGACAAGCAACTCAGCGAAGCCGTCACGCAGATCATCAAGGACATGCAGGCCGACGGCAGCTACGCCGCGCTCCTGGCCAAGTGGCACATCGAAGGCGACAAACTGGACTGAGGTAACGAGACATGAACTTCAGTTGGGACGTGTTCTGGCAGTACCTGCTACGGCCGAGCGATATTTACCTCTACGGCCTCTGGTTGACCTGCGTGATCGCCGTCAGCGCCATGCTCCTGGGCTGCGTGCTCGGGCTGCTGGCGGCGCTGATGCGCCTTTCCACCAACCCTCTGCTGCAATACCCGGTGCGTTTCTACGTGTGGCTGATGCGCGGCACGCCACTGCTGGTGCAGATCGTCTTCCTCTACACCGCACTGGCCGCTGGCGGCCTCTTCCGCTTCGAGGACCTGGACCTGGGGCTGTTCATCCTGCCGGGCAACATCCAGGCAGCGATCATCGCCCTGGGCCTCAACGAAGGCGCGTACATGGCCGAGATCATCCGTGCCGGCATCGGTGCGGTGGACAAGGGCCAGTATGAAGCCGGCAAATCCCTCGGCATGACCTTCCCCAAGCTGATGCGCCGCATCGTGCTGCCGCAGGCCTTCCGGGTGATCGTGCCGCCGCTGGGCAACGAGTTCAACGTGATGCTGAAGAACACCACGCTGGTCAGCGTGATCGGCGTGCAGGAACTGCTGCTGAGCACCCAGATGGTTACTTCGGCGACCTTCCGCGTGTTCGAGCTGTACCTGGTTGTGGCGATCTACTTCCTCGCCCTGACCACCCTGTGGGGCTTCTTCCAGCGCTGGCTGGAAGTGCGCTTCGGCAAATCCGACGGCCAGGCCGCCGCACCGAACCGCATGTTCGGCCGCCAGGCGATGAAACTGCTGAGGGGGCGTTGAGATGATCCCGGACATGAAAGACGTGGTGATCCAGGCCCGCGACGTGCACAAGGCCTTCGGCGAGCTGGAAATCCTCAAGGGCGTTTCCCTGGAAGTGCACCGCGGGGAAGTGGTGGTGCTGATCGGCGCCTCCGGCTCGGGCAAGACCACCTTCATCCGCTGCATGAACCACCTGGAAGACATCCAGGGCGGCAGCATCCGCGTCAACGGCGAGCTGATGGGCTACCGCGAGCGCCCCGACGGCAAGCTGGTGCGCGACTCGGAAAGCAATATCGCCCGCCGTCGCCGCGACATCGGCATGGTGTTCCAGCGCTTCAACCTGTTCCCGCACATGACCGTGCTGGAAAACATCATCGAAGCGCCGACCCAGGTGCTCGGCATGCCCAAGGGCGAAGCGCTGGAGCAGGCGCGCCGGCTGCTCGCCCGCGTGCGTCTGTCGGACAAGGCCGAGCACTATCCCGGCCAGCTTTCCGGCGGCCAGCAGCAGCGCGTGGCCATCGCCCGCGCCCTGGCAATGAAGCCCCAGGCGATGCTCTTCGACGAACCCACCAGCGCCCTCGACCCGGAAACCGTTGGCGAAGTGCTGCAGGTGATGAAGGAGCTGGCCGACGAAGGCATGACCATGGTGGTCGTCACCCACGAAATGGGCTTCGCCCGCGAAGTGGCCGACCGCGTGGTGGTCCTGCACCAGGGCGAACTCATCGAAGAAGGCCCGCCCGCGCAGGTCTTCGGCAATCCGCACCACCCGCGTACGCGGGAATTCCTCAGCCGTGTTCTCTGACTAATGAAGAAAGGAAAGCTCATGCGTAATGGAGTTCTGCTGTTCACCCTTCTCGCCTGCGCCACCGCCGCGCAAGCCGACGACAAGCTGGTGCGCTTCTACAACTGGTCCGACTACATGGGTCCGGACACCCTGAAGAACTTCGAGAAGGACACCGGCATCAAGGTCCAGTACGACGTCTTCGACACCAACGAGATGCTCGAAGCCAAGCTGCTCTCCGGGCACTCGGGCTACGACCTGGTGGTGCCGTCCAGCCAGTTCCTCACCAAGCAAATCAACGCCGGCGTCTACCAGAAGCTCGATCGCGCCCAATTGCCCAACTGGAAGCACCTCGACCCACGCCTGATGAAGCGCCTGGAAGCCGCCGACCCGGGCAACCAGTACGCCGTGCCCTACATGTGGGGCACCGTGGGCATCGGCTACAACTACGACAAGGTCAAGGCCGCGCTGGGCGACAGCGCTCCGCTGGACTCCTGGGACCTGATCTTCAAGCCGGAGAACCTCGCCAAGCTGCACGGCTGCGGCGTGGCCTTCCTCGACGCACCGGTGAAGATTATCCCGCAGGCGCTGCACTACCTGGGCCTGGACCCGAACAGCACCAACCCCGAGGACTACACCAAGGCCTCGGCGCTGCTGCAGAAGCTGCGCCCGTCGATCACCTACTTCAACTCCTCGAAGTACACCACCGACCTTGCCAACGGCGACATCTGCGTGGCCGTCGGCTACTCGGGCGACGTCATGCAGGCGCAGACCCGCGCCCAGGAAGCCGGCAAGAAGATCGACGTGCGCTACGTGATCCCCAAGGAAGGCGCCAACCTGTGGTTCGACATGCTCGCCATCCCGCGTGACTCGAAGAACCCCAAGGGCGCCCACGCGCTGGTGAACTACCTGCTGCGCCCGGAAGTGATCGCCCCGGTGAGCGACTACGTCGGCTACGCCAACCCCAACCCGGACGCCACCCCGCTGCTCGATGCAAAAGTGCGCGACAACCCCGGCATCTACCCCAGCGACGCGGTGATCGAGAAGCTCTACGTCTCCGCCGACCTGCCGCCGAAAATCCAGCGCGTGATCACCCGCGAATGGACCCGTATCAAGACTGACCGCTGAACCGAAGAGAGTTTTCCATGCTGAGCTTCTCTGCCCACGAGTACCCCTACGCTTCCCAGCGCCAGAGCGTGTTCGCCCGCAACGGCATGGTCGCCGCCTCGCAGCCCCTGGCTGCCGAGGCCGGCATCGCCATGTTGCGCGCTGGCGGCAACGCCATCGACGCCGCCATCGCCACCGCCGCCGCGCTGACCGTGGTCGAACCCACCGGCTGCGCCATCGGCGGCGACGCCTTTGCCCTGGTCTGGGTCAAGGGCCAGCTGCACGGCCTTGACGCCAGCGGCCACGCGCCGGCCTCCATTTCCATCGACAAGGTGAAAGCCGCCGGGCACGACAAGATGCCCGTGCACGGCTGGCTGCCGGTCACCGTGCCGGGCATCCCCTCGGCCTGGGCCGAGCTGTCCGCACGCTTCGGCAAACTGCCCTTTGCCGACCTGCTGCAACCGGCCATTGCCCTGGCCCGCGACGGTTTCCCGGTGTCCCCGGTGGTCGCCCACCAATGGGAAATCGCCCGCCGCGAATACCAGGAAAGCCGCGCCGACGTACCGGTTCTGGAAGCCTGGTTCGACACCTTTACCGTCAACGGCGAAGCGCCGCGCGCCGGCCAGCTGTTCCGCAACCCGGCCCAGGCGAAAACCCTCGCCGAACTGGCCCAGACGAAGTGCGAAAGCTTCTACCGTGGCGCCCTCGCCCAGCGCCTGGCCGCGCACTCTGCCGCCACCGGTGGCGAGCTGAGCGCCGCTGACCTGGCCGGCTACATGCCCAAGTGGGTCGAGCCGATCAAGACCAACTACCGCGGCTACGACGTCTGGGAAATCCCGCCGGCCGGCCAGGGCCTGATCGCCCTGATGACCCTGAACATCCTCCAGGGCTACGACTTCGACCAGCGCGACAGCCAGCTCACCTGGCACCGCCAGCTTGAGGCGATGAAGAAGGCCTACGCCGACGGCCTGCACTACATCACCGACGCCGAGCACATGCGCGTCAGCACCGCCGCGCTGCTGTCCGATGACTACGCCGCGCGCCGCCGCGCCGAGATTGGCGAACACGCCGCCGAACCCAAGCATGGCGACCCGCACTCCAGCGGCACCGTGTACATCGCCACCGCCGACGGCGAAGGCAACATGGTCTCCTTCATCCAGAGCGCCTACCATGGCTTCGGCTCCGGCGTGGTGCTGCCCGACAGCGGCATCGGCCTGCAGAACCGCGGCTCGGAATTCAGCCTCGACCCGGCGCACTCCAACGCCCTGGCGCCGGGCAAGAAGACCTTCCACACCATCATCCCCGGCTTCCTCAGCAAGGATGGCGTGGCCGTCGGCCCGTTCGGCGTGATGGGCGGCTACATGCAGCCCCAGGGCCACGTGCAGATGGTGATGAACCTGGTGGACTTCGGCCTCAACCCGCAGGCCGCGCTGGACGCCCCGCGCTGGCAATGGCTGGGCGGCATGAAGGTCGGCATCGAGCAGCACGCCAACCGCGACCTGGCCTTCAGCCTGGCGCGGCGCGGCCACGAGGTGGAGATCGCCTGCGACCTCACCGACTACGGCCGCGGCCAGATCATCGTCCGCGACCCGCAGACCGGCGTGCTCTGCGGCGGAACCGAGCCCCGAGCGGATTCGCACATCGCGGTTTGCTGAGGAGAAAGCCATGCATGCTCGTGACCTCAACCTTTCGCCACTGATACTGGGCGGCAACGTGTTCGGCTGGACGGTGGACGAAGCCATTTCTCGACGCCTGCTGGACGCGGCGTTCGACGCGGGGCTGAGCAGTATCGACACCGCGGATATGTACTCGGTCTGGGTACCGGGTCACGAGGGCGGCGAGTCGGAGGCCATCATCGGTCGCTGGCTCGCCAGCCAACCAGGCCGGCGGGCGGAGGTGACGCTGTGCACCAAGGTTGGAGCCGAGTTGTCGGCCCATCGGCGCGGCTTGTCGCGCCGATGGATTCTGCAGGGAGTCGAGGACTCCCTTCGGCGCCTGGGCACCGACTACATCGACCTGTACTTCAGTCATTACCCGGATGACAGCACGTCCCACGAGGAAACCCTGCGTACCTACGAAGAGTTGATCGCCTCGGGAAAAGTGCGCGCCATCGGTGCGTCCAACTTCAGCCGAAATCAACTGGAGGCGGCCGCGGCAACTGCGCGCAGTAACGACCTCCCCGCGTACTCGGCGCTCCAAGTCCAGTACAACCTCTACGACCGAGCAGGCCACGAAACGGAAACCGCAACCATTGCTGCCGAGCACGGCAACGTCGTGGTGACCTACTTCAGCCTCGCCTCGGGCTTTCTCACCGGCAAGTACCGCGCCCCCAGCGACCTCACTGGAAGTGCTCGTGGCGAAGACCTGGAGGGCTACTTCGATGTTCGAGGGTTGAAGATTCTCGCGACGCTTGACCAGGTCGCCGAGGAAACCCAGTCGTCGCCGGCCGAGATCGCCCTCGCCTGGCTGCGCCAACAGCCGGGCATCACCGCCCCCATCGCCAGCGCCACCAGCGAACACCAGCTAGCCAGTCTGGTGCGAGCGACCCGACTGAGCCTTTCAGACTCCCACCTGGCAATGCTCGACCTCGCCAGCCGAATATCCTGAGCAACTGTCACAAGCGCGCCTCCTTCCGGGGGCTTGTGAGCAGGCCTTGGCAACCACTATCATGAGAAGCATTCTCAAATGATAAAAGTTCTGCCATGCCTTCGGTCGACGCTCCGCTCCACGCTGCTGTCAGTGACCTCTATCAGCACCATCACGGCTGGCTGCAGGGCTGGCTGCGTCGCCGCCTGGGCTGCCACGAACAGGCGGCGGACCTGGCCCAGGACACTTTTACCCGCCTGCTCTCCTCACGCCGTGTGCTGGAGGCTCGCGAGCCGCGAGCCTATCTCGCCACGGTGGCCAAGGGGCTGATGATCAACTGGTTCCAGCGCCAGTCGCTGGAACGCGCCTATCTCGAAGCCCTCGCCAGTATCCCCGAAGAACTCGCGCCTTCGCCGGAGCAGCGCTACCTGGTGCTGGAAACCCTGCACGAGATCGACACCCTGCTCTCGCGCCTGCCCGACCCGGTGCGCCAGGCCTTCCTGCTGGCGCAGGTCGAGGGGCTGAAGTACGAGGCTATAGCCGAGCGCCTGGGCGTATCCCTGGGATCGGTGAAGCGCTATATGCAGCAGGCGTTCCGCCATTGCCTGGAGCTGATGGAGTGAGCGCTACCGAGCCCATCGCCCCGCGCATTCTCGATGAAGCGGCCGACTGGCTGGTGCGCCTGCATCAGGACACCAGCGAGGAAACCCGCCGCGCCTGTGCCGACTGGCAACGCCAGAGCCCCCAGCACGCCCGCGCCTGGGATCGTGCCGAGCGTCTGATGGGGCATCTCGGCAGCCTGCCGCCCGCACTGGCCATGCCGACCCTGGGCCGTGAACGCCAGCTCGACCGCCGCCGGGCGCTCAAGCAGCTTGCCCTGCTGCTGGCCGTAGCGCCGGTCGGCCTGGCCGCCTGGCGTACGCAGCCCTGGCAGGACTGGAGCGCGGACCAAACCACCAGCGTCGGCGAGCAGCGCAGATGGCCGCTGCCCGATGGCAGCCTGCTGACGCTCAACACCGACAGTGCCGTGGACATCGCCTTCACTCCGGCGCAGCGCCTGGTGCGCCTGTTGCGGGGGGAAATCTTCCTCGACGCATTCGTGGACAGCCGACCTTTCCTGGTCACGACCCGCGAAGCTCGCATGCACACCCGCGAAGCGCGCTTCAATGTGCGCCAGGACGAGGGGGCGACCCGCGTCGCCGTCCTCCAGGGCCGCGTCGAAGTAGTGCCGTCGCACGGAGCCGGCCAATGGCTGGGTGCCGGGGAGTCCGTGCTGCTGTCGGCACTCGGCATCACCTCGGTCGCCCCCTCGCCGGCCCCGGACGCCTGGACCCACGGCATGCTGATGGCCGACCGCATGCCCTTGCAGACGCTGCTGAGCGAATTGGGCCGCTACCGCCGCGGCGTGCTGCGCTGTGATCCAGCGGTGGCGCAACTGGCTGTTTCCGGGGCCTTCCCGCTGCTGGACAGCAACCTTGCGCTGTCGATGCTGCAGTCCACCTACCCCCTGCGAATCCGTCGGGTGACGGACTTCTGGATCACCCTCGCAGCGGCCTGAAGACAAGCGCTGGGCGTTGATGCAAAATATTTTCAAAAAGAAGTGAGACTTTTTCTCACTTCAGCTGGCAACAGGGGAACATCTCCCGACACGAAGCCCGCAGAGGCCCGAAGGTACCCCGTCCATGTCCAGCAGCAGACACGTCCAGCCCTCTTCGCTTTCCCTGGCGGTGCGCACCGCCCTCTTCTCCCTGGCGGTTGCCGTCGCGGCCCCGGCGGTGATGGCCGCATCAGCCCCCGGTGAAGTGCGCAGCTACAGCATCGCCCCCGGCCCACTCGGCCGCGCCCTCGCGTCGTTCGCCGCCGAGACCGGCGTGCGCCTGTCCTTCGAACCGACCCTCACCGACGGCCTGCAGAGCCCGGGCCTGAGCGGCAACTACTCGACCCAGGGCGCCCTGGAGCGCCTGCTGCAAGGCAGTGGCCTGGAACTGGAGCAGCGCGGCGACGGCACCTTTACCCTGATCCGTTCGCCCAGCCCCGATGCGTTGCAGATGCAGCCCTCGCTGATCACTGGCCAGGCTGCCGGCCCGGAGGACCTGCCGGCCGAGTACGCCGGCGGCCAGGTAGCACGTGGCGGCCGCCTGGGCCTGCTGGGCAATACCGACCTGATGGACGCGCCCTTCAGCATCACCAGCTACACCGAGAAGACCATCCAGGACCAGCAGGCGCGCAGCGTCGCCGACGTCCTGAGCAACGAGCCTTCGGCGCAGATCGGCAGCGCCCGCACCAACCTCAACGAGGACTTCTCCCTGCGCGGCTTCCCGGTAGTCAGCGCCGATGTCGCGCTCAACGGCATGTACGGCCTGGCGCCGTTCTTCCGCGTGCCGGTGGAAATGGCCGAACGCGTGGAAGTGGTCAAGGGCCCGAGCACCATGCTCAATGGCATGCCGCCCAGCGGCAACGTCGGCGGCGCGGTGAACCTGGTGACCAAGCGCGCTGGGGATGAGCCGCTGAACCGCGTGACCGTGGACTACCTCTCCGACTCGGTGTTCGGCACCCACCTGGACATCGGTCGCCGCTTCGGCGAGGGCAAGGAGTTCGGCGTGCGCTTCAACGGCGTGTACCGCAACGGCGATACCACGGTGGACAAGCAGGAACTCGAAGACAGCCTTGGCTCCCTCGGCCTGGACTACACCGGCGAGCGCCTGCGCCTGTCCGCCGACTACATCCACCAGCGCGAGGACATCACCAATGTCGTGCGCCAGTTCACCGCCGGCCCTGGCGTGACGAAGATCCCCCACGCCCCGGACAACGACCTGAACTACCCCGGCTACGGCGATTCGGAAATGACCGACCGCACCCTGGTCGTGCGCGGCGAATACGACATTGCCGACTGGCTCACTGGCTACGCCGGTTACGGCGACCGCCGCAGCGAGATGGACGCCCTGGCCGGCAACCCGGTGCTGACGGGCAACGACGGCGACTTCGTCTCGTCTCCGGCCTGGCAGGTCTACGACGTCGGTTCGCACTCCGCCGAAGCCGGCCTGCGCAGCACCTTCAACACCGGCCCGGTAGAGCACAAGCTGAACTTCGGCGCGACCCGCGTGGTGCAGAACTCGGACATCTTCTTCCTCTACACCGCCTTCCCGTCGCGGGCGTCGAACCTCTACAACCCGATCTACTCGGGCACGCCGAGCACCGACGACTATCCGAAGAACGTGCAGAAGTACACCGCTGCCACGCTCACCAGCTACGCGCTGGCCGACACCCTGTCGGTTCTCGACGGTCGCGTCGAGCTGACCGTCGGTGCGCGCAAGCAGCGTGTGGAGTCGCAGAACTACGAGATGAACGTCGGCACTCCGGCCGGCGCCGGCTACGACGAGGAAGAGACCACCCCGATGGCCGGCGTCGTGGTCAAGCCATGGGAGAACATCTCGCTCTACGCCAACTACATCGAAGGCCTGAGCCCGGGAGAAACCGCGCCCATCGGCACCGCCAACGCCGGGGAAATGCTCTCGCCCTATGTCTCCAAGCAGAAGGAAGTCGGCATCAAGGGCGAATGGGACGGCTTCGGCGCCACCCTCGCCGCCTTCGAGATCAAGCGCCCGAGCAGCGTCAACGACAATGGCCGCTTCACCCGCGGCGGAGAACAGCGCAACCGCGGTCTCGAACTGAGCCTGTTCGGCGAGGTGGCCGAAGGTGCACGCCTGCTCGGTGGCGCCTCCTACACCCAGGCCAATCTGACCAAAACCCAGGACGGCCAGTACGACGGCAACAACGGCATCGGCGTGCCACGCCGGCAACTGAACCTCGGCGGCGAGTACGACATCGCCCAGGTGCCGGGCCTGACGGTGACCGCGCGGACGATCTACACCAGCGAGCAGTACGTGGACCAGGCCAACAGCCTGAGCATCCCCGACTGGTGGCGCCTGGACCTGGGCGCGCGCTACCGCTTCGAGACCCTCGGCAAGCCGGTGGTGCTGCGCGCCAACCTGGATAACGCGCTCGACAAGGACTACTGGGGCACCTCCACCGCCGGGTACCTGTACCTGGGCGAGGGGCGCACCCTGCAGCTGTCCGCGAGCGTGGACTTCTAACGAAAAGAACGAGCCTGACGATGACCGCCAAAGCCCTTCGCACCTGGTACCTGGTGCACAAGTGGACCAGCCTGATCTCCACGGTATTTCTGCTGATGCTCTGCCTCACGGGCCTGCCGCTGATCTTCCATGAAGAGATCGAGCACACCTTCGAGCCGCACCCGGAGCTCAAGCCGCTCACCGAGCAGTCGCCGAAGATCGACTACGACGACGTGGTGGCCCGCGCCCTGGCGAAACGGCCCGGCGAAGTGGTGCGTTTCGTGTTCTGGGAACAGGACGATCCGCTGGGCGCGGTCCTCACGGCTCCGACCCTGGTGCCGCCGCCGGAGGATGGCCACATCCAGCCCTTCGACGCTCGCACCGGGGAGTTCTTCGACCCGCTGCCGCCGCCGGGCGGCTTCATGCACATCATGTTGAAGCTGCACACCGACCTGTTCATGGGCCTGCCCGGCTACCTGTTCCTCGGTTTCATGGGCCTGCTGCTGGTGGCGTCGCTGGTCTCGGGCGTCGTGGTCTACACGCCGTTCATGCGCAAGCTGGACTTCGCCACCGTGCGCTCCCAGCGCAGCTCGCGACTGAAATGGCTGGACCTGCACAACGTGCTGGGCATCGTCACCCTCGCCTGGGTGCTGGTGGTCGGGGTCACCGGAGTGATCAACACCCTGGCGCTGCCGATCCTGATGCTCTGGCAAGGCGGCCAGCTGGCCGAGATGACCGCGCCGTACAAGGACGCGCCGCCGCTGGAGAGCCTCGGCTCGCTGCACAAGGCCATCGATACCGCCCGCAAGGCCGCGCCGGACATGGAAATCAGCTTCGTCGGCTTCCCCGGCACGCAGTTCAGCAGCAAGCACCACTACGCCGTGTTCATGCGCGGCAACACGCCACTCACCGAGCGCCTGCTCAAGCCCGCACTGGTGGATGCCGAAACCGGCGAACTGACCGACATGCGCGAGATGCCGCTGTACGTGAAGACGCTGCTGCTGTCCCAGCCGCTGCACTTCGGCGACTACGGCGGCATGCCGCTGAAGATCGTCTGGGCGCTGCTGGACATAGTCAGCATCGTCATCCTCGCCAGCGGCCTGTACCTGTGGCTCGGCCGGCGCCGCACGCCCATCGAGAAACGCCTGGCGGAACTGGATTCCGGCGGCCTGAACACGGAGATCAAGGCATGAGACGCGGACTCTGGATGATCTTCCGCTGGCCCCTCGCGCTGGCCGTGTTGAGCACCTTTGGGCTGCTCTCCGCGCTGCTCGGCGATGGGGTTTTCGACGTGCTGTCGTGGATTTCCCTTGGTGTTCCGCTGCTGCTGATCGTCTTTGTAGGGATGAGAATGCCCCGTCGACCCAAGGAGCCCCGCTGAAATGACCGCCATGCCACCCCAGGCGCCGACCCTGAACCTGCGCCCACTGATGTTCGAGACCTTCGTCTGCACGGTGGCAGTGATGTCCTTCGTCGCGCTGATCGGCCCGGTGGCGCGCACCCTGGGCCTGGCGCCCTGGCAAGCGGGCATGACCGTGACCGTCGGCGGCATCGCCTGGATGCTCATGGCCCGCGTCTGGGGCATCGCCAGCGACCGCCTGGGCCGCCGCCGCGTGCTGCTCAGCGGCCTGGCCGGCTTTGCCTTGACCTATGCCCTGCTCTGCGCCTTCATGGCCCTGGCGCTGAACACCTCGATGTCACCGCTGCCGGCATTCATCGGCATCGTTGCACTGCGAGGGTTGGCGGGCGGTTTCTACGCCGCCGTGCCTGCCTGCTCGGCGGCGCTGGTGGCTGACCATGTGAGCGCCGACAAACGCGCCTCCGCTATGGCCGGGCTCGGCGCGGCGAGCGCCGTGGGCATGGTGGTCGGCCCGAGCTTCGCCGGCCTGCTGGCCATGCTCGGTCTGGCCCTGCCGCTGCTGCTGACCTGCCTGCTGCCATTGCTGGCCCTGGCCGTCCTGTGGAAGTGGCTGCCCGACAGCCAGCGCCTCAGCGAACGCAAGGGCCCTGCCCTGGCAATTACAGACCGGCGCCTGCGCCGCTCGCTGACCCTGGGCTTCATCGCCATGGTCTGCGTCACCGTCGCACAGATGACCGTCGGCTTCTTCGCCCTCGACCGCCTGCAACTGCCACCCGCTGATGCCGCCCGCGTCGCCGGCATCGCCTTGACCTCAGTGGGTGTGGCGCTGATCTGCGCGCAGATGCTGGTACGCAAGCTGAACTGGGCACCTCTGCGGCTGATTGGCGTGGGCGGCGTGATTTCCGCACTGGGCTTTGCCTCGGTGTGCATCGCCGTCGCACCGTGGATGCTCTACGCATCCTGCTTCGTCGCTGCTGCCGGCATGGGCTGGGTCTTCCCCGCCGTCTCGGCGCTGAACGCCAACGCCGTGGAGGCCGACGAACAGGGCGCCGCCGCCGGCAGCCTGGTCGCCGTGCACGGCCTGGGCATGATCACCGGCCCGCTGCTGGGCACCCTGCTGCACCAGGTCGATAGCCGCGCGCCTTACCTGCTGATTGCCGTGCTGCTGGTCCTGGGCGTGGCCTGGACCGTGCTGCCGCGCAAGGGCACCGTTGCATGATGATCGCCGACGGCCTGCTGCTGGTGCTGCTCGCCGTCGCCCTGCTGGGTTGGTGGCTGCGCCGCCGCCCGCTGGCGCTCGGCTCTGCCCTGCTGGCGCTGGTCGTGGCGCTCTACGACGTCTGGGATGATCGCTGGCAAGCCGGCATGGCAGCCGCCACCGCCCTGCTGCTGATCCTCGGGCTGCTGTTGCGGAGAAAGCGCCCGGCTCGGGTACCGGTCTGGTCAGGGATATTCTTCACCCTGCTGGTGGGTGTGGCCGGCGCCGCCTTGTCCTTCTTCCCGGTGTCACCGATGCCCAAGCCCAGCGGGCCCTATCCGGTGGGCGTGCGTGACTTCGAGCTGATCGACCCCAGTCGCACCGGCCTGCTCGGCGCCTCCGCCGGCAAGGCTCGCCGGCTGCTGGTGCGTGTCTGGTACCCGGCGACGCCGGCCGTGGGCGCGCAACCGCGCAACTATTTCAGCGACGCCGAAAGCCGCAGCACCGCACGCGGCTTCGGCGAGCTGTTGCATTTTCCACCGCTGCTCACGCACCTTCGCCACCTGCGCACCAATTCCTACGAGAGCGCCCCGCTGCGGGATGCCCCTGGCCGCCTGCCCGTGGTGTTCTACAGCCATGGCTATGGCTCCTTTGCCGGCATGAACGGACGGATCATGGAGGAACTCGCCAGCCACGGTTATGCGGTTTATTCCGTGCAGCACACCGGCGACGCCTCGCCCACGCTGTTCCCCAACGGTGAAGTGGCGCCCACCGACCCGGCGCTCTACGACCACCTGCGCGATGCCTTCGACCACGGTTTCTCCCCGCTCCTGTTGCAAGGCTACGGCGAAGACGACCAGGGCCGTCGCCTGGACGGCCAGTTGCGCTTCGCCACCGAGCTCAAGCCACCGGCGGACCGCGCCATCCACCTCAGCGCGCCGATCTGGCTGGCCGACCGGTTGTTCGTCCACGATCGCCTGCAGTCAGGTGAAGTGCCGCCAAACGTGGCCGACCTGGTAGCCGCCAGCGATTTCAGCCACGTCGGCGAGATGGGCATGTCCTTCGGCGGCTCGACCACCGGCGCGGTGTGCATGGTCGACAAGCGCTGCGCCGCGGCGGTGAACCTCGATGGCGGCGACTTCGACTTCACACCGTTCGACGAGGACCTGCCGGTGCCGCTGTTGATGCTGCATTCGGACCTGTCGTTGTTCTATCGCATGCTGGGGCTCACCCCACCGGCACAACTTCGTAGCTTCAACGACTTCTCCTACGAACGTATCGAGCACGCCGGGCAGAATCCGCGCATCCATCGTCTGGTCATGCGCGATGCGTTGCACGCCGGCCTCACCGACAATGCGCTGTACCTGCGCCGGCCACTGCGCGACAGGCTGATCGGCAGCGCACCCACCGACGTGCTGATCGAGGCCCCCGCGACGCTGGTACTGGGCTTCTTCGATCACTATCTGCGCGGCCGCGACAACGGCTTCCCGCAGGCGCAAATGGCGCCGTATGCCGACTGGCTGACGCCCTACAGCAATCGCGCGGTGAGCCAATGGTGGGCGGGCCTGCCGGAGGCCGAACGGGCACGGTTGCAGGAGCGCATTCGCGCGATGCAGGCCCAGCGGCGGGCACTGGACAAATAGGTCCGATCACGGATCGGCATGTGCGGGCACCCATCGCGGACGAAGTCCGCTCCTACAGGAACTTCCATGAGCGTAGGAGCGGACTCCGTCCGCGATAGTCGGGTCTGGCTCAGAAGGCCAGCATCGAATCACGCATGCCAGCAGCGATACCAGCCATCCTGCTCGGTCACTTTCAGCGGAGCCTGGTACAGCGCCGACAGGTTTTCGCTGGTCAGAATCTCCGCCTTCGGCCCGTCGGCCACGACCTTGCCGTTGGCGATCAGCACCACCCGTTCGATTTCCGGAATGATCTCGTCGAGGTGATGGGTAGTGATGATCATCGCGTGCTCCGGGCCGCAGAAGCGTCGAAGCAGGGTGAGCATCTGCAGGCTGGCGCCCATGTCCAGGCCATTGGCCGGCTCATCGAGGATCAGCGCACGGGGTTCGTGGATGAGCGCGCGGGCCAGCAGCAGGCGGCGCTTCTGCCCGGTCGACAGGCGCTGGAACATGCGTTCGGCGTAGCCGTCCATCTCCACCTGGGCCAGCATCTCGCGCGCCTTCTCCGCCTGTTCCGGCGTTGGCTGCAGATGACCGTGGCTGCCGATGGCGCCGAAGAAACCGGAGATCACCACGTCCAGCGCCTGGGTGAAGGGTGTGTAGTCTTCCTGCAGGTCCTGGGAGACGAAGCCGATGCGGCTGCGCAGGTCCCACAGGGTGACGTTCTGCAGACCGAACAGGTTCAGCGAGCTGTCCGGGCGATCCACCGGATAGAGTTCGCGGCTGATCAGCTTGAGCAGCGTGCTCTTGCCAGCGCCGTTGGGGCCGAGGATGGCGACCTTCTCGCCTTCGCCGATATGCAGGGAAAAACCATCCAGCACGCGGGTCTGCTGCTGGTAGGCGGTGACGTTGTTGAAGTCGATCATGGGGCGTTTCATGTCCGGGGCTGGGGCAGCCGCTGACAGTAGGCTCCTTGGGCGAGCGACTCAAGCCCTGGTTGAATCGGAACTACGCTTTCCAGACTTCCCACGACAGCGAGCGCGCGTCATGAACGAGCCGGAAACGCCCTCCCTGGACGACGACATCTGCGTCCACATCTTCTCCGTCTCCGCCACCATGGTCGGCGTGTGCCTGACCGTGATCGGGATCATCCGGGTGATCCTCACCCTGCGCCGGGAAGACCTGATCATCGATGACATGGTGGCCGTCAACATGATGTTCTATGTGGTCTCGGCCTTCTGCTCCTACTGGAGCCTGCGCACCCACCGTACCCTTCGCGGCCGGCGGATGATGCACATCGCCGATGCGGTGTTCCTGTTCGCACTGGTGTTCACCGGCTTCAATGCCGGCTTCATCACCTGGGCGATGACCTCCACCCCGACACCCTGAAAAAAGGGCCACCCGCGGTGGCCCGAGAAGGGACGTCTGGACGCTTGCCTCAGTCTGCCGGCGCCATCAGTTCGCTGAAGACCTGAAGGTGATGATCATCGTCGCCGAACTGACGCGCCACCATCCACAGGTGCTTGGCGTGGTGCGACAGCTGGTACTCCCAGGTCAGGCCGATGCCCCCGTGCAGTTGCACGCTTTCGTCGGCGATCAGGCGCGCGGCGCGGCTGACGATGTACTTCGCCGCGGCCAGCGCCCGGCTGCGCTCATCGCTGTCGGGCTCGTCCGCCATGCAGGCCGCGAGCAGTGCCATGGAGCTGGCCTGGTCCAGTTCGATTCGCATATCCACCATGCGGTGCTGCAGCGCCTGGAACTTGCCGATGACGCTGCCGAACTGCTGGCGGGTCTTGAGATAATCGAGCGTCAGCGCGCAGGCGGCTTCCATGCTGCCGACCGCTTCGGCGCACTGCGCCGCGACGGCCCGCCCCTGCTGGTAGCGCAACGCCGGCAGCGCCTCGCCCTCGAGGCCCAGCAGCGCGGCACGCGGGACGAAGACCTGGTCCAGGTAGAGCTCGCAGGCCATGCGCCCATCGAGCGTGGGAAATTCGCGCCGGACGATGCCCGCGCTGGCCGGATCAACCAGGAACAGGCTGATGCCCTGTTCGTCCCGAGCGCCGCCGGCGGTGCGTGCCGACAGCAGGATCAACCCGGCGCTCTGGCCACCGAACACCACGCTCTTGCGCCCGTCCAGCAACCAGCCGCCGGCGGTCGGGCTCGCGGTGCAGCAAACATCGTGCAACTGGTAGTGGCTCTGCGGCTCCTCCAGGGCGACCGCCAGTTGCAGCTCGCCCGCGGCCACGCGCGTCAGCAGGTCGTCACGCTGCGCAGCGCTGCCCAGTTGCGCCACCAGGCCGCCGCCGAATATCACCGACTGCAGGTACGGCTCCAGGCACAGGCCACGACCAAGCTCGGCGCAGATCAGGCCCATTTCCACACCCTGGCCGCCGAAGCCGCCATGGGCCTCGTCGAACGGCACCGCGCACAGGCCCAGCTCGCCAAGCCGGGCCCAGAATGCCCGGCTGAAACCGCCAGGCTCGCGCCGATAGGCCTCGCGCTGCTCGAAAGCATAGTTGTCACGCACCAGGCGGGCTGCGGTGTCCTGCAGCATCTGCTGCTCTTCGGTCAATTTGAAGTCCATACGGTGGGCTCCTTACAGCTCGAGGATCATCTTGGCGATGATGTTCTTCTGGATTTCGTTGGAGCCGCCATAGATCGAAGCCTTGCGCGAATCCAGGTACTGGTAGGTGGCGGTGGCGCTGTCGGCGCTGTGCAGCACCGGTTCGTGCGATGCCTCGAAGCCCAGCTCATCCTCCAGGAACGGCAGCGCATAGGCGCCCACCGCCTTGGTCAGCAGATAGACGATCTGCTGGCGCACCTCGGTGCCCTTGATCTTGAGGATCGAGCTTTCCGCCCCGGGCACCCCGCCATCGCGGGCGGCGACCAGTGCGCGCAGGTTGCTCATGTCCGCCGCCATCAGTTGCATTTCGACAGCGGCCACCTGGGCGCGGAACAATGGGTCATCCAGCAATGGCCGGCCGTCTCGCAACTCCTGCGCCGCCACCTGCTTGAGCTTGCGCAGCAACACCTTGGTCTGGTTGATGCCGCCGATGCTGGTGCGTTCGTGGGTCAGCAGGTACTTGGCGCAGGTCCAGCCTTCGTTTTCGCGGCCCACCAGGTTTTCCGCCGGCACGCGCACATTGTCGAAGAACACCTCGTTGACTTCGTGCTCGCCATCCAGGGTGATGATCGGCCGCACGGTGATGCCCGGCGTCTTCATGTCGATCAGCAGGAAGCTGATGCCGCGTTGCTGCGCGGCATCCGGGTCGGTGCGCACCAGGCAGAACATCCAATCGGCGTAATGCGCCAGGGTGGTCCAGATCTTCTGGCCGTTCACCACATAGTGGTCACCCTCACGCACCGCGCGGGTCTTCAGCGATGCCAGGTCGGAGCCTGCCCCCGGCTCGGAATAGCCCTGGCACCACCAGTCGGAGCTGTCGAGGATGCGCGGCAGGAAACGCGCCTTCTGCTCGGGCGTGCCGAACCGGATCAGCACCGGCGCCACCATCTTCACCCCGAAGGCGACTACTCGCGGCGCCCCGGCGGCGAAGCACTCCTCCTCGAAGATATGCTTCTCCACGGCACTCCAGCCGGGGCCGCCGTATTCGGCCGGCCAACCTGGCGCGAGCCAGCCACGTGCGTTCAGTTTGCGCATCCACAGCACCTGGTCCTGCTTGCCCAGGCGCTTGCCCTGGAGGATGCGGCTCGCCAGCCGCTCGGGCAGCTCGGCACGGAGGAAGGCACGCGCCTCCTCGCGGAAAGCCTGTTCCTCAGGCGTGAAATGGATATCCATCAGCTAACTCCTGGCAGGGGCTCGCCCGCTTGGGGGCGGCCCGTGCGGGTCATTGGTCGAAAACGATCACCGAACGCGCCAGCTCGCCGCGCCGCAGTTCGTCGAAGGCATCGTTGATCTGCTCCAGGCGGATACGCTGGGAGATCATTTCATCGAGCTTGAGGCGACCGGCCATGTAGAAATCCACCAGCGCCGGCATGTCCACCGGAAAGCGGTTGGAGCCCATAAGCGAACCCTGCAGCCGGCGCTCGTGGAGCAACTGATAGGGGTCGACCTCGATCTTAAGGCCGGGCTTGATCATGCCGATGATGGTCGCGGTGCCGCCGCGCGCCAGCATGGCGAAGGCCTGCTCGGCGGTCTGCTTGAGGCCGATGCACTCGAAGGAATGCTGGACCCCGCCACGGGTGAGCTCCTGCACCTGCTTCACCGCATCGCCCGATTTCGCGTTGACCACGTCGGTGGCGCCGAACTGGCGGGCCAGCTCCAGCTTGGAGTCGAGCATGTCGATAGCGATGATCCGCCCTGCCCCGGCCAGCGCCGCACCATTGATCGCAGCGAGGCCGATGCCGCCGCAGCCGATCACCGCGACCGTCTCGCCGGGCCGCACCTTGGCCGTGTTGAACACCGCGCCGGTGCCTGTGGTGACAGCGCAGCCCAGCAGCGCCGCACGGTCCAGCGGCATGTCGCGGCGGATGGCCACGCAGGCGTTCTCATGCACCAGCATCTGCTCGGCAAAGGCCGACAGGTTGACGAACTGTGGCATCGGCTTCTGCACGTAGGTCAGGCGCGATTCCTCGTCCTTGCCGCGTTTGGTTTCCGGCGAAACACAGCGCGACAGGTGGCCCGTCACGCAGTGTTCGCAATGGCCGCAGAAGACCGTCAGGCAGGTAACGACATGGTCGCCGGGCTTGACGGTACGGACCTCCGCACCGACCTGCTCGACGATGCCGGCCGCTTCGTGGCCGAGCACCATCGGGCCCGGATACGGATAGGACCCGTCGATCACGTGCAGGTCGGAATGGCAGACGCCGACGGCGACGGTGCGGATCAGGACCTCGCGCGGCCCCGGCTTGCTGATACCGACTTCCTCGATGCTCAGCGGCGCGCCGACCTGATGGAATACAGCTGCTTTCATGATGTTCGTTCTCGAGTAGGGGAAATCGACAGGGGAAAGTCGCAGCGGTCAGCCCGCGCGATAAACCGCCCTGGCGTGGCTGAAAGTGCGGAAGCCGTCGATGCCGTGATAGGCACCCATGCCACTGGGGCCGACGCCACCAAAGGGCAGGCTTTCCAGGCCGGCGTGGTGCATCACCTCGTTGAGCGTCACGCCACCGGAGCAGGTGCGCTCGAGCACCTGGCGCTCCTCGTCGGCATCGCTGCCGAACCAGTACAGGCCGAGCGGGCGCGGGCGCGCGTTGATGCAGGCAATGACCTCGGCGAAGTCGCGGTAGGGCCTGATCGGCAGCAGCGGGCCGAAAATCTCGTCCTGCATGACCTGCAGTCGATCGTCCGGATTGCGCAACAGGGTCGGGGCAATCAGGCGGCGCGCAGGGTCGAGCACTTCGCCGGCCGGGTTCAGCTCGACCACGGCGACGCCTGCGGCACGCGCCTCCTCCAGATACCCCTGCAGGCGCTGGTAATGCCGGTCGTTGAGGATCGCGGTGTACTCGGGGTTGCCAGCCAGGGTCGGGAACACCTTGCCCACTACCGCGCGGGCGATCTCGACGAAGGCATCCATCGACTCTTCGGGGACGAATACGTAGTCCGGTGCGACGCACAGCTGCCCGGCGTTCATCAGCTTGCCAACGATGATCTTGCTCACCGCACTCTTCAGGTCCGCCGAACGGGAAATGATGGTCGGCGACTTGCCGCCCAGCTCCAGGGTCACCGGCACCAGGTTTTCGGCCGCGGCCCGCAGTACGTGGCGGCCGATGCTGGCGGCCCCGGTGAACATCAGGTGGTCGAAGGGTTGCCGGCAGAATGCCTGGCCGGTCTCCGCGGGGCCGGTGACGACCGCCACTTCGTCCGGGGCGTAGGCCTCACCGATCATCTGTGCGATCAGCGCCGAAGTCTGCGGGTTGAACTCCGACGGCTTGATCATTACCCGGTTGCCCGCCGCGAGAGCGCCGGCGAGGCCCTTGAAGACCATGTTGGCCGGTACGTTCCAGGCAGTGACTATGCCCACCACGCCCAGCGGCTGGTATTCCACCCAGGCCTCGCCACGGGGTGCCGGGCGACGCTCGGGCTGCATCCAGCCGGCCAGTTCTGCGCGGGTCTGTTTGAGGGTCGCCAAGGGCGACAAGACGTCGCTGTGTCGGGAGAAAGTCGGGCTGCGCTGGCCGAAGTCTGCATTGAGCGCTTCGATCAGGGATTGCTCATGGCGCACCAGCAGGTCGATGGCGCGGTCGATCAGTTCGCCGCGCTGCTCGGCGCTCGGCGGCGCGCTGGCCTGGCTCGCGGCGCGCTGGCGCTCCAGCAAGGCGCGAATCGCAGCCTCGTCCAGGTACTCGTGGGTGCTCATTGCAGAAACTCCTGTTGTGCATGATCGGCCGGCATCCGCCGCCGGGGAGTGGCTGCAATGGTTGGGGTTTCGTCTGTAGGAACACGCCACCCGGATCAGGTGGCATGCCACTCAGGCCAGCAGGCCCCGGGCCTTGGCGCAGGCGATGGCCTGGGTGCGCCGGGTGGCGCCGAGCTTCGCGTTGATGTTCTTGGCGTGGTACTTGACGGTGTTCACCGAGAGGAAAAGCGCGTCGGCAATTTCCTGGTTCGACAGCCCCTCGGCCAGCAGTTCGAGCACCGCCACCTCCCTCACGGTAAGCTCCTCCTGGTAGCCGCATGCGTCCGCACCTTCGTCTTCATCCGCACCGCCACACTGCCGAAGGAACGCCAGCACCTCGGCCTGCAACTGACGGAAGCCAGCCACGCGGCAGTGTTCGGCGAGCACCTGTAGCCGTGCCCGCGATTGCTCCCGAAGCCCCAGGTTGTGTTCCGCCATCGCCGCAAACCACTGGACATGGTGAGGCACGGTTGGCGGCAGCACGATGGAGAAGACGCTCCCAACCGGATACTCGAGCGCCAATCGGCGGGAGGCTTCCAGCGCCGCCCGCCAGTCCTGCGCGTGAACCAGCAACTTCAACTGTTGCAGTGCCAGGGCCGCCTGGTACAGGCCTTCATCGATCCGCCCGCAGTGCATCGCGCGCTCTCCACGCTGGATCTGCGCCTGCGCCAGTGCCAGGTCTGCGTGCCGCCCCGCCACCTCGGCCAGCCCCAGGTAGCCGTACAGCACAAAGGGCGCCGAGCAGTCGCGGAGGTAGGGCTGAGCGGCCAACAGCACGGCTTCGCTCTCGTGCAGTCGCCCCTGCTGCAACAACAGGTCTGCCCTGGCGATCATCAGTCGCCCGCGCACCGGGTCGCGTTCGAGCCCAGTGGCAGCGCGGCTGACCAGGCAATCCTGGAGCAGCAGGTCCGCCAGCGCAGCCTCATCGGCCAGCATCAAGGCGCGCAGACGCTCGCCCTGGAACAACGCCTCGCTGTCCTGGCAACCTTGCCGCCGCGCCTGCTCCAGGGCGGCGCGCCACAGCAATTGCGCTTCATCGCCACGCTCGCTGGCCAGCATGATCCGCCCCAGGGTGAACTGGCACAGCAACTGCGAGAGGCATTCCCTGGGCGCCGAACCCAGATGCCCAAGGGCTTCGCGACAATGCTGTTCGGCCTCGAGCAATTCACCTCGAAACGCCAGCGCACTGCCCTTCAGGGCCTGCCAATGGGCGAGCAACAGCTGATTGTCCGCCGCATTGGCGGCCGGCAGGAAGCGCGAGAGGCCGTGGAGACCGCGCTCCGCCTCGCTAACCCGGCCGCTGAGCAACAGGGCCAACGTGCTCAGATAGATCAGCCGGGGCGTGCCTTCCATCAGGTAGGAGGGCAATTGCCGATGCCAGTCCAGCACGCGGCGCAGGTGCAGGTCAGCGAGTTGCCAGCTCGGTTTCAGGCGCTCGATGTAGCTGGCCGCCACTTCCGGCTGGTGCACATGCAGGGCCTGATCGATGGCGTCATGCAGATGACCGGCGAGGCTCAGCAGACGGCAGGCGTGCAGGCGCAGACGGGTCAGTTCCGGCGCGGCGATGCCATCCTGCAGCGTCGCCGCCACCAGCGGGTGCACGCGGTACCAGCCGCCATCCTGCTCCACCGGCTGAATGAAGACCTGCTGCCGCAGCAGGCGATGGAGAACCTGATCGCCTGAGTTGCCTTCCCAGAGCTGAGCGCAGAGATCGACGGAGAAGCGCGGCAGATTGCACAGCCCGTAGAACAGGCGACGCTCCTCATCGCTCATGCGCCCTACCAGTTCGCGTTCCAGATAGTCTCGCAGCAGTGCCCTGCCCTGCTGCTGGCCCGCCAGCAAAAGGCGCGCACCACTCCACCAGTCGCCGCATTGCATGCCGATTTCTTCGCGTCGTGCGTCTACGGTATCGCCGGCAATCCGAGCGCTGATCGCAGCGTATTCACCGCGTGTCATGCCCAGCGAATCGGTGCCCAGTTCGAACAGTTCGCCCTTGAGCAGCAGCGACGGCAGATCCCACGCCGGCCGTTGCCGACAGCTGACGATCAGGCGTACACGGCTCTCCGGCAGGTTGAGCAGTTGCTCGAACCAGGTGTTCACTTCGATGGGCAGGTTAGCCGGGAGGTCATCCAGCACCAGATGCAGGGTGTGCCCGCCGCGGCCGAGCTGGCGCAGGAGCGCCTGCGGAGCGAGCAGAGACGGCAGGCCGAGGCCGGATGCAACCTGGGCGCAAAGTTGCGTCAGCGACAACGATTCCCCTCTGCAGGCCAGCCAGAACAGTTCGTTGCCGGATGGCGCATCGGCAAGGCTCTCGGCCAGCAGGGTGCTCTTGCCATAGCCCGCCGGGGCGCACAGCAGGGTCAGGCGTTGACGGCTGCCACGTACTGCAGCGGCCAGCCGCGGACGCGGCACATGGTGCTCCGGCAGTCGCGGAGCGCTGGCAAGAGGCGCTTGCGCGCTGCTCGAACTGACACCCAGACCTTGCATGATGAGCCTCGATCCACGGCGTTTCAGGGACAGCGGCCGGCGCAGACGCACGTCGATCCGCTGAGTCGGAAACGATGCTGCAAAACACCGTGGAAAAAGGCGCCCCCCATGTCAGGTGGCATCGAGACAAGCGTGCCTCGTGAGAGCGAGATCACGATAAAAGAGGCCGGGGCAGGAGCCGTGCCCCGGCAGAAAAGCGGCGTTGGACGCCCCCACGCCGCCTTCAAGCGCCTTGTTTCAGCGGATACCGGCGTTGCGCAGGGCCGCGGGAGTGAAGTCGTTCATGCTGTAGTTCTGGTCGTACTGGGTGGCCTTCTTCGATTCGTTGGTCATGCCGAACACCAGGTAGCGACCGGCGATCAGGTCGTACAGCGCCTGGGCGGCGTACAGGCTGATGCCATGCTGGTAGTCGTTGACCTGGTAACCCTCACCCACACGCCAGAGCTGGCCACGACCGTCGTAGTGATCCACCTCCAGCAGGGACCAGGTGTCCTCGTCGAAGTACATGTGGCGCTTGGCATAGATATGGCGCTGGCCGGGCTTGAGCGTACCCTCCACTTCCCAGACCCGGTGAAGCTCGTATCGCGTCAGGTCCTGGTTGATGTGGCCGGGCTTGAGGATGTCGGCGTACTTCACCTGAGGCGACCACAACTTGTAGTTGTTGTACGGCACATACATCTCGCGCTTGCCGATCAGCTTCCACTGGTAGCGATCCGGCGAGCCGTTGTACATGTCGGCGTTGTCGGCGGTACGCAGGCCGTCGGCGGCTGTACCCGGACCGTCGTAGGCCACCTGCGGAGCGCGGCGCACACGGCGCTGGCCGGCGTTGTAGGACCAGGCGCTACGCGGTTCCTTGACCTGATCGGTGGTTTCATAGACCAGCAGCACGTTGCCGGCCATGCGCGACGGCGCGGTCACTTCCTGGCGCAGCAGGAACAGGTAATCGCCCACCTTTTTCGGATCGAAATCCTTCATCAGGGAAGGGACGCCGACATTCTGCTGCAGCGACACGATGGTGTAATCGCCATTGACCTGGGGAGTGGCCTGGGCAATCTGCTGGGTGTAGTTGGTACCGCGATAACGGGTCTCGTGGTTCCACACCACCTCCACACCATTCTTCGGAATGGGGAACGGGTAGTAGCGCCCACTGACATTGGCGATACCGTCGCCACCGCTGACCAGTTCGGCGCTGGCTGCACTCTTCTTCGCCGCCTCGTACACGGATTCGGGAGAGGAAGCACTGCGACGGGTCGGATACACCGGGATCTTGTAGGTATCCGGATAGCGCTTGAACATCGCCAGCTGACCGGGTGTGAGCTTGTCCTTGTACTGATCGACGTTGGCAGGGGTGATGACGAACAGCGGCTTGTCGCTGGCATAGGGATTGCCCAGGAACCCGTTGCCATCCAAAGGAGCGGCGCCAGGCTGCAGGCCACCGGTCCAGGCGGGAATGCTGCCATCCGCATTGCCAGCCTTTTCGCCGCCCAGCGGAGTCAGGCTGGTGCCGAGCTTGGCGACTTCCTCGGGAGAAATGGCCGCCATCACACCGGTGGCCAGCAGGGACAGCGCCAGAGCGCCGGTTTGCAGGAATACGATCTTTTTCATGCGAGTTTCTGCCTGTGCTCAATCAGAAGTTCACGCCGAAACTGAGCGAGACGAAGTCCCGGTCGGTCAGGGTGTTGTATTCGCCATCGAAGTAGTTCGTGTAACTGAGGCTGGCGGTGTAGGTGTTCAGGTAGTCGGCGTCCAGGCCGAGGCTGATGGCCTTGGCGCCCTCCTCGAAGTTCGGGCCGCGTCCTTCGACGTCGTGGGACCAGGCCAGGTTGGGCTTGAGGTTTATTCCGGCGAAGACGTCGGGATAGTCCAGTACGCCGCGCAGGCGGTAGCCCCAGGAGTTGGTGGAATAGAAACCGTGGCTGTTGCACTTCTGCGCCGGGTTGCTGGCGTTGGCCTGCCCTACCGCAGTGCCGGCACAGGTCGTTGCGCCCGCGGCAGTCGGCAGGATGCCGGAGCCGAACGCCGGGTTGCGGCCGAAGCGGATGTCGGTTCCATCGGAGTCGCCCAGTCCGTTGATACGGTTGTAGCCGACCTCGCCGATCAGGGTCAGGCGCTCGGCGCCCATTACCTGGTCGATGAACTGAGTGGCGGTGACCTGGGCCTGCAGCACCGGCATGCGTTTGTAGCCATTGATCACACCGCCACCGGGAATGCCGCTGATGTAGCCGGTGGTGACCAGCGGGTTGAGGCTGGGAGTGCCCGGAACGTTGGTGGTGGCGCTGAGCAGGTCCGGGGTGCTGATCTGCAGCGGCATGTTCGGCCGGTAGCTGACCTCGCCACCGAGGGAAGTACCGGCGATATTGGTCTGGAAGCTCACGCCGTAGAGGCGGATGTCTTCCGGATAGTCGATGAAGTAGCCAGCATTGCGCGGCACATTCAGCGCACTGGGCGGCGTACCGGCTCCGGTGGTGCGAATGGTGCTGAGGAAGGGGTTGCGGCTGTGGTAGTTCATGGCGTAGGCCGCCAGCTCGGTATCGTTCCAGTCTGGAATGAACCAGCGCAGCGCCAGGCCGAACTGCCCGCTGTCGCGCGCGTCATTGTCCTTCTGCCGGCGGATGTAGACGTCATCCAGGCCCCGGGCTATCGCCAGGGCGCCGCCGGTATTCTTCGCCACGCCCGGCGCCAGGTCCTGGCCGGAGACCACGAGGCGGTCGTTGCAGCCCTTGGGGATGCCATCGGTGCCGAAGAAAGTGCCGCAGTTGTCGGTCACCGTCTTGTCCCACTCGAGCTGGTAGAAAGCTTCGGCGTTGACGTTCTCCATCAGCCCCTGGGAGAGGTAGAACATGTTGACCGGCACCAGGCCTTCCTTGATCTCCGACCCGGGGCGGCGCAACGCGGCGACGTCGATCGGGTTGATCGAGTTGATGCCGTTCTGGATGAAGGTGCTCTCGCCCCAGCTCACCACCTGCTTGCCCAGGCGCACGTTGCCCGGCAGGTCGCCGAGCTGGTAGTTGTGGTAGAGGAAACTGTCGAGGAACATCGCTCCGGACGACTTGGCCGCACGGTCGCGCCCATGGTCATCGATGTCGTAGTAGTGCTGGTTGCCATCCTTGAGCTCGGAGTCGTACCAGTACTTGCCGCGGACGAAGGCGCCGCTGTCGCCGTACTTCAGCTCCAGATCATGCAGGCCCTTGAAGATGGTCGAGAAGTTCTCCCCGCTCTTGAAGTTCAGGCGGCCGTCATCCACGGTGCGCGACGACGACTTGCCGCCCTTCACGCCCACGGAGTTGAAGTTGGAGATGAACTGTTTGTCCGGCGACTGGGTGGACCAACTGCCCCCGATGGACAGCGAAGAGTCGAACTTGCCCTCGATCTCCCCGATGTTGAAGTCGACTGCCTTGGCCTGCGAGCCGACGCCCAGGGCGACGGCGGCAGCCAGCAGGTGCGGCTGAAAAACTCCGCGTTTTCTTATTGTTCTCATGCGGCGCTCCGAAAGCGGATCAGTGTTGGGAGACCTGATGCTATCGAGGCACTCGCCGGGGCCAATTCACCCGATCGGGTAATTCTTTCAGTCCCTTTTCGGCGGCGACCGGCGCGATCTCTCCGGACCTGGGAAAGTGCGTTACCAAGAGTGACAAATTCCGCGAAAAGCCTTGTGCCAGAGCCATTTCACGAGCTCTTTCCGTAACCCCTGAAATGCCAGCGCCCCGTCGGTTGGCCGACGGGGCGCTGGGTATCGCGGGGAACAATAACCGTCAGGTTCTGCCGGGTAGCTTGCCCTTCCAGATGGTAAAGATGCCGGTGGCGCGCAGCACCGTGCGTTCACCAACTTTCAGCAGGCAATCGGCGTTGGCGAAGCTGCCGCCGAACTTGAGTATCTGCACGTGAGCCTCCAGCCAGTCACCTTCACGCACCGCGCCAAGGTAGTCGAGGTTCAGGCTGACCGTGATCGGCGGCACCTCGAGGCCATATTCGCGCTTGAACACCACGCCAAAGGCAGTATCGGCCAGCGTGGCGAGGAAGCCACCGTGGACGATGCGCACGGAGTTGAGCAGGTGACTGCCAATCCGCACGCCGAGCACGGGCAGTTCGTCATGCAGGTAGAACCCCCCACAGAAGCGTACGAACCCGGGCGGAGTCGGCAGGACCGAGAAACTTCCGGGCGCCGGCTGCACCACCTCATCGGTCGTCATCATCAGTTCACCGCCCGGCTCTTGCCCGCCCAGAACGGTTCGCGCAGTTCGCGCTTGAGAATCTTGCCGGCCCCGGTGAGTGGCAGTGCTTCACGGAACTCCATCGATTTCGGGCACTTGTAGCTGGCGATGTATTCGCGGCAGTAGCCACGCAGTTCGTCCTCGCTGACCTGCGCACCGGGCTTGCGCACCACGATGGCATGAACCGCTTCGCCCCACTGCTCGTGCGGCACGCCGATCACCGCGCACATCAGCACCGCCGGATGGCGGGCGATGATGTTCTCGACCTCGGCGGAATACACGTTCTCGCCACCGCTGACGATCATGTCCTTGAGGCGGTCGACGATGAACAGGTAGCCCTGCTCGTCCATGTAGGCGCCATCGCCGGTGAACAGCCAGCCATCGCGCAGGGCCTTGGCGGTTTCTTCCGGCTTGTTCCAGTAGCCGGCCATGATGTTCGGACCGCGGACAATGATTTCACCCACGGTTCCGCGCGGCACCTCGACGCCGGATTCGTCGACGACCATCACGTTGACTCCCAGGCCGCCGCGCCCGACGGAGCGGATCAGGCCGCTTTCGCGTGCCTCCGGCCCGTGGTTCTGCGGCGGATTGGTGGAGACGATGGGGCAGGCTTCGGTAAGACCATAGGAGTGCGACAACTGCAGGTGCGGCAGTTTTGCCAGCACCTGTTCGATCATCTCCCCGGCGGTCGGAGAGGCGCCATAAGTGAGGCGCTGCATTGAGCTCAGGTCGTACTGGTCGAATTCCGGATGCGCCAGCAGGCCGAGGATCATGGTCGGCACCAGAATGCTGTCGGTCACGCCCTCTTGCGAGATGGCCTTGAGCACTGCCGTGGCATCGAAGGTCGGCTGAATCACATGCGAGCCGCCGGCGATGAAACCCGACACCACACGGGCCAGGCCGGCGATATGGAACAGCGGCATCACATGCAGATCGCGCTGTTCGGCGCTCTGGTGGATTTCCGCCATACGCTGGATGCAGGCGGACCACAGGTTCAGGTGGGTCTGCCTCACTCCCTTGGGGAAACCGGTGGTGCCGCCGGTGTACATGATGCAGGCGAGGTCCTCACCACCACGGCCGGCATCCGCCACGGAGCTGGCTTCGGCGAGCAGGGTCTCGTAATCGAGCAGGCCGGCCGGTGCCTGTTTCTCGCCAGCGTAGATCAGCGTCAGTGGGCCACGAACCTGGCGGCGAATCTCCTCCACCATCGGCAGGAAGTAGTCATCCACCAGCAGGAAGCGGGTGTGGCAATCGTCCAGGGAGTAGGCGATCTCCGGCACAGCCCAGCGAATGTTGATGGGGTTGAGTACGCCACCGCCCCACCAGGTGCCCTGCATGTACTCCAGGTAGCGGTCAGAGTTCAGCGCCAGCATGCTGACCCGGTCGCCAGGTACCATGCCCAGCTGTTGCAGCGCGCCGGCCAGGCGCGTGACGCGCTCGCCGAATTCGCGGAAGGTACGGCGACGGGCGCCGAACAGGGTGACGATCTTGTCAGGCGTTTGCTGCAGCGAACGCTGCAGACCTTGCGTCAGATACATGGTGAGAGTCCTTGGAATTGTTGTTATCGGACCCGCGCGCTCAACTGGCGCAGCGGGCCATCTCCTGTTCCTGCAGCTCGCGCCAGGCGATCTTGCCGGTGGCGTTCTTCGGCAGGCTGTCGACGATCTGCACCACTCGCGGCGCCTTGTAGACCGCCATGTGCTCGCGACACCAGGCGAGCAGCTCGTCGCTGCCCAGGAGGGAGCCGGGCTTGAGGGTGACGACAGCCTTCACCGTTTCCCCCCGATGCGGGTCGGGAGTGGCGATCACGCAAGCCTCGGAAATCGCCGCATGCGTATGCAGCATCGCTTCGATCTCCGCCGGCCAGACCTTGAAACCCGACGCATTGATCATCCGCTTGAGGCGGTCGCGCATGAACAGGTAACCGTCCTCGTCCATGCTTGCCAGGTCGCCCGTGCGCAGGAAGCGCTTGCCGTCGATGACGATGAAGGTATCGGCGTTGGCCCTGGGATTGTTCCAGTAGCCGAGCATGATCTGCGCGGCATGCGCGACGATCTCGCCGACTTCGCCCTGGCGCACCGGCTGCAGTGTTTCCGGATCGAGCAGGCGCAGGTCCACGCCATAGGTCGGAATGCCCAGGCAACCGCGCTTGGGCCTGAACAACGGATTGGTGCAGAGGAACGAGGCGGTCTCGGTCAGGCCATAGCCTTCGATGTAGTCCAGGCCGTAGCGATTCTTCAGCAGGTCATTGATGTGCTGCGGTGTCGCCGCCCCGCCGCCGGTGATGATTGCCAGGCTAGACAGGTCGCGCTGCTCGATGCCCGGCAGGGCAAAGAAGTCCACCAGCATGGTGGGCAGCGCCGCCCAGAAGGTCACCCCATGGTGCTCGATCAGCGTGGCAGCGGTCTCGCGGTCCCAGCGCGGCATCAGCACGATGGTGGCGCCATTGAAGATCGCCGCGTTGACGTTGGTCTGCAGGCCCAGCAGGTGGAACAGTGGGGCCACCGCGAGGAACACCGAGGAAGCATTGGTGGGCCGCCAGAGGCTCCCCCCGACGAACGAGGTGCTGACGGTGCGGTGCGTATGCACACACGCCTTGGGTTTGCCGGTGGTGCCCGAGGTATAGGGCAGCATGCACAGATCGTCCGGCCCGGCCCGGTGTGGCGCCGGCGCGTGCTCCTGGGCCAGGGCGGCCGTCCAGCGCTCGCCACCGGCGAACAGGGACTCGGTCGATGACGGCCGACGCACCCAGTCCGGCACAGCCAGGCCCGCGTCATCTTCGCCCAATGCATCGCCGTAGGCATGCACGATCACATGGCGCAGCGAGGTGCGACCGATCAGCGGCGCGACCTGCTCCACCAGCTCTTCGGCGACGAAGGCCGCCACCGCGCCGCTGTCGCTGACGATATGGTCCATTTCGTCGAGCCGGAGCATGGCATTGGCCGGTACCAGCACGGCATCGGCGCGCAGGATGGCGAAGTACGCGGCGATGAACTGCGGGCAGTTCTGGCTGAACACCACGACCCGGTCGCCGCGCTCCACCCCGCAGACGTTCTGCAGGTAGCCGGCCATCCGCTCGACGTCACGCAGCAGGTCGGCGTAGCGATAGGCGGCGCCGAAGAACTGCACCGCGGTCTTGCCTGGATAGCGCCGGGCAGCGGTTTCCAGGTGCGAGAAGATACTCGTCTCGGGAATGTGCACCTGGCGCGTCGGAAGATTCGCGGCGTGGCGCGGGTCGACGCGCAGCGGTCCGGACGGGCGCTCGATCACCCCGGGCGCCGTTGGGCAGGGATGGCTGTAGGCCATGAAGAAAGCCTCCTATCGCGGGTTGTGGCCCGCTTGTTGGAATTATCGGTCAGAAGCGCGTATCGCCATCGAGCAGCCGTCGGGCGATGGTGCGTCGCTGGATTTCCGAGGTGCCGTCGGGAATACGCATGGTGCGAGCGAAACGGAAACCTTCCTCCAGGCGCAACTCGTTGGTCAGCCCCATGCCGCCGTGGATCTGCATGCAGCGGTCCATCACGCGGCACAATGCCTCGGTGGAGGACGCCTTGACGATGGAAACCTCCTTGGTCGCCGGCTGGCCCTCGTCGATCAGCCAGGCACAGTGGCGCACCATGCTCTTCACCGCGTAGATGTCCATCGCGCAGTCGGCGAGCATGGCCTGCACCATCTGGTGCTCGGCGATCGGCTTGCCGAAGGTCTTGCGTACCTTCGCGTAGTCCAGTGCCTGGTCCAGCGCCCAGCACGCCAGGCCCAGGCAGGACGCGGCCATGCTCAGGCGCCCGGCGTTGACACCTTCCAGTGCAGCCTGAAGCCCGCGATCGACCGGGCCGATACGGTGGCTGTCGGGCACTCGCACATTGTCCAGCGCGATGATGCCGATGTCCGCCCCCAGGTGGCCCATGGTCGGGATCACGCTGGGTACCGAGAAACCAGGGGTTTCGGTGGGCAGGAAGAAACCGGTGATGCCGCCCTTCCCCGCCTTGACCTTTTCCTCGTCGGTGACGGCGAAGATCATCGCGTAGGCAGCGTAGGGCGCGTTGGTGATCCATTGCTTGGTGCCGTTGAGCACCCAGTGGTCACCGTCGCGCACCGCCCGGGTGCGCATGGCCAGGACGTCGGAGCCGGCATCCGGCTCGCTGAGGCCGAAGCACAGGGTGTCTTCGCCACTGGCGATGGCCGGCAGGTATTCCTCCAGCACCGCCGGCTGCATGTGCTTGAGCACTGGGGTCAGGCCGTTGGTGAAGGGCGACGGCAGGATCACCGTCTGGATCAGGTGCCGCGATGGGCCGACGTAGGCGTTCAGCCGCTCCTGCAGGTAGACCGCCGCCTGCGCGCCCAACCCGGCGCCGCCCAGTGTCGCATCGCCCAGGGCGGTGTAGAAACCGGCCTGCGCGGAGAGCCGACGCACCTGGGCGCGCAGCTCCATCACCTGCGGCGCATAGCGACCATTCTCCGCGTAGAGCTTGCGCTCGTTGTGCAACAGGTCGGCGTGCTGCTTTTCCAGCGGCTCCACTTCCTGCTGGATGAAGCGGATCAGCGCATCGCCAACCGCGACCCAATCCTCGGATACGTTGAAGTCCATGGGCATGCTCTCCTCAGACCGGGTCCCAGCCGAACACGTCGGCCGATACTTCCAATGGCGGGAACGACGGCCTGAAGGCCGGCAGCAGGTGCTCGGCCAAGGCTTCCGGTGTCCAGCCCTCGGCGCGGTGCAACGAACGGATCGGCCGCGGCTGGTTCATCAGGAACACCTCGTTGCGGCGCACGGTGAAGATCTGCCCGTTGACGTCGGCGGCCGAATCGCTGGCGAGGAACACCGCCATGGCAGCGATCGGCGCCGGCGTCATCGACTTGATCTTTTCCACCCTTGCGGCCTGGGCCGGATCGGCAGCGGGAATCGAGCCGACCATGCGGCTCCAGGCGAAGGGCGCGATGCAGTTGGAGCGCACGCCGTAGCGCGCGCCGTCCAGGGCGATCGACTTGGAGAGCCCGACGATGCCCAGCTTGGCCGCGGCGTAGTTGGCCTGACCGACGTTGCCGACCAGGCCGGAGGTCGAGGTCATGTGCACGAAGGCGCCGGACCTCTGCTCGCGGAATCGGGTGATCGCCGCACGGCTCATGTAGAAGCTGCCGTAGAGGTGAACCTTGATCACCGCGTCGAACTCCTCCGGGCTCATCTGGTGGAAGATGCGGTCGCGCAGGATACCGGCGTTGTTCACCACCGCATCGATGCGGCCGAAACTGTCCATCGCCAGCTGGACGATACGCTGGGCGCTATCCCAGTCCGACACGCTGTCGCGACTCAATACTGCCTCGCCACCCGCAGCGCGGATCGCGTCCACCACTTCGCGACCCGGATCCTCGTCGTCGGCCTCGCCACTGACACTCACCCCGACGTCGTTGACCACCACACGGGCACCCTGGGCGGCCATCTGCAATGCCATCTCACGGCCGATACCCCGGCCTGAACCGGTGACGATGACGACCTTGCCTTCCATCATCTGCGAACTCATCGCTTGCTCCTTCGAATTCTTGTTCTGTAAGGCTCAGCGGAACGCGCTGATGCCTGTGATCTCGCGCCCCTGGATCAGCGCCAGGATGCCGTTCATGCCGTCTGGCACCTGGAACATGCGGGCGTCGCGCCACATGCGTTCGATACCCAGTTCCTCGGTGATGCCCATACCGCCGTGCAATTGCATCGCCAGTCCGAGCGCGCGTTCGCAGGCCTGGGTGGCGTAGCGCTTGGCCATGGCCGAAGTGCCGTTGGCGCGCTGCCCGCGGTCCATGGCGTCCAGCGCCTGGTAGCAGAGCAGGCGCGAGGTGACGATCAGCGTTTCCATGTCCGCCAGGTCCTGCTGCACCAGCTGGTGCGCAGCCAGTGGCTTGCCGAACTGCTCGCGCACGCGGGTGTATTCGATGCACATCTCGAAGGCCTTCTGCGCCAGGTGCACGCACATCAGACCGATCAGCGGACGGTTGCCGTTCCAGCCGACGGTGAGGGTCCTGGCCGCGTCCCCGGCGTCGCCGATCAGGTGGCTGCGCGGGATGCGGGTTTCCTCGAAGACCACCTCGCTGAGGTGACCCTGCTGCAGGCCGGTGACGCCGATCTCGCGCACGTCCACCGTTGACTGGCTGCGGTCCACCAGGGCGCGTTGGGCGACGGGCCGGCCGCGCCCGTCGTTGCCAAGGGTGCAGGAGACGTTGAACAGGTCGCAGACCGAGGCGTTGGTGATCCAGATCTTGCGGCCGGTGATGTACGCGCTGTCGCCCTCGACCCGGATACGGGTCTTCACCGCGTTGGAGTCGGAGCCGGCGTTCACCTCCGAGTTGGCGGTGCAGACGATCTTGCGTCCGGCGATCAGGTCGGGCAGGTATTGCGCGGCAATCTCCGCCGGGCACCCGGAGTAGATGCGCGCCACAGTGCCCTCATGGGATATCAGCGACAGCGCGACGATGGCCGGCAACTGTTCGAGGATCAGCCCGTAATCGAGCATCTTCAGCCCACCGCCGCCCACCTCCACCGGCAGGCGCGGCGCGGTGATGCCCAGCTCGGCCAGTGCGGCGTAGATGTCCAGCATGGCGCTGCGCGGCAGCGGCTTGTCGACGGGATGGCGCGCCAGCACCGGGGCGATACGGTCGCGCACCATGCGCCGCGCCGCGTCGATCATCATTTCCTGGGATTCGTTGGGAGCGAAGTTCATCGAAGGGCTCTCGGGACTCAGGCGCCGGTGAATTTCGGCGGACGTTTTTCGGCGAAGGCCTTGCGGCCCTCGATTCGGTCGCGGCTGTCACGCAGCAGGCCCCAGTAAAGGTTGGCCTGGGCGACGAAGTCGCGCGGCGCCAGGTGACTGGTTTCCACCGCCAGGCGCTTGATCGCCTGGACCGCCAGCGGGCCATTGGCGGCGATGCGCTCGGCCAGTTGCATGGCCAGCGGCAGCAGGCCTTCGCGCGGCACGCAATCGCTGACCAGGCCGATGCGCAGGGCCTCTTCCGCGCCGATTCGCTCGCCGGTCAGCGCCAGCTTCATCGCATGGGCTGCGGGCACGGCACGCATCAGGTACTGCACGCCACCGACCGCCGGCACGCTGGCCACCTTCGCCTCGGGCAGGGCAAAGGATGCTTCGTCGCTGGCGATGCGCAGGTCACACTGCAGCGCCAGCTCCAGGCCACCGCCCAGGCAGTAGCCATGGATCGCGGCGATCATCGGCTTCCAGATCTCCAGGTCGCCGAGATCGATCAGCCGCGTGTAGCCGCCCTCCTCGGCTTCCGCCGCGCGGCTCTTGAAGTGGCCGCTGGCGAATCCGCTGGACGGCGGCAGCGTCGCCTTGAGGTTCGCGCCGGTGCAGAAAGCCTTGTCGCCCGCGCCGGTGAGGACGATGGCCCGCACCTGGTCGTCGTCCTGCGCCGTGTTCAATGCCTTGCGCAGGTGGCGCAGGTCGCCGATGGTCAGCGCGTTCATGGATTCGGGCGCATCCAGGGTGATGAGCGCCACATGGCCGATGATCTGGAACTGGATCGCCACGACTCAGGCACTCGGACTGGACAGGGAACGGCCGCCACAGACGTACAGCGTCTGGCCGGTGATGTAGGACGCCTTCGCGTCGGCGAACATCAGTACCGCATGGGCGATATCCTCGGGCTTGCCGATGCGGCCCACGGGAATGGTCGCCATGATCTTCGCCCGTTGCTCGTCGGAGAGCGGCGCGAGGATCGGCGTGTCAATGGCGCCCGGAGCGATGGCGTTGGCGGTGATGCCATGTTTGGCCAGCTCGATCGCCAGGGTGCGCGTGAGGCTGATCACGCCACCCTTCGCCGCCGAGTAGTTGGCCTGGCCGAAACCACCGAGCCAGGCGCGCGAGGAGATGTTGACGATGCGCCCGAAGCCCTGCTCGATCATGCCCGGCACCACGGCCTTGGCGCAGAGGAACTGGGACTTGAGGTTGACGTCCAGCACCAGGTCCCAGTCCGCCTCGCTCATGTTCACCAGGCGCTTGTCGCGGGTGAGGCCGGCGTTGTTCACCAGCAGGTCCGGGGTCTTCCAGCGGGCGGCGACCTGCGCCACGGCAGCGCTGACCTGTTCGGCGCTGGTCACATCGACCTTCACGCCCATCAGGCTTTGTGCCTGGGCGCCCGCTTCGGCGACCAGCCTGTCCATGGCCTCGCCATTGAGGTCGAACATCGCGACCGCATAACCGGCATTCAACAGCGCTCGGGTCAGACCCAGGCCGATACCCTGGGCACCGCCGGTGACGATTGCAACTTGCTTGCTCATGGAAATACCTCAAACACCCAGAATGTGTACGGCGGACGCCGCGTGATCGACACCGGCGATGCCGCCGCCGGTGCATTGGGTCAGCGCCAGCTCGGCGCCTTCTGCCTGGCGTTCGCCGGCGCGCTGCTGCAGCTGCCAGACGGCCTCGACCATCTGCGCCACGCCGGTGGCGCCCAGCGGATGGCCCTTGGCGAGCAGGCCGCCGGAAGGGTTCACCACGGTCTTGCCACCCAGTCTGGTGAAACCGCTTTTCAGCAGCTCGTGGGCCTCGCCACGGCCGCACAGGCCAAGGGCGTTGTAGTAGATGAGCTCGGCAATGCTGAACGCATCGTGCAGCTCGATAACGTCGATATCGGCCGGCTTCACGCCGGCGTGTTGGTAGGCCAGCGTGGCAGCGCGGGCGGTGATCTCGGCGCTGAGGATGTCGTCGTCCGGCTCCTCGGCACGGCCGGACTGGATGACGGAAGCCATCACCCGTACCGGGCGTGCCTGCTGCGGTTTGCGGGTGGTCAGCACCAGCGCCGCCGCGCCGTCCACTGCCGACGGGCAACACTGCAGCAGCGTCAGCGGGTCGAAGACCATCCGCGAGTTCATCACCTCATCGAGGGATACCTCGGTACGGCTCTGGGCGTAGGGATTGAGCGCACCATGGCGACGGTTCTTCACCGCGACCTCGCCCAGCACCTCGGCGCTGACGCCGAATTCGTGCAGGTAGCGTGTGGCACGCATGGCGTAGATCGCCGGCAGCGCCATGCCGGCGCGGGCATAGAGCTCGGTCATGTAGTCGTTGCGCTGCAACGGAATGGTGCCCCCACCCAGGGCGGTGAGCTGCTCCACGCCGAATACCACCACGGTGTCGTAGATGCCCGCCTGCAGCGCGTGGCAAGCCAGGTGCACGCCGGTGGCACCGCTGGCGCAGGCGTTCTCGACGTTGTAGATCGGCAGGCCGGAGAGCCCGAGATCGCGCAGCAGCACCTGGCCCAGGACCATGCCGCCGAATACGTTGCACGCATAGAACGCCTGCGGCTCGTGCAGCTCGACGCCAGCGTCGGCCAAAGCCTGCAATACCGCCTGCTGGGTGAGGTCCTGCATCGAGGCGGCAGGACGGCCGAACGGCGTCATGGCCACGCCGGAGATGTAGACGGGCTTGTTCATGCGTCCTCCTGCGGACGGAAGGCGTAGATCGGGCCGCTGTCGGACTCCACCAGGCACAGGCTCAGTGCTTCACCGATGCGCGGCCGGCGGCCGGCGGGATAGTCCAGGCGGGCGAACACCCGCAGGCCCTCGGGGAAGTCGGCCAGGCCCAGCGGCTGTGGCGGCTTGTTCGCCTTCGGGCTGAAATGCACGACGGTGAAGCTGTACAGGCGCGGCGTGGAATCCAGTTCGACCAGTTCGCTGCCCTCGCGCAGCGGCGAGGTTTCCGGCAGCGGCGGAAAGTGCAGGCCAGCATGGCCGGCACGCCGGCTGGCGAGCAGAACCACACGGCCATCGCGCTCGCGCCAGGGTTGTTCGGCGACGCTGGGTGCCGCCTCGTGGTGTGCACTCATGGGAGCTCCTTGGCTTCAGACGCGTTCGAACACCGCGGCAAGCCCCTGCCCGCCGCCGATGCACATGGTTTCCAGGCCGTAACGGACCTTGCGGCGCTGCATCTCGTGGAGCAGCGAGGTCATGATGCGCAGCCCGGTGGCGCCGATCGGATGCCCCAGGGAAATACCCGAGCCGTTGACGTTGATTCGCGGGTCATCCTCGAGCTGCCACTCGCGCAACACCGCGAGCACCTGCCCGGCGAAAGCCTCGTTGACCTCGATCAGGCCCATGTCCGGCATTTCCAGGCCCAGTCGTTTCAGCAGCTTCGCCACCGCCGGCACCGGGCCGATGCCCATGCGCAGCGGGTGGCAGCCGGCCGAGGCCCAGCCCGCGAAGCGCGCCATCGGGCGCAGGTCGTTCTGGATGACGAAGCGCTCGGACACCACCAGGCATCCCGCCGCCGCATCGTTCTGCTGGCTGGCGCTGCCGGCGGTAACAGTGCCGCCCTTGATGATCGGCGCCAGCCTGGCCATCGCCTCGTAGCTGGCGTCTTCGCGAATACCCTCATCGCGCCCGACCACCAGCGGCTCGCCCCGGCGCTGCGGCACTTCCACCGGCAACACTTCGGCGTCGAAGCAGCCCTGGCTCCAGGCCGTCGCGGCTTTCTGGTGGCTGCCCACCGCCCAGCGGTCGCAGGCTTCGCGGCTGATGCCGTAGTCGCGCACCAGGTTCTCGGCGGTTTCGACCGCACCGCCGGCACACTCGCCATAACGGCTGATCGGTTGCGAATTGACCCGCCCGCGGTCCAGGCGATCATGCAGCTTCACGTCACCCAGGCGCGCACCCCAGCGCATGCTGGTGCTGTAGTACTCGATATTGCTCATGCTCTCGACGCCGGCCACCAGCAGGCAGTCGGCAGCCCCGGTCTGGACCTGCATGGCAGCGTCGATCAGCGCCTGCAGGCCGGAGCCGCAGCGACGATCCACGGTGTAGCCGCCGACCTCGTCCGGCAGCCCCGCCAGGGACGCCGCATAGCGCCCCATGCAGGGCGCCTCGCTGGACTGGTAGGACTGCGCGACTATCGCTTCGTCGACCTGCGCGGCATCGACACCGGTGCGGCGCAGGACCTCCTGCAACACCAGCGCAGCGAGGTTGGCGGCTGGGATGGCGGCCAGCGCGCCGCCGAACTTGCCGATCGGCGTACGCACGGGAGAAAGGATGTAGGCGTTGGACATGGCTGTCTCTTCTTGTCGAATCGAGTCGTGGGGATTCAAGGGCTGTCAGGCATCCACGCCCAGGCCGCTGTGGCGTAGCCGGCCGATCAGCTCGTCGGTCAAACCCCAGTCGCGTAAGGCGTGCAGCCCGCCCGCACCGCGGGCCGGCGCCGGCTGGGGAATGGGACTGGGAGTGCCGAGGAAGCGAGGCGCCGGCGCAGGCTGCACCACGCCATTGATTTCCATGAAGCTGCCGCGCGCCCTGGCGTGCGGATGGTCCGTGGCCTCGGCAAAGCCAAGTACGGGCGCGACGCATGCATCACTGTCGGCGAAGACCTCGCACCATTGCTCACGGGTGCGCTGGATGAACGCCTGCATGAAGGCCTCGCGCAGGCGCGGCCAGCCTTGTCGATCATGCTGGGGCGGCAGCTGCGCTGCATCGAGGCCGAGCCTGGCCAGCAGCTCGGCGTAGAAGCGCGCCTCCACCGGGCCGATGGCCATGTAGCCGCCATCCAGGGTGCGATAGGTGTCGTACCAGGGCGCGCCGCCGTCCAGCAGGTTGCTGCCGCGTTCCTCGCGCCAGTTGCCGGAGGCCAGCAGCCCCCAGATCACCGAGCCAAGCTGGGCAGCGCCTTCGGCCATGGCGGCATCCACCACCTGGCCCGCACCGCCGCGCAGCACGTTGACCAGCGCCGCCAGCACGCCCATGGCCAGCAGCATGCCGCCACCGCCGTAGTCGCCCAGCAGGTTCAATGGCGGCACGGGCCGGCCGGCCACCGGACCGATACCGGAGAGCACGCCGGACAGCGCGATGTAGTTGATGTCATGGCCTGCGCGCTGTGCCAGCGGGCCATGCTGCCCCCAGCCGGTCATGCGGCCGTAGACCAGCTTCGGATTGCGCGCGAATGCCTGCTCGGGGCCAAGCCCCAGGCGCTCCAGGGTGCCGGGGCGAAAGCCCTCGATCAGCACGTCGGCATGCTCCATCAGCTCCAGAGCAACGGCCGCCGCTTCCGGACGCTTCAGGTCGAGCGTGACCGAGCGGCGGCCACGACCGGTGATATCCACCTTTGGCCCGTTCATCTTCGGCCCCAGGTCGTCGTGCGCCTGTGGCCGGTCGATGCGTATGACGTCCGCGCCCATGTCGGCCAGCAGCATGGTGGCGAAGGGTGCCGGGCCAATGGCCTCGAACTCCAGAACTCGAATACCGCTCAACACACCCATCGACGTAGTCCCATTGATCTGCAGCGCAAATGGCCCGCGCATCGGCAATGCCGCGCTTTTGCGGCTTTTCATCAATGGAACATTCCAGGCTCGTGGGGGCCGCCACCCGCGTTGGGTGGCAACCTTCCACCCGGTCATCGAGCTCCCGAAGGGCTCTGGTGAAGGACCTGGCAACTGGGGCATGCTCTGAACGACGCCCGCCTATGCCGAAAACAATCACGGGCGCATGAAACTGCCTCGGAAGCGCCATGGACAAGCCAAGCAGCACAACAACAAACGTCTCAGCTCCGCACGACCGCCCCGCCGAACCGGCACTGACCACGGCCCTGGATCGCTCGAAGCTGGTCCCTCCGCGCAGCGGCAGCCGCACCATCAGCCGTGACCGCCTGCTGCAGCAGCTGGTGGAAAACCGCCGGCGCCGCTGCACGGTGATCAAGGGCCCTGCCGGCTGGGGCAAGACCACCCTCCTGCTCGCCTGTCGCCAGCAGTTGCTCTCGCTGGGTTTCGAAGTCGCGTGGCTGAGCCTGGGCCCGGAGGACAACGACCTGGGCCGCTTCATCGACTACCTGCTCGGCAGCCTGGCGCAGATCGACCTGCAGATGGTGCAGCACGCATCCCTGATGGAGGCTCACGGGTTCGACAGCGAATCGGTGGAGCGCACCATCATCACCCTGGTGCAGGGCGTCGCCAGCAGCCAGCGCGAAGTAGTGCTGGTGCTCGATGACCTGCACAGCCTGACCGACGTTGGCATCCACCAGGCCCTGCAATGGCTGCTCGACTACGCGCCGAGCAACCTGCACCTGGTGCTCGGCACCCGCAGCGCGGTGCCGCTGTCGCTTGCCCGCCTGCGCAGCCAGGGGCAGGTCCTGGAGCTGGATCTACGCGACCTGAGCTTCACCCTCGAGGAAACCCGGCAGTTCCTGCAGCAGCAACTGGGCGAACTGGCTACCGATGAGATACGTCAGATCCACGAATTGACCGACGGCTGGATTGCCGGCCTGCAACTGCTCGCCGCCAGCCGGCGCAAGCCATCCCAGGGCAGCAACGGCGCACCCTCTCCCCTGCGCGACCACCAGGCCTTCGCCAGCTATTTCGAATCGACCGTGCTGGCTCGCCTGCAACCCGACGATGTCGAACTGCTCCTGCACACCGCCGTGTGCAATCGCTTCTGCCCCAGCCTGTGCGCAGCACTCGTCGATCGCCCGGAGGCCATCGCCGAAGCCGTGGAACTGCTCGCGCGCCTGGAGCAGGACAACCTGTTCCTGATTGCCCTGGAGACGCCCGATCAGGAAAACTGGTATCGCCTGCACCCCCTGCTGCGGGAGACGCTCCTTGGCCTCTTCGCCCGCCTGCCCGCCCAGCAGCAGAGCGCGGTACACAGCCGCGCCTGGCAATGGCAGCGCGATCGCGGGCAACTGGTCGAGGCCGTCCGCCATGCCGTAGCCGGCGGCCAGGCCGCAATGGCGGCGCAACTGGTCGAGGATCAGCTCGAAGCGCTGTATGCCCAGGGCGACCTGCGCATCCTCATCGAACTGGCGCGCCTGCTGCCCAGGGAGCAGATCCAGACCAGCATCCGCCTGCGCCTGCTGCTGGCACGCATGCAGGTTTTCGCCCGCGACTTCAACGCCTGCGAAAACAGCATCTCCAGCCTGGAACGAGACCTGCCGGTCGATGATGAAGATTCACGCTTCCGCCTCGCGATGCTGCGCGCCGTACTGGCGGTGCAGCGCGACGATACCGACGAGGCACTGGCGATCCTGCCACAACTGCTCAACCCGCCACCGGGCGTCAACTCGGTGATGCTCGGCGGCAGCCTGAACATCCTCTCCTGGCTGTACATGAACCGCGGTGAGTACGAGCGGGCGCGGCAGGTACAGCTGGATCGCCCGCCGCTGCTGGTCAACGGTGCGCCGTTGCTCGGCACTGCCGGCGGGACATTGCAGGGCCGTTGCCTGATCGGCCTGAGCCTGGCGATGGAGGGCCAGATCAGCCAGGCAGAGCGCATCTACCGCGAGGTCATCTACGAAGCGCAGCGCCACGGCCGCTCCTGTGCGGACGCGCTGCACCTGGCCACCGCCCTGCTGGGCGACACGCTGTACGAAAGCAACGAGATCGAAGCCGCGCTGGCCCTGCTGGAACCGCAGATCGATGTACTGGAGCGCATCTCGATTCCCGACTCGGTCCTGCGCGCCCTGGAGGTACTGGGCAAGGCGCACTGGGTCGCGGGCAACCGCCGCGAAGCCTTCGCCTATCTCGAACACCTGGAGGAATACGGCCGCCGCAACAAGCTCGACCGGCTCATGGCCCACGCACTTGTCTGGCAAGTGCACTGGCACCTGCTGCTGGGTGAAGTGGTCGCCGCCGAGACCAAGCTGTCACGCCTGGACGTCATCGCCGCGCGGCACCCCGATGCCGTCACCAGCCGCCGCAAGGACATCTTCATCCTGGTCGAGAACGCCCACCTGCGCTGGGACGCCGCCCACGGTGACCTGCATAGCGCGACCCTGCGCCTGAACAGGATGATCGAGGCCGGCGAACAGTACGGCCGCCAGTTGGCGGTGACCCGCCTGAAGATGCTCAGTGCGGTCTTCGACGCCCAGCGCGGCCATCTGGACGCGGCGCGGGAAAAGGTGCTGTCGCTGCTGCGCACCGCCCAGCGCTTCGGACAGCTGCGCAGCGTGATCGACGCCCACCCCGATGCGCTGGACCTGATCGAGACACTGACCCGCGACCAGCCGCTGGACCCCTTGCTGGCGTTCTACGTCGAACGCTTGCAGAACACCCGCCGCGCGCCAGCCACACAGGCCTGCGCCGATCCCGCACCCCGAACCACCGGCCTGCAACTGGGCGCAGGCATGGAGCCACTCAGCGAGCGTGAACTCGAGGTGCTGCGCCTGCTGGCCCAGGCCCTGCCGAACAAGAAGATTGCCCGCGCACTGGGCCTGTCCCATGAAACGGTGAAATGGCACCTGCGGCACATCTACAGCAAGCTTGGCGTCGGCAGCCGCGACGAAGCCGTAGCCCGCCTGCGGGACGCGGAGACCGCCGACGACGCCACCCGCTGACCCCACCGCGCCGCCACCCGCAATGGGTGGCGGCGCCGGCTGCAGCGCAGCCGAGCATGGCTGGAACCTTTCCCGAGGATCCGCCATGAGCGCCGAAGTGATCGAGTTTCGCGAGTCCCAGCTGGCCATTGCCGACGGCATCGCCACCTTCACCCACCAGAAGCCCACCGCGCGCAACGCGCTCTCGCTGGAGCTGCGGGCAGACTATGCGCAGATGCTCGATCGCGTGGAGTCCGACCGCAGCCTGCGCGCACTGATCCTCACCGGTTCGGGTGGCAGTTTCTGTGCCGGCGGAGACATCAGGTCACTGAAGGAGCGCCAGCTCAGCACCGACCCCGAAATCAATTCGGCCAATGCCATGCGCCTGCGTATCCGGCGCCTGCATGGCTGGCTGGAACGCCTGCGCGGCCTGGAGCTCCCGGTGATCGCCGCCGTCGACGGACCCGCCTACGGCGCCGGATTCGCCATTGCCCTGCTGGCGGATTTCATCGTCGCCTCCGACCGCGCCTCGTTCTGCATGCCCTTCGCCAAGCTCGGCCTGGTACCGGACTCCGGCGCGCTCTACACGCTGCCCCGCGCCGTCGGCCTGCCGAAGGCCAAGGAGCTGCTGTTCAGCGCACGACGCGTGTCGGTCGAGGAAGCTTGCGAGCTGGGGATCGTCCATTCGATTCACCCCCAGGATGAGCTGCCCGCCGCCGCCCAGCAGCTGGCCCGTCGCTTCCTGGACTCGCCGCGCGACGCCATCGCCATGAGCAAGCGCCTGCTCAATCAGAGCTACGAGACCCACTGGGACGCCATGGCCGAGCTGGAAGGCCTGGCGCAGGGCATCGCCTCCACCGCGCCGTATCACGACGAAGCCGTATCGACCTTCCTGCGTGGCGAACCTTCGCGCTTCGACTGGGACCGCGACTGAGCCACCCGGCCAGGGTGGAGTAACCGCGCGATACCTGCCCCTAACGTAGCCAGCGAGACCCTGCGCTTCTCGCGCAACACGACAACCGCGACCGGCAGTGCCGGTCGGCATCAGGAGCCTTCCGTGCATATCGAGCGCAGTGTTTTCCGCGACGACCATGAGATCTTCCGCACCACCGTGCGACGCTTTTTCGAGCGCGAATGCGTGCCACGCCAGGAAGCCTGGAACCAGGCCGGGCAATGGGACCGCGATATCTGGCTGAAGGCCGGCCGCGAAGGGCTGCTGTGCATCACGTTGCCGGTCGAGTACGGCGGCGGCGGCGGCGACTTCGGCCATAGCGCGGTATACAACGAGGAGTTCAACCGGGCCGGGCTGTCCGGCAACGGCCTGGGCATGCACTCGGACATCATCGCCCCGTACATCGCCCGCTGCGGCAGCGAAGAACAGAAGCAACGCTGGCTGCCCGGCGCCTGCTCCGGTGAACTGATCCTCGCCATCGCCATGACCGAACCGGGCACCGGCAGCGACCTCAAGGCGGTGCGCACCAGCGCCGTGCGCGATGGCGACGAGTACGTCATCAACGGCAGCAAGACCTTCATCAGCAATGGCCTGACGGCCGACCTGGTCATCGTGGTCTGCAAGACCGACCCGGACGCCGGCTCCAGGGGCATCAGCCTGATCGCCGTAGAGACCGACCGCCCCGGCTTCCAGCGCGGCCGCAAGCTGGACAAGGTCGGCCAGCACGCCCAGGACACTGCCGAGCTGTATTTCGACAACGTCCGCGTCCCCGTCGGCAACCGCCTCGGCGAGGAAGGCAAGGGCTTCGCCTACCTGATGGGCGAGCTGCCACAGGAGCGCTTCTCCATCGCCGTCTCCGCCGCCGCCCGCCTGGAGACCGTGCTCGAACACACCCTGGACTACGTGAAGAGCCGCCAGGCCTTCGGCCAGACCGTCTGGGACTTCCAGAACACCCGCTTCAAGCTGGCCGACATCAAGGCCCAGGCCACCGCCGTGCGCCTGATGATCGACCACTACCTGGGCGAGCACATGCGTCGGCGCCTGACCCTGGAAGAAGCGGCGATCGCCAAGCTGTTCGCCACCGAGACCCTGGGCAAGGCGCTGGACGAGATGGTCCAGCTGCATGGCGGCTACGGCTACATGCTCGAGTACCCGGTGGCCCGCGCCTTCGTCGACATGCGCGTCAACCGCATCTACGGCGGCACCAGCGAAGTCATGCGCGAACTCATCTCGCGCAAGCTCTGATCACACAAGGACAACAACCATGAGCCAGAAAGCATTCGTCGCCGGCGTCGGCATGATCCAGTTCAAGAAACCGGGTACCAGCGACTTCTACGATGTCATGGCCGCCCAGGCCATCCAGCAGGCCCTGGCTGACGCGGGCATCGACTATCGCCTGGTACAGCAGGCCTACGCCGGCTACGTCTACGGCGACTCCTGCTGCGGGCAGAAGGCCGTGTACCACGCGGGCATGACCGGCATCCCGGTGCTCAACGTCAACAACAACTGCGCCACCGGCTCCTCCGCCCTGTTCCTCGCCCGCCAGGCGGTACAGAGCGGCGCGGTGGACTGCGCCCTGGCAGTGGGCTTCGAACAGATGAACCCCGGCGCCCTGAAATCGGCCTGGACCGACCGGCCGGCTGCGCTGGAACGCGCCAACGCCGTCGTCAGCGAGCTGGTGACCGGCATCGATGTGCCGAGCAACGCCATCCGCCAGTTCGCCGGCGCCGGCCGTGCACACATGCAGAAGTACGGCACCAAACTGGAGACCTTCGCGTCTATTCGCGCCAAGGCCAGCCGCCACGCCGCACGCAACCCGCTGGCGGTGTTCCGCAACGTGGTCACCACTGAACAGGTGATGAACGACGTGGTGCTCTGGCCCGGCGTGCTGACCCGCCTGATGGCCTGCCCGCCAACCTGCGGCGCTGCCGCGGCCATCGTGGTCTCCGAAGCGTTCGCGAAAAAGCACGGCCTGCGCACCGACGTGCTGATCGCCGGCCAGTCCATGGCCACCGACATTCCCGCCTCCTTCGACACCCGCGACATGATCCGGGTCGTCGGCTTCGAGGTCACTCGGCTTGCGGCTCAGCAGGCCTACGAGCAGGCCTGCATCGGCGTGAACGATATCGACGTCATCGAACTGCACGACTGCTTCGCCCAGAACGAGCTGCTCACCTATGAAGGCCTCGGCCTGTGCGCCGAGGGCGAAGGCGAGCAACTGGTGGAAGACGGTGACAACACCTATGGCGGCAAGTGGGTAGTCAATCCGTCCGGCGGCCTGCTCTCCAAGGGCCACCCGCTGGGCGCCACCGGCCTTGCGCAATGCTACGAGCTGACCCACCAGTTGCGCGGCAGCGCCGGTGATCGCCAGGTGGAGAACGCCCGCATCGCGGTGCAGCACAACCTCGGCCTCGGCGGTGCCGGTGTGGTCACCGTGTACCAGAAGAACTGACTTCGGAGCGCCTACCAGATGATCGACAAGAAACACATCGGCAAGGTCCTGCCGTCCTTCAGCGCCACCGCCGAAGCCGGCCAGCTGCGCTTCTTCGCCAGGAGCATCGGCGAAACCGATCCGATCTACCTCGACGAGCAGGCGGCGCGCGACGCCGGGCACCCCGCCCTGCCACTGCCGCCGACCTTCCTGTTCTCCCTGGCCTTCCAGATGCCGAACCAGGCCTGGCGCGACGAGCTGGGCATCATTTCCTCGCGCATCCTGCACGGCGAGGAGTCCTTCACCTACCAGCGCATGGCCTACGCCGGCGACACCCTGCATTACGACGTGCGCATCACCGACATCTACGACAAGAAAGGCGGTGCACTGAGCTTCGTGGTGCGCGAGTCGAAGGTCACCAACCAGCGCGGCGAGCACGTGGCGACCCTGCGCACCACCCTCGTCCACCGCAACGGCTGAACCGGAGACCACCCATGACCCTAGTCCGCTTCGATTCCGTCCAGGTCGGCGACAGCCTGCCGCCGCTGACCCTGGCACCGATCAACCGCACCACCCTGGCGCTGTTCGCCGGGGCCTCGGGCGATCACAACCCGATCCACATCGACATCGATTACGCGCGCAAGGCCGGCATGGCCGACGTGTTCGCCCACGGCATGCTGTCCATGGCCTATCTGGGCCGGTTGCTGACCCAGTGGGTCGACCAGCGCCAGCTGCGCGGCTTAGGCGTGCGCTTCGCCGGTATCACCCACCTCGGCCACCAGATCACCTGCACCGGCAAGGTGGTGGAGAAGTTCGAGGCCGAAGGCGAGCGTCGCGTGAAGCTGGAAATCCAGACCGCCAATCAATACGGCGAAACCAAGATCGTCGGCGACGCCATCGTCGCCCTGCAGTGAGGAACAACAACATGGCAAAACTCGACGGCAAGGTAGCCCTGGTCAGTGGTTCCGGACGCGGCATCGGCCAGGCCATCGCGCTGAAGCTGGCCAGCGAAGGCGCGCGCATCGTGATCAACGACCTGGACCTGGAACCGGCAAAGGAAACCGCCGCGATGATCCGCGACCTCGGCGGCCAGGCGGCGATCTGCCATGGCAACGTCAGCGCACCGGACTTCGCCGAGCGTTACATCCGCACCGCGATGGAGCACTTCAAGGCCATCGACATCATCGTCAACAACGCCGGCTACACCTGGGACGACGTGGTGCAGAAGATGAGCGACGAGCAGTGGTACGCCATCCTCGACTGCCACATGACCGCGCCCTTCCGCATCTTCCGTGCGGCCTACCCGATCATCAAGGCGCAGGCCCAGGCCGACGCCGAGGCCGGCCGCGAGGTGTTTCGCAAGGTGGTGAACATCTCCTCGGTGTCCGCCCTCAACGGCAATGCCGGGCAACTCAACTACAGCGGCGCCAAGGCCGGCGTCGCCGGCATGACCCGCGCGCTGGCCCGCGAGTGGGGGCGCTTCAAGGTCAACGTCAACGCCGTGGCCTTCGGTTTCATCGAGACGCGCATGACCCGTGCAGACGCTCACGCCGGCGCGACGGTGAACATCGAAGGGCGCGACATCCGCGTCGGCATCAGTCCGGAAGCAGCGAAGTCCTTCGCCCAGCGCAATCCGCTGGGGCGCCCGGGCACGGTGCAGGAGGCGGCCGACGCCGTGTACCTGTTCTGCTCGCCGGAGTCGAACTACATCACCGCGCAAACCGTCGCCGTGGCCGGGAACCTGCAGTAACCGCCGCGCCACGAAAACCGCGCCCAGTCGAATACAAGAACAAGAACACGGAGTCAGCCATGAAAGCCCGGATCACCCGCTACCTGCCCTGTACCCTGCTGGCCAGCATCCTCGCTGCCGGCATCAGCCCGTCGCTGCACGCCGAGGAATCTGGCGGTAGCCAACCGGCGAGCCCGATCACCGCGCAGAAGAACGCCGCGGTGCTGAAGGTACTGCCGTTCAGCGACCGTACCGACTACGAGTCGGTCACCCGCGGGCTCATCGCGCCCTACAAGGGCCAGGTGAAGAACGCGGCAGGCAAGGTGATCTGGGACTCTCAGGCCCACGACTTCCTCGACAAGGACCAGGCCCCGGAGACGGTCAATCCGAGCCTCTGGCGCACCGCCCAGTTGAACAACCATGCCGGCCTGTTCGAGGTCGCCGATGGCATCTACCAGTTGCGCGGGATGGACGTGGCCAACATGACCATCATCGAGGGCAAGGACGGCCTCTTCATCATCGATCCGCTGATGTACGCCGAGACCGCCCGTAACGCGCTGGACCTCTACTACCAGCACCGCCCCAGGAAGCCCATCGTCGGCGTCGGCTACAGCCACAGCCACGGCGACCACTTCGGTGGCGTGCGCGGCATCGTCGACGAAGCCGACGTGAAGAGCGGCAAGGTGAAGATCTTTGCGCCGTCCGGTTTCATGGAACATGCCATCAGCGAGAACATCTTCGTCGGCAACGCCATGAGCCGCCGCTCGCAGTTCCAGTTCGGCACCTTCCTGCCGCGCGGCGAGCGTGGCCAGGTCGACATCGGCATGGGCAAGGCGCTGCCCTCCGGCGGCACCTTCACCCTGATCGCACCGACCGACCTGATCCGGAAGGAGTACGAAACCCACACCGTCGGCGGCATCGAGATCGAGTTCCAGCTCACCCCCGGCACCGAAGCGCCGGCGGAAATGAACTTCTACTTCCCGCAGCACCGCGCGCTGTGCATGTCCGAGAACAGCACGCAGATGATGCACAACATCCTCACCCCGCGCGGCGCGCTGGTACGCGACGCCAAGGCCTGGTCGCAATACCTGGATGCCAGCCTGGAGCGCTATGGCGAGAAGACCGACGTGATGTTCGTCTCGCACAACTGGCCGACCTGGGGCGGCGAACGCATCCGTACGCTGCTGGCTGACCAGCGCGACATGTACGCCTTCCTCAACGATCGCACCGTCCACCTGATGAACCAGGGTCTGACCTCCACCGAAATCGCGCAGAAGATGGACAAGCTGCCCGGCGACCTGGAGAAGAAGTGGTACACCCGCGGCTACTACGGCTCGCTCAGCCACAACTCCCGTGCCGTCTACCAACGCTACCTGGGCTTCTACGACGGCAACCCGGCGAACCTCGACCCGCTGACGCCGGTGGATGCGGGCACCCGCTACGTCGAAGCGATGGGCGGCGCCGATGCCGTCCTCAAGCTGATCCGCGCCGCCATCGACAAGGGCGACTACCGCTGGGCCGCAACCCTGGGCAACCACCTGGTCTTCGCCCAGCCGCAGAACGAAGAAGCGAAGAAGTTGCAGGCCGACGCCCTGGAGCAGTTGGGCTACCAGTCCGAGAACGCGCTGTGGCGCAACATCTATCTGACCGGTGCCATGGAGCTGCGCCATGGCGTTCCGGTCTATGACGCTGGCGCCACCAAGGCCGACGTGGTCAAGAGCATGGAGCCCGGCCAGTTCTTCGACTTCCTGGCGATCCGCCTGGATTCGGACAAGGCCCAGGGCCACGACATGGTGATGAACTGGGTATTCACCGATCTGGCCAAAGACTATGCCGTGACGCTGCGCAACGGCGTGCTCACCCATCGCGATAACGAGAAGAACGCCAGCCCCACGGTGACCATCACCCTGGCCAAGGCCACGCTGGATCAGATCAGCCTGCGCAAGCTGGACTTCCCCACCGCCATCAGGCAGGGCGACATCAAGCTGGACGGTGACGGCAAGGCCCTGGGCGTATTCCTGGGGATGATCGACAGCCCCGCCCCCCAGTTCAACATCGTCACTCCCTGACGCCCGCCCCTTCGACACAGGACACAAGGCATGAAGCAACTTACCCCCATGGATGCACAGTTCTTCTACTCCGATGCCCCCCATCAGCCGATGGTCATCGGCGGCCTGTGGATCTGCGACCAGAACTCCGCACCCAATGGCCTGGTCCGGCACAAGGACATCATCCGCTACATCAACAGCCGCCTGAGCAGCACCTCGCTGTTCCGCCGGCGACTGCAACACGCGCCACTGCGGCTCGACGACCCCTACTGGCTGGAAGACAAGAACTTCGACCTGGAGTACCACATCCGCCATGTCGGCCTGCCGCAACCGGGCGACTGGCGGCAACTGTGCATCTTCACCGCCCGGGCGATGTCGCGGACCCTGGACATGGAGCGCGCGCCCTGGGAAATCACCATCATCGAGGGCCTGAACAACGTCGAGGGCGTGCCACCCGGCAGCTTCGCCCTGCTGCTGCGCCTGCACCACGCCTATGTCGACGGCAAGTCGGGGGTGGAGATCACCACCCTGCTGATGGACGACCAGATCGACTTCGACGAGAACACCTACCGCCTACCCGTCAGCGACCGCATGCCCACGCGCACACAGATGTGGGCCAAGACCATGCCGCGCCTGCTCGGCCAGTCCCTGCGCAGCGCCAGGGCCAGCCTGAGCATCGCGCGCAAGAGCCTGCAACTGGCGGCCCAGCTGCGTGGCGATGCCAGTCCGGACCAGAGCCGCGTGCCCACCACGCTGTTCAACGCGCAGATTTCCCCGCACCGCAGCTATGGCGCCACCCAATGGCCGATCGCCGACCTCAAGCAGATCCGCCGCTGCGCCGAGGGCGCCACCCTCAATGACGTGATCATCGCCATCATCGCCGGGGGGCTGCGGCGCTACCTGCTGCGGCGCGAGGCGCTGCCGGTGGAGCAATCGCTGGTCGCCCTGTGCCCGGTGGCGATGCGTCCGGAAAGCGCCCGGCGCGATATGGGCAACCTGATCTCCATGATGCTGATCGGCATGGGTACCGACATGGCCGATCCGCAACTGCGCCTGCAGGCCATCACCGAGCGCACCCAGCGCGGCGCACCGCTGGCCAAGGAGGTGATGCACGAGCTGATCACCTCCGTGGGCGAAGTACTGCCCGCGCCGATGCGCATGCTCGGCGGCTGGCTGCAGAACCAGGTCCGCTACGTGAGCCGCTTCCACCTGCAGAACACCCTGATCACCAACGTGCCCGGCCCAACCAACGGCGCGGAGAAGAAGTACTTCGCCGGTGCCGAGATCCTCGCCACCTACCCCATAGTGCCGGTGTTCGACGGCATGGGCCTGAGCCACGGCATCACCAGCCTGTACGGCAACATCATCCTCGGCGTGCTGGCCGACCGGCAGATGCTCCCGGACATGGATGTGTACATGGCGAGCCTGCAGGAATCGACCGAGGAGTACCTGGCCCTGGCACACCGGCGCGAAGCCGAGGTGATGGCCAGCGAGCCGGCCAGGCGCCCTGCCGCCTCTCGCAGGCGCCCGGCTTCGCAATCGGCCGAGCCGAGCGTCGAGTAATACCAGGGTGGAGCGTGAAAGGCAGGGAGGCCCCGCGCGCCGCCGTCAACCATCAGCGAACAGGGAGAGTCCCGATGTTCAGGCAGAAGTCAGCGGTGCGGCAATTGAGCGACAAGATGGACCATGCCCACAGCTACCAGGAATGGGCGGAGCACGCCGCCGCCCTCGATCACGCGACCGGCATGGACGACTGGCGCGGCAACGAAGTCTCCGGCGACTACGACTACCGCACGGTGCGGCAACGCATGGAGCGCCTGCGCGGTATGCGCAACGCCGGTTCCTATGCCAATCTGATGTTCGCCCTCAACGAGGGTATCCACGGCAACCTCGCCGGCATGGGCAAAGCCGTGCTCTACGGCCACGCCAACCTGGGCACCAAGCACCTGATCCACCAGTACATCGAAGAAGTCTGCCTGGCGCTGCAGGCCATTGACGACCTCGACGAGAGCGTCATCGCGCTGGACGAGCGCAAGGACTTCTTCCTCCGCGCCAGCCAGTGCTTCGGCCGCTCCGCCCTGATGCTCAGCGGCGGCGCAGTGCTGGGTTACTTCCATGCTGGCGTGCTCAAGGCACTGTTCGAAGAAGGCATGCTGCCGAGCATCATCTCCGGCTCCAGTGCCGGCTCGATCCTGGCCTCCATCGCCTGCACCCACGCCAACTCGGAGATGCTCGACAAGCTGCAGCCGGAACTGCTGCTGATGCAACCGCAGGGCGACTCGCGCAAGCGCCGGCGAAGGACTCGCCCAGCCCTGGAAGCCGGCGACCTGGCCAGCTACCTGGAGCGCCTGATTCCCGACCTGACCTTCGCCGAAGCCTACAAGGTCAGCGGTCGCCACCTGAACATCACCGTCACGGGACTGGAGCCGCGCCAGGCGCCGCGCCTGCTCAATGCCATCACCGCGCCAACGGTGCTGGTGCGCTCGGCAGTCATGGCCTCCTGCGCCATTGCCGGCATCTATCCACCCGTGACCTTGCAGGCGAAGAACGCAGCGGGCCTCCAGGTGCCCTACCTGCCGGAGCAGCAGTGGATCGACGGTTCCTTCCTCGACGACCTGCCCGCCAAGCGCCTGGGTCGCCTGTACGGGGTAAACCACTTCATCTCCAGCATGGCCAATCCCGCCGCGCTGCTGTTCACGCCCAACCCGAACGCCCAGCCGAACCTGTTGCAGAGTGCATTCAACCAGCAGATACGCCTCAGCAAGGGCGTCGCCACCCACCTGCTGCGACTGGGCCGCGACCACCTGCGCATCCGCAATCCCACCCTCGCCCGCTGGCAACACCTGAGCTACAGCGTGCTGGTGCAGGACTACATCGCCGACATCAACATCTTCCTCGGCAAGCGCTGGCACAACCCGCTCAAGCTGCTGGCCCCTATGCCGCTGGGCGAGCTGCGCCAGTTGCTGCGCGAGGGTGAACAGGCGACCTGGGAACGCATGGAGATGGTGCGCAACTGCACCGCCATCAGCCGCACCCTGGACGGCATCCTGCGCGCCCGCCACTGGACGGCCTGACGCCTCGTACCGAAGGCGGCGGCTTTGAATCGGCACCTTCGGCGAGTTTCACCGGTCTCAACCTTTACGCACCGCCTGTCGACCGGCGGATGACCCTGCGCGGCGGCCGGTGGCCAACCCACTACCGGCCACGCCAGCCGGCCGCTGATCGGCCCCGCAACAGGAGCACCAGCATGAGTGATTACCTTGCCCCGCTGCGCGACATGCAGTTCGTTCTCCGCGAGCTGCAACTGATCGATTCGCTGAACCAGCTACCCGGCCAGGAAGACATGAGCGGCGAACTGATCGACGCCATCCTCAACGAAGCCGCCCGCTTCGCCCAGGGCGTACTGGCGCCGCTGAACGTTAGCGGCGACCGCCAGGGCGCGAGGTGGAATGACGGCACTGTCCATACTGCCGACGGCTGGCGCGACGCCTACGGAAAGTTCGCCAGCAATGGCTGGAACGCCCTTTCCTGCCCGCCCGACTTCGGTGGCCAGGGGGCGCCGCGACTGGTGTCGGCGCTGGTCGAGGAGATGTGGAATGCCGCCAACGTCGCCTTCGGCCTGTGCCCGATGTTGACCCGCGGCGCCATCGAGGCCATCGAGCTGCGCGGCTCCGACGAACTGAAGCGGACCTGGTTGCCCAGGCTGGTCAGCGGCGAGTGGACCGGCACCATGAACCTTACCGAGCCCCAGGCCGGATCCGACCTCGCCGCCGTGCGCACCCGTGCCGAGCCACAGGGTGACGGGACTTACAAGCTGTTCGGGCAGAAGATCTTCATCACCTACGGCGAGCACGACCTCACCGACAACATCGTCCATCTGGTGCTGGCCCGAGTGCCCGGCGCACCCGAAGGAGTGAAAGGCATCTCCCTGTTCGTGGTGCCCAAGGTATTGCTGGATGCCGATGGCGGCCTGGGCGAGCGCAATGACGTGCACTGCGTTTCCATCGAACACAAGCTCGGCATCCACGGCAGCCCCACCGCCGTGCTGGCCTTCGGCGACCAGGGCGTTGCCCGCGGCTGGCTGGTCGGCGAGGAGAATCGTGGCCTGGAGTACATGTTCATCATGATGAACGCGGCACGCTTCTCCGTCGGCATCGAAGGCATCGGCCTGGCCGAGCGCGCCTACCAGCGCGCCGCGGCCTATGCCCGCCAGCGCAACCAGGGCACGGAGATTGGCGTACAGGGCCGGGAAAAGGTCGCGATCATCCGCCACCCCGATGTTCGCCGGATGCTCATGTCCATGCGATCGCGAGTGGAAGCCATGCGCGCGCTGGCCTGTGAAGTAGCGCTGGCCACCGACCTGGCCCACGGGCATCCGAACGACACGGTGCGCCGCGAGCAGCAGGCCTTCGTCGAGCTGATGATCCCGGTGATCAAGGGCTGGTGCACCGAGAACGCGGTGGATATCGCCTCCCTCGGCGTGCAGGTCCACGGCGGCATGGGTTTCATCGAGGAGACCGGCGCCGCCCAGCACCTGCGTGATGCGCGGATCACGTCGATCTACGAAGGCACCACGGGCATCCAGGCGCTCGACCTGATCGGTCGCAAGATCGCCCGCGACAAGGGCGCAGCTGCCTTTGCCCTGATCGCCCGACTACGTGAAGCGCAACTCGCGCTGCCGGATGATGACCCGCAACTGGCCTCGATTCGCCATCGCCTGTTCCTGGCGATCAACGCCCTGGACGATGCGGTGAACCATGTGGTGAGGCACTACGACGATCAGGTCCGCCAGGTGGCGCTGGGCTCGGTGCCACTGCTGGAACTGTTCGGCATCGTCACCGGCGGGTGGCAGTTGGCCCGCTCCGCCCGGATTGCCCGCGGATGCCTGGCCAGCAATAGCGGCGACGCCGCCTTCTACCGGGCCAAACTGCGCACCGCGCAGTTCTACGCCGGGCACTTCCTGACCCGGGCACCGGGATTGGCCCAGACGATAGTCGAGGGCGGCGACGCCGCTTTGACGATGGAGGATTTCGCCTTCTGACGTCGAATGGCCGCCTGTCCGAAGTCTTGATGGGCGGCCCGGCCCCGTAACGAGCTCTTTACACCAGACTCCGATCCTGCCACTCGAGGCCTGACGCACCCAACACCCGCCATGTGCATGCTTGGCTATTGTGGAGGGTCGCCGTTATGCACGAATGCTCGTTGACAGTCCTCCCGCGGTTCAGTGAGATGGCCTTTCGTTCAGGCAAATGGCATTGCCGACCGACTGTGTGCGTTGTGTCCGCAATGCCGCGATGACGAAACTTCGGCGATCCCGACGGTCGCTTCCGGACGTTTCATGGCTTCATCGACACAGGAGATGCCGGCGATGTTGAACCAGGCACCCCGCGATACCCAGGACGTTGAATTCGACGAGCAATTCTTCCTCGCCTTCGAGATCCAGGTCCTGCAGAAGGCCCTGCCGGCCTTCGAAGAGGCCTCGCGCTTCGCCCGCGACCGAGGTCTGCGCTGCAGCGTGGAGTTGATCACCAATGCCGAAGGGCACCCCGAGCTCAGCCTGTCAGCCACCCAGCGCGACGACCTGCCGGACAGTTGCTATCGCCTGATTGCCGACCCGGCCGCCCAGGGCATAGTCCACGAGGAGTTCACCGCCGTGAACCGCCGCACGCGCCGCCAGGGCGCGCGCCTGGCGACCCTGACCTCGCGCTCGCTGGAGCTGCAGCTGGAGGCCTTCTTCATGCACGCCTTCGGCATGCGCCTGGACTACAACGTCCTGCGCCTGGACTACTCTTACGAGCATGCCTCCGGGCTCTAGGCCATTTCCGACACCACCGGTCGTCGGTTCGGCCGGTGGCGGACAAAGCGTTCCGTCGGACAGTTCCTGCAAAGGATGATTTATGGCAACGATGAACGCGCCGAAGCCGCTATTATTCGCGCCCTGTGCGCCACCTCGTGCGTGTTTCCTCGTTGTCGCTTCGCCATGAATGAATTCCTCGTGCATTTTCAGGACGGTCATTGCCTGGGCAAAACCGTGCTGCGCTCGTTTTCCCGTCAGATGACCCTCTCCGAGGCGCGCGTGCGCCTGCAGGCCTGCTACCCGCTGCGAGTTCCGCACCTGCTGAACATCCTGCACCTGACGCCGATGCTGCCCGGCCGCTGATCCGGCCCCACCCGTACAGTTTTCCTGCGCCACTGTGCCTGCAACCGGGCATCGACCGTGGCTAGAGTCGTTCGTCCCGACTTCCAGGAACACGCCATGGCCAACCTGCAGATTCGCCCCGCCCACGCCGACGACGTGCCGGGCATGCTGGAACTGATCTTCGAGCACGGCCCCAACGACTGGAACTTCCTGCCCGAAGGTCCGGTACGCGAGCATTTCCAGGGCATCGCCGAGGGAGCGATATGGGCGCTGGTCGCAGTGGATGGCGACGAGTTGCGCGGCCTGGTGACTTATCATGAAAGCGATGCCTTCGGCCGCTTCCAGCAGAATGGGCAGTCACGCCATGCCTATATAGCCGAGGCCACTGTGCACCGTGACGAAGCCGGCCGCGGCCTGGGCACCCGCCTGCTGCACGCCACCATCGCCGATCTGGTCGCCCGCGGCCTGCCCGACATCTACATCGAGCGCCACGAAGAGAACCCCGGCTCCGCCGGCATGATGCGCAAGGCCGGTTTCCTCGAACTGGAAACCTTCGCCGACCCGCAGCGCCGGCCCAATGGGTCACGGCGCACGACGATCTGTTACCTGGACGCGCGAGCCAGCGCCGGCTGACCCTCGCCCAGCCCGGCGAGAGCTTGCCGCGCCGCTTCGCCGGCCTGTTCCAGCACCTGGCGCTTCCAGCCATCCTCGTCGACGTAGAAGGCATCGCGCAGCTGGCGATGGATACGCCGAGCCTTGTCCGGCGGCACGTCGGGATTGTTGGCCAACCACTGGTCCGCGCGCAGCGCCTTGAGGACCTTGAGCCCCGGCAGCGTGCCGTACTCCAGGGCGATGGCGGTCAGCTCGGCCTGCGGGCATTCACTGGCGGCGGCCAGGATCATCTGCCCCTGCAGCTGCACCGACACCGATCCCCCTTCGTGCGCCGAAGTCACCTCATCACCCCACCAGCGGCGCGTACGCGCCAGGGTCTGCGGATCGTTGCCGCCAACATAGATGCGCTCGCCGTGGCCCTTGGGACCCAGGCCGGTGTGCACGTCGATCCAGCCCAGTCGGGCGCAGTCGCGGGCGTGCTGGCGCAGCACCTGGCGCACGGCCTGGTTGCTCCAGGTCGGCTTGGCGCCGATATAGAACAGGCCGTTGGGGTGGCTGTCCTGGCCGCTGGAAATGGCCGCCTGCAATCGCTTGCGGCCATGGCGCATGGCGTAGCGCAGCAGACGCAAGTGGCTGGCGAAGGACGGCCAGCGACGCGGTATCAGGATCGGGTCCAGGGTTGCGTAGGCCTGGTTGCGCTGGCGCAGCAGGGAGAAGTCGATGAAGTTGCGGTTCAGGTCGACGTTCTCATGGGTCCAGCGCCGCCACCATGAAAAACCGTAGGGGTTGGCCGCATGCAGGTAGAGCACCGCGCAATCGGCCTTGGCGCAGAGTTCCAGCCAGTCGGGGTCGTTGAGCAGCGCGACCTGCACAGCCGAGCCGCAGAAGCCCTCCACGCCGTGGCAGCCGCTGCTGATGATCAGCAGGTTCTGCGCGTCGGCGCGGCCGCTGCGCGCCACGTCCAGCGCCAGGGGCTCACCGTCGCGGCCCGGCAGTGGATGGCGATGGGACTCGACGACCAGGCCGGCGGAGAGGCAGGCGGCGAGGAACTTGCCACGCGCTTCGGCGTAGCTCTGGGAAAAACAGGCAGACGGGGTCATCACCACTCCGGATGATTGGATTCGAGTCAGGAAATCGGGCCCGACGTGCGGGCCCTTCGAGGAATATCAGGCGTGACCGACAGCACCGGGCAGCGGCGCTTCGCTTTGCTCGCCCTGCAGGGACTGGCGGGACCGCTCGGGGGCGATGATCCGGCAGCCGAGGATGGCGCAGACCACGGTGAGCACGCCGAACAGGCCGAGCGCGGTCTCGAAGCCATGGGCGATGTCGCCACCGCGCAGCTCGACCAGTTGGCCGACTATCCACGGCGCGAGCATGCCCGCGCTGGTCATGCCGCCGATATGGATCGCCAGCATCGAACCGCGCTGTGCGCTCGGCGCGATATAGGCGACCAGGGTGTTGCAGAAGGTCGGCAGGACGTTCACCAGGATCGCGCCCAGGGCGTAGAGCACCAGGATCGCCAGGCGATCGCCGTGCAGCAGGGTCAGCGCGCAAAATGCCACGCCGGCAACCGCCGCGAAGAGCATCGGCGGCAGCACCATGGCGCGCTGCACCGAAGCGCCGCGTTTCATGGCCCGTTGCGACAGCGTGGAGAGCAGCAGGTTGGCCAGTATCACCCCGACCGTCACCACCATCACGGTGTAGCCCGATTGCATGGGCGTCATGCCCTGGCCCTTCTGCAGGTAGACCGGCACCCAGCTGTACACCAGCGCGGTGGGCAGGTAGCTGAGGAAGCCCATCAGGGTGATCCAGAGGAAACTGCGGTTGAGCAGCAGCCGGCTGTAGGGCAGGCGCAGCGTCGATCCCGGCCCTTCCTCCGCGGTCTGCTGCCCTTCGCGGCCGAAGATCAGCCAGACGACCAGCCAGACCAGCCCGAGCAGTGCCAGCAGGAAGTACGCGGTGCGCCAGCCAAAATGCTGGATCGCCAGCGGCAGGCTCAACGCACCGAGAACGGCGCCGAGCATGATCGATACCTGGATCAGCGCCGAGGGCAGCACGCGCTCCTTGGGGCCGAACCACTTGAAGCAGGCGTGCTGGGTGACCGCCGTGCCCGGCCCGGTGCCGGCGCCCAGCAACAGGCGCCCGGCAACCAGTGCGGCAAAGCCGCTGGACAGTGCCACCAGCAGTTGCGAGGCCATCCACACCACGGACATGCCGGCCAGGATCCAGCGTGTCGGGAAACGGTTGGCGAGGAAGCCCACCAGCACGCCGGAGATCGAATAGAGGAAGAAGAACGCGCTGCCGATGAAGCCGAACTCGGTCGGCGAGAGCTTCAACTCGTCGATGATCTGCGTGCCGGCGAAGGCGAAGATGGTCTTGTCCAGGACGCTGATGACCATCACCAGCATCAGCAGGATGAGGACTACGGTGCGCTGTTTCATGCCTGCTCCCCTCTCGACAGCGAAGTCTCCACCAGCCGCACCCAGAGCGCCGCGCCGAAGGGAATCGCCCCGTCGTTGAAGTCGTAGCCGGGGTTGTGGACCATGCAGCCGCTGGGGCCGCTGTTGCCGTTGCCCAGGGCGATATAGCAACCGGGGCGGCGTTCCAGCATCCAGGCGAAGTCCTCGCTGCCGAGGAAGCCCGAGGGCACTTCGGAGAGCAGGCGCTGCGGGCCGACCAGCTCGGTCAGCACCTGGCGTGCGAGGCGGGTTTCCTCTGGCGTATTCACCAGCACCGGCACCAGCTCCTCGTATTCGTAATGCAGCTCCATGCCGTGCACGGCGGCGACGCCACGGGTGATCTCGCCGATGCGGCGCTTGAGCAGTTCGCGCACTTCGGGCTTGGTGGCGCGCACGCTCAGGCGCAGGTCGGCGTGGTCGGGAATCACGTTGGCCGCCTCCCCCGCCTTGAGCATACCCACAGTCACCACGCCCACTTCGGTGGACGGCACGTTGCGCGCAACGATGCTTTGCAGCGCCAGCACCAGCTCGGCAGCGGCGACTATCGGGTCCCTGGTCAGGTGCGGCATGGCGCCGTGGCCGCCGACGCCGGTCAGGCGAATCGATACGCGGTCGGACGATGCCGTCAGCGCGCCTTCGCGGGTCAGGAAGCAGCCTACCGGCAGGCCCGGCGCATTGTGCAGCGCGTACACCGCATCGCAGGGGAAGCGTTCGAACAGGCCGTCTTCCATCATCGCCACGGCGCCGCCGAGGGTTTCCTCGGCGGGCTGGAAGATCAGGTTGAGGGTACCGTCGAAGTGGCGCTGCTCGGCCAGATCACGGGCGGCGCAGAGCAGGATCGCGGTGTGGCCGTCGTGGCCGCAGGCATGCATGCGGCCTGCGTGCTGGCTGGCGTAGGGAACGCCGCTGGCCTCGTCGATGGGCAGTGCATCCATGTCGGCGCGGATGCCGATGCTGCGCGCGCTGTTGCCCTGGCGCAGTACACCAACCACGCCGGTGCCGCCGACGCCCTCGTGGACTTCATAGCCCCATTCGCGCAGGTAACCGGCGACGATGGCGCTGGTGCGCGCCTCCTCGAAGCCCAGTTCGGGATGCTGGTGGAGGTCCCGGCGAATCCGCGCGAAATCCTCGGTGCTTGCCGCAAGCCTTTCTATCGTGGGGTGCTGACTCATGCCGCATCCTGCCCATTGTTCTGATGTGGCCGGCAGGATGCCCCACGCGCGCGATGCTGAATAATGACCTTCACGCATGCTTATCGAGGCTGGTTATCGACGCCTGCTCTCGAACCTGAATCAGTCGGCCTTGCGCAGGTGCGGTCCCTTGAAGGTGTAGACCAGTTCGTCCACCAGGGTCTGCGCCTCGCGGGTCATCAGCTCGGGCGGCCGGCAGACCAGCGAGATGTCGGTGCCCGGCACGGTCTCGGCGATATCCAGGGCATCCAGCGTGCTGGAAACGATGGGCAGGTCGAACACTCGCCGCGACCAGAAGCTCACCGCATCGGTGTTGGCCGCCAGCTCCGCGTAGAGCACCACCGAGGCGCACTCGATGACACGCTCGGGATGGCGCACCTGATACTGCTCGAACATCTGCCCGGCGAGGGAGATATCCAGCGAGTCGGGTACCAGCCATTCCTCGTCGAGCAGTTCGTGCAGCGAGCGGGCGTTGCGCAGTGGATGCCCCTTGCGCACCGCCAGCGTGGTGGGCTGGGCATAGAGCTCCTGCCAGTGGAAACCATCGACGTTGCGCGAGGACGGTTGCGAAGTCAGCACCAGGTCCAGCTGACCTTCGCGCAGGCCTTCGAGCAGCTTGGCCGGGCGCAGTTCGCTGATCTGCAGTTGCACCTTGGGGTAGCGCTTGCGGTAACGCAGCAGGCAGCTGGCGAACTGCTGGCTGGGCGTCACTGGCGACACGCCGATGGCCACGCGGCCATCCATGGCGCCCTTGAGCGTCTCGATCTCGTCACGGGCGCGGCGCACCTCCTCCACCACCAGGCGGGCACGGCGCACCAGGCGTTCGCCATACTCGGTGGCAGTGATGCCGCGGTTGGAGCGCACCAGCAGCGGCACGCCCAGCTCGGCCTCCAGCTCCTTGATGCTCTTGGACAGGGCGGGCTGGGAGATATGCAGCAGGCGCGAAGCCTCCTGGATACTGCCGCTCTCGCAGATGGCGACGATGGCGCGGAGTTGATGCAACTTCATGGCGTGGACGACGGCTCGGAGATCGGTAACAGGTCGGAACATAAAGCAAAATCGAGGCCGGCGTGAGTAACGGTTGGTAAACGGAGGCGGACCGGCGGGTCGCGTTCGCATGAATTTGCAGGAGCGAGCTTGCTCGCGAACGGAGTCAATCGAATCGCCGAGACCATGCGGTTCGCGAGCAAGCTCGCTCCTACGAAGAGCCGCCTGCCCGCGAGATAGACACAAGCGAAAAAAGCGGCCCGAGGGCCGCTGAGTCAACACAAGGAGCGCCGGTGAGCGCCAGTAAAGCCCGCCGTCAGCGGATGCCGGTGGCGCGCAAGGCGTTGGGGGTGAAGTCGTTGCTGCTGGACTTCACCGCGAAGTCATAGCTGCTCTTCTCCTCGTTGCGCAGGCCGGACACCGTGTAGCGGCCGGACAGCACGTCATAGTGGGTTTCCGCCGTCAGCCAGGTGAACTGCTGGTCGTAGAACGGCCGCGCGTGGCCTTCGGACACGCGCCAGAGATCGCCGCGACCGTCATAGGCATCGGCCTCGGCGATCTGCCAGCTGTCCTCGTCGATGTACAGGTCGCGCTTGCTGTAGATGTGGCGCTGGCCCGGCTTCAGGGTCGCCACCACGTGCCAGACGCGGTGCAGCTCGTAGCGGGTGTGGTCCGGGTTGAGGTGGCCGGGCTTGACGATGTCGTCGTACTTCAGCGTCGGCGAGTCGAGCTTGAAGCTGTTGTAGGGGATGTACAGCTCCTGCTTGCCCACCAGCTTCCAGTCATAGCGATCCGGCGCGCCGTTGAACATGTCGAAGTCGTCGTAGGTGCGCATGCCTTCCGCGCCGGGGCTGTCGTAGCCCACTTGCGGAGCGCGGCGCACGCGGCGCTGGCCGGCGTTGTACATCCACGCCATGCGCGGTTCCTTGACCTGGTCGATGGTCTCCAGCACCAGCATCACGCTGCCCGCGCGGCGCGGCGGCGAGAGGATTTCCTGGCGGAAGTAGTAGAGGATGTTGTTCATCTTCGCCGGGTCGTAGTCCTTGAGCCCGAACGGGAAGGCGAACTGCTCCTTCATGTAGCTGATGGTGTAGTCGCCATTGGTCTGCGGGTTCATCTGCGCGGTGGTGCGCAGCATGGCATTGCTGCGATAGCGGGTGACATGGTTCCAGATCACCTCCAGGCCGTTCTGCGGGATCGGGAACGGAATGGTCATGGTGAAGTTGTTCAGCCCGTTGCCGCCCTCGGCCAACGAGGTCGCAGTGGCGTTCTTCTTCGCCGCGTCGAGCACCGTTTGCGGATAGCTCGCACTGCGGTGGCTCGGGTAGACCGGGATGCGATAGGTCTCGGGGAAGCGCTGGAACATCGCCAGCTGGCCGGGCGTGAGCTTGTCCTTGTACTGGCTGGCGGTCTGCGCGGTGATGGTGAACAGCGGCTGGTCGGCGGCGTAGGGATCGGCGAGGAAACCGCCGGCATCGACCTTGCCGGCGTTCGGCGCCAGGCCACCGGTCCAGGCCGGGATGCTGCCGTCGGCATTGGCGGATTTCTCCGCGCCGATGGGGGTGAGTTCATTGCCCAGGCGCGCGGCCTGGTCGGCGCTCACCGCGGCCATCACTTGCCCGGCGAGCAGGCTCAGGGTCAGGCAGCCGGCCTGCAACCATTGCTTGTTGTTCATGCTGATACCTCTGGGACTGAGAGTGGAGCAGGCGGCGTCAGAAGCTGACGCCCAGGCTGACGGCAAGGAAGTCGCGGTCGGTGTTGACGTTGTAATCACCGCCGAAATAGTCGGTGTAACTGATGCTCGCGGTGTAGCGGCTCAGGTATTCGGCATCGACGCCGACGCTCACCGATTTGTCGCCCTCGTTGAAGGTCGGGCCGTAGCCCTCCACGTCGTGGGAGAACGCCAGGTTCGGGCGCAGCGAGATGCCGCCGATGAGGTCGTTGTATTCCAGGCCCGCGCGCAGGCGATAACCCCAGGAGTTCTGGGTGTAGAAGCCTTTGTCGTTGCACTGCCCAGGATTGGCGGTATTCACCACCTTCTCGCACAGCGCGTTGCCCGACAGGCCCAGCAGCGACGAGCTACCGGCGCTGGCCAGCTCACCGTTGCCGTAAACGCTGCTGCGGCCAAAGCGCAGGTCGGAGCCATCGGTGGAACCCAGGTCGTCGATATGGCCAAAGCCGATTTCGCCCACCAACGTCAGGCGTTCGGCGCCGATTACCGGGATCTGGTCGAAGGTGTTGGTGAAGGTCATCTGGGCCTGGGTGTAGGGCAGGCGCTTGTAGCCCTGGATCAACGAGCCGTAGCTCGAATCCGCCCAGCCGCTGGCGAAGATCGGCAAGCCGGCGTTGACCATCGCGTTGGTGGACGCCGAGCCAAGGGTGGCAGCGCCGGAGACGTCGCTGGAGTTGATGCCCATCGGCATGTTCGGCCGGTAGCTGATCTCGCCCTGCACCGCGGTGCTGCCCCAGGTGGTGTTGAAGCCCAGGCCGTAGAGGCGGATGTCTTCCGGATAATCCAGGTACCAGCTGGCGGTACTGCGTCCGCCCTGCCCGATCAGGCCGCCCACCGGATCGGCCAGCGCGCCCTTGCCCACCACCCAGTTACTGGTCGGGGTGCGGCTGTGATAGTTCATCGCGTAGGCGGAGAATTCCGTGTCGTTGACCATCCAGCGTAATGCCACGCCGAACTGGCCGCCGTCGCGGGCGTCATGGTCGCCGGTGCGCGGCACGTAGCCGTAGCCGCCCCTGACGCCGGTGCCGTCAATGTCGCGGTCGAAGTCGCTGCCGTTCACCGCCATGTTGATGTCGCAGCCCTTGGCCGCCACGTCGCTGCCGAAGAAGGTGCCGCAGTTGTCCGGCACGGTCTTCTCCCATTCGAGCTGGTAGAAGGCCTCCATGGACAGCGTGTCGGTCAGCCCCTGGTTGAAATACAGCATGCTCACCGGGATCAGCGCTTCCTTCACCTCGGAGCCCGGCCGGCGCAGCGCGGAGACGTCCACCGGATTGATCGAGTTGATGCCGTTCTGGATGAAGGTGCTCTCGCCCCAGCTCACCACCTGGCGGCCCAGGCGCACGGTGCCGGGCAGGTCTCGGAAGTCGTAGTTGTGGTAGATGAAGGCGTCGAGCAGCTCGGCACCAGAGGAGCGCGCCGCCATGTCGCGGCCGTTGTCGTCGATGTCGTAGAGCGGGCGGTGCTCGTCCTTCAGCTCGAAGTCGTACCAGTACTTGCCGCGCAGGAACAGGCCGCTGTCGCCGTACTTCAGCTCCAGGTCGTGCAGGCCCTTGAAGATCTTGGAGAAGGTTTCGCCCTTCTTGAAGTTCAGTCGACCGTCATCGGAGGTCTGGCTGGAGGCCGTGCCGCCGTTGCGCGACCCGATGAACTTCTTGTCCGGGCTGTCCATCGCCCAGCTCGCGCCGATGGACAGGGTCGAGTCGAAGCGGCCCTCGATTTCCCCCACGTTGAAGCTCACTGCCTGAGCCGAAGATGCCCCACCTAGGGCCATGCTGGTAGCCAGCGCCAGCGCGTGCGGCCTGAAGCCTGCGGCGCCGGTTATTGTTTTTTTCATGCTGATCTCCGCCTGGATCGTGCTGGTCACGGCTAGCCGTGCCACCCCTGCCCCGCGGCCGGCTGGCCGGGAGGCGATCGCATGGTAAGAGCGCTGTCACAAAGCTGACTGCTGAAAAAAAGTGATGCCCATAGCCAGAATCGAAACGCCCGCGACCGGCAGCCCGTGAGGTTTTTCGGGTGATAACCGGCAGCTATCGCGATACCCAGGATTCAGCCGACCGCGCCTGCGCATTGGCCTAAAGTCCGCCGCCATCAGCGACTCCCAACGATGAGGTGGACCATGAAGATTGCGTTGACCGGCGACAGCATCCTGCAGCGCCGCCTGAACAGCCGCGACGATGAAACCCTGCGCCCGCTGTTCGACCTGCTGCGCGGCGCCGATGTCAGCTTCACCAACCTGGAAGTACTGCCCAACGACTTCCAGGGCGACGCCGTGCTGGAAAGCGGCGGCTCGCACTTCGGCGCTCCGTCCTGGGTCCTCGATGAGCTGGTGGACGGCGGCTTCGACCTGTTCTCCACCGCCAACAACCACAGCCTGGACTACGGCATTGCCGGCCTGCACGCCGCCCACGCGCAGCTGGAGAAACGCGAACTGCTGTTCGCCGGCACCGGCCGCAACCTCGAGGAAGCGCGCCGCCCGGTGTACTGCACCAAGCCCGCCGGCACCGTCTCGCTGCTCGCCTGCACCTCCACGTTCGGCAAGGGCCAGGAGGCCAGCGAACAGACCCGCGACATGCCTGGCCGCCCCGGCCTCAACCCGCTGCGCTACGACACTGTGCACCAGCTGGACGGCACGCAGATGGAAGCCATGCGCGGGATCATCGCCAGCCTCGGCCTGGACCGCCTCTACCAGGGCGCGGTGGACCTGGGCTTCGCCCACCCGATCCCCGATCCGTCGCTGGCGGTTTTCGGTCCCTTCACCCCGCTGCTGTTCCGCCAGGGCGAGAGTTCGCGCCTGCGCACCCTGCCGCGCAAGAAGGATATGGACGACATCCTGCGCTGGGTCGAGGAGGCACGGACGTTGTCCGACATCGTCGTACTGAGCATCCACGCCCACGAACTGGGCCATGACGCCACCGGCGACTGGAACCTGGAAGCCGCCGCCGAGTTCATCCAGCCGGTCGCGCGACGGATGATCGACGCCGGCGTCGACATCGTGGTCGGCCACGGCCCGCACCTGCTGCGCGGCATGGAGATCTACAACGGCAAGCCGATCTTCTACAGCCTGGGCAACTTCATCGGCCAGAACGAGCTGGTCGAGCGCCTGCCGGCGGACAGCTACGAGCAGTTCCGCGTCGACCGCAACCAGACGCCGTCCAGGGTCTTCCTGCAACGCACGCAGAACGACACCCGCAGCTTCCCCTCCGACTCGCGCTTCTGGGAAAGCCTGGTGCCGGTCTGCCAGTTCGATGGCCGCCGTCTCACCGGCATCGAGCTGCATCCGGTGAGCCTGGGCCTGGGCGAAGCGGTCCACCGCCGTGGCCGCCCGCGCCTGGCCGAAGGTGAGCACGCACAAGCAATCCTGCAGCGCTTTGCCGCGCTGTCGGAGCCCTACGGGACGCGACTGGTGCTGGAGGGGAACGTCGCTCGCGTGGCGCTCTGACCGTCGTCCCACACCGTCCTCTTTGTAGGAGCGAGCTTGCTCGCGAACAGCCTTTCGCCGGGACCACCTCTGCCGTGCGGTTCGCGAGCAAGCTCGCTCCTACGAAAAGCCTGCTGCATACGGTAGGCTTCGGGTTCGTTTCACCCAGAGCCCAACAGCATGCCCGCCCTCACCTGCCCCCACCTCATCGGCCAGCACGTCGAACTCATTCCTCTGCGCGCGGAACACCGCGACGCACTGCTCAATGCAGCCACCGACGGCGAACTGTGGAACCTCAAGGTCACGGTCGTGCCCGGCCCGGACACCGTGGATAGTTACATCGCCAAGGCCGAAAAGGGCCTGGAGGAAGGCACTGTCCTGCCCTTCGCCATCCTCGACCGGCGTACCGGCCAGATCGTCGGCAGTACCCGCTTCTGGAAGGTCGACCGCGCCAACCGCAAGCTGGAGATCGGCCACACCTGGCTTGCCCTGTCGGCGCAGCGCACGCCGATCAACACCGAGGCCAAACTCCTGCTGCTCAGCTACGCCTTCGAGGAACTCAACTGCGTGCGTGTGCAGTTCACCACCGACGAGTTGAACGAGAAGTCCCGCGCCGCCATCCTGCGTCTGGGTGCGGTACAGGAAGGCATCGTCCGCCATGAACGCATCATGCCCGACGGACGCAAGCGCAACTCGGTGCGCTTCAGCATCATCGACAGCGAGTGGCCAGAGGTGAAGGCGCGGCTGCTGGAAAGGCTCGGCCGCGCCACGACCTGAGAGCCACTCAGCCCTGGTAGAACACCTCGTCGCTGTACGGATACCACCAGGAGTGGATCTGCGGCTGGTGATCGATGATCACCATCTTCGACCGGCGGAACGCGTCCAGGCCCTGGCGGCCCAGTTCGCGGCCCATGCCGGACATCTTCCAGCCGCCGAACGGCAGCGCGTCGTTGTCGATCAGCGGGTTGTTCACCCAGACCATGCCCGCTTCCAGGCGGTCCGCCGCTTCCATGGCTTCGGCCAGGTCAGTGGAGAACAGCGAGGCGCCCAGGCCGAAGGGTGAATCGTTGGCCAGGCGCACGGCCTCGTCGAAATCCTTCACCTTGCAGATCGCCGCCACCGGGCCGAAGCACTCCTCGTGGAAGATCGCCATGGCTGGGGTGACGTCGGTGAGGATGGTCGGCTCGTAGTACCAGCCCACCGGGAATTGCGGCGGAATACGCCCGCCGCAGACCAGCGTGGCGCCCTTGGCGATGGCGTCGTCAACCAGACGAATCACCTTGGCACGAGCCGCTTCGCTGACCATCGGGCCGATCTCGGAGCGCTCCAGCCCGTGACCGATGCGCAACGCGCGAGTCCGCTCGGCGAAACGCGCGACGAACTCGTCGTGCACTTCGTCGACCACATAGAAGCGCTCGGCCGAGGTGCAGATTTGCCCGCTCAGGTGGAACGCCGCGGTCACCGCGCCGGCCGCCGCGACTTCCAGCGGTGCATGGCGGGAGATGATCATCGGGTCGCTGCCGCCGGCCTCGATCACCGCCGGTTTCATCCGCTCGGCACAGGCCACCGCCACTGCCTTGCCGGCAGCGACGCTTCCGGTGAAGGCCACGGCATGGGTGCGCTCGGATTGCACCAGGCGCTGCGCGGTGCTGGCATCGCCCGGCACGCAGCTGACCATCCCCGCCGGCAGCACCTTGAAGTGCTCCATGAATTTCAGCGTGCACAGCGTGGTACTTTCCGCTGGCTTGACGATGCAGGCGTTGCCCGCCGCGAGCGAGGCTGCCAGGGTCCAGCACATCAGCAGGATGGGGAAGTTGAATGGCATGATGTGCACGCTGACGCCATAGGGTTCGTAGCGCACATGCTGGAACGAGCCGAGCTGAGTGGTGCCGGCCACCTTGCCCGCTTCGTCGCGGGCCATCTCGGCGTAGTAGCGGAAGATCGGCGCACAGTTGGCCAGCTCGCCCATGGCCTCGGGGAACGGCTTGCCCATCTCCAGCGTCATCAGCCGCGCTACTTCGCGCTGGGTCGCCTGGTCGGTCTCGATGGCGTTGGCCAACTGGTGAAGGATCGCCGCGCGGGATTTCGCATCGACACGCTTCCACTCGCGCTGGGCGGCGTTGGCGGCATCGATGGTGGCGTCCACGTCCTCGGCATCGCACAGGGCAATGCGGCCCACGGGCGTGAGGTCAGCGGGGTTGATGATGTCGCGCCGGCGCTGCGTGGCCACGCCCTGGTAGTGAGGGCCGATGAAGCGCAGGGCCGATTCGGGATGGAAGGCGCTGTGGAAGTCGGTCATGGAATGCTCCGCAGGGATTCGGATGAAGCCAGGCGCTGGGCGATCACGTCGCTCTCCAGCGGCTGGCGCCAGTTCGGCAAGTGAGAGTCGAGCAGCGCAGCCAGCGGGCGCAGTTGCTGGTTATCCAGCGCGCGCTGGAACAGCCGCAGTACGCGCGGCAGATGCTTGAGGTAGCCATGCTTGCCATCGCGTTTGGCCAGGCGCACGAAGATGCCCAGCACCTTGGCGTGGCGCTGTGCGGCGAGCACCTGGAAGTCGGCCAGGAAGCGCCGGCCGTCCACCTCCGGGCGCTGGCTGAGGTAATGGGTGAGCAGGGTCACGCGCAGCGTTTCGGGAATGTCGCGCCGCGCATCTTCGAGCAGGGACATGAGGTCATAGGCCGGTGCGCCGAACAACGCGTCCTGGAAGTCCAGCAACCCGCAGGCCGCCACGTCCTCCCTGCCCTCCAGCAGCATCAGGTTGTCGACGTGATAGTCGCGCAGCACCAGTACTTCGCGGCGCATCGAGGCGTCTCGCCAGAGCGCGGCGAACTCGGCAAGAAAGCGCTCGCGGAGCTGCGCGGCAGCCTTCTCGCCGATGAGTAGCGGCGCGTACCAATCGATGAACAGCGCCGCTTCCTCACCCAGCTTCTGCCCGTCGTAGGCCGGCACACCCTCTGCCGCTTGCGGGCCGGCGCGATGCAGGCGCACCAGGGCATCCACGGCGAGACGGTACAGCTCCGTTTCGCTGTGGCCGGCCGCGAACAGCCGGGTATAGGTGGCGTCACCGAAGTCCTCGATCAGCGCCAGGCCCAGCTCGCGGTCGGCGGCCAGCACGTTCGGCGCCGACAGCCCGCAGTCGCGCAGCAGTTGTGCCACCCGCAGGTACGGCGCCAGCGGTTCGGCGCCGGGTGGCGAATCCATCAGCAGCAGGCCCTTGCCGTCGACACGGAAGTAGCGCCGCGCCGAGGCGTCGGCCGGCAGCGCGGTCAGCGTCTCTCCGGCCAGGCCGCTGCCGGCGAGAAAGGTCTCGCGGGCGGCGGCGCGGGTGGTTTCACAAGGCAGGTTCATGGCATCACCGGATCATGTAGACCTTCTTGATGGTCTCGTGCACGGTGCACACGCCCTTCCAGTCCTTGGGGAAGAAGGCCGCGGTGTCCGGCTCGATCTCGATCACCTCGCCGGATTCGTGCACATAGGTGCAGCGGCCTTCGAGGAAATGGCAGAACTCGTCGCTGGTCACATGGCAGAACCACTTGCCCGGCGTGCAGTGCCAGATGCCGCACTCGGACTGGCCATCGGGCCCCTTGTGCAGAACCACGCCGCTGACGTGGGACTCGCCCTCGAGCATGGTCGGGATGACGCCCCAGTCCTTGAGTTCGGTGACTTGCAGTGGGCGATGGATAGCGGGGGTCTTCATGTCTTTCTCCAGCAATGGCCACCCTCTCGGGCGGCCGGATAAGGCGTAGGGCGAATAACCGCTTGCGGTTATCCGCCGATGGGTTCGGCGCAAAACTCGACGGCGGATAACGCTTGGGGCGTTATGCGCCCTACGGGTTCAGGCGAGCATGTAGAGGTTGCGAAGTGTGGTGTGCACGGTGCACTCACCAGTCCAGCCGGCGGGGAACAGCACCAGGGTGTCGGGCTCGACCTCGATCACCTCGCCCTCGTCCGAGCGGTAGGTAGCGCGCCCGGAAACGAAATGGCACAGCTCGTCGCGCGGGATCGACAGCCGCCAGCGGCCGGGCGTACAGACCCATAGGCCGGTCTCGGGGCTGTTGTTCGGCCCCTTGAACAACAGGCGTCCGCTGGAGTGCGACACACCCTCCAGCGCGTCGGACTGCACCCCCCAGTCCACCAGGTCGTCATAGTCGCGGGCGCCACGGATGTGCGGAGCGGTGCTGTCGCCTTTGAACTCAGCCATGGTTCACCGCCTTGCCGCCCATCAGTTGGTCGAGGATGCGCGCGGCATCCTCCGGGCCCTTGCGCGAGCGCATGTAGTCGCTGGTGCGCGCCAGGCGCTCCTGCATCAGGTCGTCGCCGAGCAATTGGGCGATGTTGCGCGCCAGGTCCTGCTCGCTCCAGTCGTAGCGATCCATGCGCAGGCCGTGGCCGCTTTCCTGGGCACGCATGGCGTTGTCGTGGCCGTCCCAGACATAGGGCATGACGATGGCCGGTTTGCCGAAGAACAGGCACTCGGTGAAGCTGTTGTTGCCGCCGTGGTGGATCACCCCGTCGACCTGGGCGATCACCGAGGGCTGCGGGTACCAGTTGGAAACGATCACGTTGTCCGGCAGGTCGTCGTATTTCTCCACGTGCTCGCCGACATTGAACAGCGCGCGGTACGGCAGCTTGCCGATAGCGGTGACCAGGCGCTTGAGCAGGTCGACATCGCCCGAGCCGAGGCTGCCGAAACTGACGTAGAGCAGCGGCTTGTCGTTGTGCGCCTTGAACTGCGGAATCTCGTAAGGCTTGTCGGTACGCACGCAGCCCTGCAGGTAATGGAACTGCCGCGCCGGCAGCGGATGGCGGCGTTGGAACTTAACCGGATCCGGATACAGCAGCAGGTTCATGTAGGGCGACTCTTCGAAGAAGGTGCCCAGCGGATACGGCCGCTCGCCACACTCGGCGAGGAAGTCGTTGAAGTCGGCGTGGATCGGCGCGATCACTTCCTCGAAGCGCTTCTGGAAGCGCGCGTGGCCTTCCTTGTCTTCCACGCTCATGCCCGACAGGTACGGTGGGATGTCCGGGTCATGCACCTCGTTCTCCGAGCAGGAGATGATCCGCACCCACGGCTTGCCGTAGTGCTTGATCGCCGGGAAGAGGATCACGTTGTCCACGCAGATCAGGTCTGGCTTGATCCGCTCGAGGATCGCCGGCAGCTCCTTCTGCGCCCACTTGGAGGTGGAGACGATGGCCTCCCAGCACTCCTTCACGTAGTTGTCGAGCTGGTCGATGGGCGCCTTGCGGAAGTTGGGGATGTGGCCGTTGATGAAGTCGGTCCAGTAGCGCGCCATCTCCTCCGCCGGCATCGGCTCGGACATGTTCACGTAGTGCTCCTCGAAGCCGTAGGCCGAGTACACCCCGGTCATCCCCGGATCGGTGAGGAACACCGCCTTGTGCCCCAGCGCCTCGCAGGCCTGGGCGATGCCGACGGAGTTGAGGGCCGGGCCGTAGGCGGCCTCGGGGAAGAAGGCGATGACCTTGCGTTCACTACTCATGGTGCTCTCCTGTAAGTCTTGTTCTTGAAGCAATCAGTGAGTCAGCACGCGGCCGTGCCGCGCATCCCAGCCCAGGCGCACCGGCATGCCGGCGGCGAGGCGCAAGAAGTCGTAGTCCGAGGACGGCACGCGGACGATCAGCGGCTTGCTGGACAGCGCCGTGTTCACGTGCAGGTTGGTGTCCAGGCCGTGGTAGGCGACTTCCGCCACCTGGCCGTGGATCTGGTTGTCAGTGGCGGGCGTGGCATCGGTCAGCACGCGCAGGCGCTCCGGGCGCAGCGCGAGGGTCACGCTCTCGGGGCTTGACTCGGCGGTGGTCTCGATGTTCAGCACCTGATCGCCGGCCTGCAGGCGGTTGGTGCCCACGCGGCGGCCCTCGATCAGGTTGCTGACGCCGATGAAGTCGGCGACGAAGCGGCTGCCCGGGTTCTCGTAGAGTTCGCTGGGGCTGCCGCACTGGCAGACCTTGCCGTCACGCAGCACGGCCATGCGGTCGGACATCACCAGGGCTTCTTCCTGGTCGTGGGTGACCATGATGAAAGTGATGCCGCTCTCGTGCTGCAGGCGCTTGAGTTCCAGCTGCATCTTCTCGCGCAGCTTCTTGTCCAGCGCGCCGAGCGGTTCGTCCAGCAGCAGCACGCGCGGGCGCTTGACCAGCGCGCGGGCCAGGGCGACGCGCTGGCGCTGGCCGCCGGAGAGCTGGTCCGGGCGACGGTTGGCCAGCGAGCCGAGCTGCGCGGTTTCCAGCACTGCATCGACGCGCTGGCGAATCTCGCCGGTGGGCAGCCTCTCCATCTCCAGGCCGTAGGCGATGTTGCTGCGCACGGTCATGTTGGGGAACAGCGCATAGGACTGGAACATCAGGTTCAGCGGGCGCTTGTTCGGCGGCAGCGGCGAGATGTCCTGGCCGTTGAGGTAGATAGCGCCGGAGCTGGGCGTCTCGAAGCCGGCGATCATCCGCATCAGCGTGGTCTTGCCGCAGCCGGACGGGCCGAGCAGCGCGAAGAACTCATTCTCGCGGATCGCCAGGGACACCTGGTCCACCGCCGTCAGGCCCTCGCCGTAGGATTTGCTGACCTGGTCCAGCACCAGCAGGTCGGAAGACTTAGTCATGGGCTTTGGGTACCTTGTTCAGACGTTGGGAGGCGAACAGCGCGGTGAAGCTGACCAGCATCACCAGGGTGGCGAGGGCGTTGATTTCCGGGGTCACGCCGAAGCGGATCATCGAGTAGATCTGCATCGGCAACGTGGTGGAGGCGCTGCCGGAGCCGGAGTTGAAGAAAGCGATGATGAATTCGTCCACCGACAGGGTGAACGCCAGCAAGCCGCCGGCCAGTACACCGGGGAAGATCGCCGGCAGCAGCACCCGGCGCGCGGTGGTGAACCAGCCGGCGCCCAGGTCGATGGAGGCCTCGAGGATCGAATAGTCGAAATGCTTGAGGCGCGTGCGCACCACCGCGCAGACGAAGGCGATGTTGAACACCACGTGGCTGAGGATGATCGAGTGCAGCCCCAGGCTCATCTTCAGCAGGTTGAAGAAGCTCAGCAGCGCGATGGCCAGGACGATGTCGGGGATGATCATCGGCGCCATCAGCAAGGTGTCGGCGATGTTGCTGGCCTTCTTGCCGCTGCTGCGGGCGCGCATTTCCACGCCCAGCGCAAGCAAGGTGCCGAGCACGCAGGCGATGAAGGTGGAGGTCAGTGCAACGATCAGCGTGTTCAGCGCCGCATGCTGGATCGACGCATTGGCCAGCAGCTTGGCGTACCACTTCAGCGAGGCACCGCCCCACGCGGTGGGCAGGCCGCTGGCGTTGAACGACAGCAGGATCAGCACCAGGATCGGTACATAAAGGAAGGCGTACACCAGCCACAGGTGCGTGCCGAGTGCGATACCGGAAGAGTTACGCATGGCGTTCGCCCTCCGCGCCCTGGGCCCGGCGCGAGACCATGGCCTGGATGAACAGCAGGAGCAGCATGATGCCGATCAGGAAGAAGCTCAGCGCCGCGCCGAACGGCCAGTCCCGCGCGGTGAGGAATTGCGCGTAGATCAGGTTGCCGACCATCTGCACCTGCTTGCCGCCCAGCAGGTCGGCGGTGATGAAGTTGCCGATGGAGAGCACGAAGACAAACACCGCGCCGGCCGCCACACCGGGCACCGACAGCGGCAGGATCACTCGGCGGAAAGTGGTCCAGCCGGACGCGCCAAGGTCCCGCGAGGCTTCCCAGAGTTCGTTGTCGATGCGCGACAGCGAGCTGTAGATGGCGAGGATGACGAAGGGGATGTAGTTGTAGACCAGCCCGAGCACCACGGTGGCGTCGGTGTACAACAGGTTGATCGGTTCGCCGCTGTAGCCCAGCAGGTTGAACAGGCGGTTGAGCAGGCCTTCGCGGTTGAGCAGGACGATCCAGGCGTAGGTGCGGATCAGGTAGTTGCTCCAGAACGGCAGCATCACCAGGAACAGGTACACCGCCTGCCGGCGCGGCGTAGTGCGGGTGATGGCGTAGGCCGCCGGGTAACCGATGATCACCGCGAAGAGCATCGCCAGGCCGGCGATCTTCGCCGAGCGTAGGAGGATGTCGAGGTACAGCGGGTCCACCGCACGGCGGTAGTTTTCCCAGGTGAACACGTAGTCGATGCCGCCATAGGCACCGCGCTCGAGGAAGCTGTAGACCAGCACCAGCAGGCACGGCAGCAGCAGGAACAGGGCCAGCCAGCCCAGACCAGGCGCGAGCAGCCAGGCCGACAATTTGCGGTCGGCGGATAAAGCGGTCATGCGTAGTTCCCCCAACCCCACGCCAGGCGGGGTGCTTCAGGGTTATTCCGGAGAGAATTGCGGGGCGCCGTCGCGACGCCCCATCGGCCCTACTGAGCCGCCATGATCTCGGTCACGGCGCGGGTATAGGCCTTCTGCGTGGAACCGCCGACATCACGCAATTGCTGTTGCTTGACCAGCTCGGCCGGCGTGGTGGTGAGGTTGGGATACTTGGCCAGCAAGTCCGGCTTCAGGGTCGCCATCGCCGCCTGATTGGGCACCTTGTAGAGGATGTTCTCCGCGACCCAGGCGTGGTTCGCCGGCTCCAGCATGTAGTTGATGAAGCGGTAGGCGGCGTCGGGGTTCTTCGAGCTTTTCAGCACGACCATGGTGTCCACCCAGAGGTCGGAACCCTCCTTGGGCACGACGAACTTGATCGACTCGTTGGCCTGGGTACCGTAGTTGCACCAGCCATCCCAGGCGTGGGCCATCAGCGCCTCGCCCGAAGCCAGCTTGGAGTAGAAGGTGGTGTCGTCGAAGGACAGCAGGCGCTTCTTGGTGGCGATCAGCTGGTCGCGCACCGCGTTGATCTGGTCCGGATTGCCGTCGTTGACCGACCAGCCGTTGGCCAGGAAGCCGGCGCCGAGCAGCCAGCGGTCGGTGGCGAGCATGGTGGTCTTGCCCTTAAGGGCGTCGGAGGGCTTGAGCAGATCATTCCAGCTCGAAGGCGCCGGGCTGACCTTGTCCGAGCGGTAGCAGATGCCGGTGGTACCCCAGGTGTAGGGCACGGAGAAGTGGTTGCCCGGGTCGTACTCGAGCTTCTGCGCTTCGGGGTAGAGATTCTTGAGGTTCGGCACCTTGGCCGGATCGATCTCGGCGAGCAGGCCCTGCTTGTGCAGGATTTCGGCGAAGGGCGAGGAGACGAACACCACGTCGTAGCCTTCGCCGCCGGAAGCCATGAGCTTGCCCATGATCTCTTCGTTGGTGGCGTGGAGGGACTTGTCGGCTTCCAGGCCGGTCGCCTTCTGGAACTTCTCCAGGTTATCCGGGGCCATGTAGCCGTCCCAGATGGAGATCACCAGATCCTTGGCACTGGCCGTGGTGGCGGACAGCGTGAGCGCGAGGGTCGCCCCTGCGTAGAGCATGGTCTTCAGCTTCATCTTGCGCACCTGACGATGGTTGTTTTTGTGTGTCAACGGCAGCGGAACGAAAAGCGTACTACATGTCTTTTTTTCAAAATAAAAACCGAACCACTGGCGAAGTCAACACTTTCTTGCATTCTTGTTGGACCACCCACGCTGTGGCATAAGGGGCTCGCCCCGTGCCACGGGCCCGCTGGAGAGCATCGGCTTGAGCAACGTCACTGAGAAAAAACCGCGCACCAACCACCTGGAACTCGCCCGGCGCGTCATCGAGCACGCCCAGGACAGCGGGCTGGGCGAAGGCGATGCGCTCTCGGAACAACAGCTGGCGCGCACCTTCGGTGTGTCGCGCACGCTGATCCGCGCAGGCCTGGACCTGCTGCTGGAACAGCAACTGGTGGCCCACGAACCGGGCAAGGGATATCGCCTCGCCGCCGATCCGTCCGCCCAGGTGCTCGGCTCCGCCCTGCCCCAGGCCGAGGAAGAGGCGCTGGCCGCCTCGGTCCTGCGCGACCGCATGGCCGGGCGGCTGGGCAACAGCCTCAGCGCCAGCGAGCTGATGCGCCGCTACGACATCAACCGAGTCGCCGCGCAGAAGGTGCTGGCGCAGCTCAGCGAGGACCAGGTACTGGAACGCGGCGCCGGGCAGAGCTGGTCGTTCCGCCCGCTGCTGAACAACCTCGCGGCACTGGAGGACAGCCTGCGCTATCGGCTGATCCTCGAGCCCGAAGCCCTGCTCGCCCCCGGCTTCGACCCGGACCTGGCGCGCCTCGCCCTGCTGCGCGGGGCCATGGAGGAGCTGCTGGCGGCGCCCATCGAACGCTTCGACGTGGCCCAGTTCCGCGAGCTGGACATCGGCTTCCACGAGCTGATCGCCCAGGGTTGCGGCAACCGTTTCGTCGGCGACGCCCTGCTGCAGCACCAGCGCCTGCGCCGCCTGCCCAACCTGCTGCCGATGGTCAGCGTGCACCGCCTGCAGGAAGCCCTGCGTGAGCACCTGCGGATCATCGAGCAGATCGAACGCGGCCAGCTGGAAGTCGCCGCCGACCTGATGCGCCTGCACCTGCGGCTGTCCTTCGCGCAGCGCCCACAGACCGCCAACCGCGGGATTCCGCAGTCGTTCGCCCTGGGCCGTCGCTGATTATTTTTCTCACACGGTGTTTTTTTTAACGAAAAAATGCAGTATCAGTTTCACGCAGTGCCCGTGAGCAACACCCGGATGTGCCCATGACGCAAAGAACAAGAACCATCGCCTTCTTCCCCGAGGCCAGCTTCGGCGCCGCGCTGAACTGCATCGGAATCGCCCAGGCCCTGCGCGAACTCGGCGCACGCCCGGTGTTCATCTGCCATGCACATTTCCAGGGCATCTTCGCCGAGTACGGCTTCGCCGAGTACCCGTTGCAACTGGACTCGCCGCTCTCCGCCGCCGACCACCAGCATTACTGGGAGCGCTTCATCGAGCGCAACGTGCCCTACTTCGACCAGCCACCCCTAGCGCAGATCGACAGCTACGTAGCGCCGGCCTGGGAAGCCATCATCGACACCGCCATCGAGTCGGAAAAACCGCTGCAGCAGTTGCTCGCCCGGCTCAAGCCCGATGCCATCGTGCTGGACAACGTGGTCAGCTTCCCGGCCATCTCTGCCGCCGGCTGCCCCTGGGTGCGGATGATCTCCTGCGCGGAAACCGAACTGCCCGACGACGCCGTGCCGCCCTATCTGTCCGGCGCCAGCAGCGACGATCCGCAAGCCTGCGCGATCTACCGCGAGCACTACCTGCAAGCCACCCAGCCGGCGCACGAGCGCTTCGCCCGCTTCCTCACCGAGTGTGGCCACCCCGCCCTGCCCGCCGGCCAGTTCCTCGAAGATTCGCCCTGGCTCAACCTGCTGCTGTCGCCCACGCCCGTGCGTTACGAGCGCCAGAATCCGCTGCCGGCCGAGCGCTATCTGTACCTCGACGGCTGCGTGCGCAGCGAGGCGCCGTATATCCCGCCGCAGTTCCCGCGGCACGACGATGCTGCGCTGATCTATGTGAGTTTCGGCAGCCTCGGCGCCGCCGATATCGAGATGATGCGCAAGCTGATCGATGCCGTCGCGCAACTGCCCTACCGCTTCCTGATCAATGTCGGCGCCTACCGCGAGCACTACGACAGCGTGCCCGACAACGTCTACCTCGACAGCTGGTATCCGCAGCCGGCGGTGCTGCGCGAATGCCAGTTGTTCATCCATCACGGCGGCAACAACAGCTTCTGCGAGGCTCTGTATTTCGGCCTGCCGTCGGTCATCATCCCCTACTGCTGGGACGGCCACGACAACGCCCGGCGCGCCGAGGAAGTCGGCGTGGCGCGCTACCTGCCACGCTTCGAGAACCCGCTGGCGGCGCTGCCCGGCACGCTGGCCGAACTGCTCGCCGACAAGGCCATGCAGCAACGGCTGGCCGGTGTGCGCGAACAGATGCAGGCCTCACGCGGCACAGCGTCGGCCGCGCAGGCGATTCTCGGCATCTGCAGCGACTAAGCAGCCAATGGCACCGCGCAAGTACGTGCCATTGGCTCTCTGCAAGGTTCCGCTCCGCCCTTAAGCTGGGCTCCACTGTCCCTGGAGCCCAGCATGACCACCTTCGATGACCAGCCGACCCTGCTCGGCGATTCCCTGCAGCTTCGCCCGCTGTGCAGCGAGGATTTCGACGCCCTCTACGGTGCCGCCAACTCACCCGAAACCTGGGCCGGGCACCCGGCGAAGGATCGTTACCACCGCGAGGTCTTCGAGCCCTACTTCCAGTTCCTGGTGAATTCCGGTGGCTGCCTGCTGATCCTCGACCGGGCAACCGGCCAGGCCATCGGCTGCTCGCGCTACTACCCGGTGCCGGACCAGCCGGAAGACATCGGCATCGGCTTCACCTTCATCAACCACCGCTACTGGGGCGGCGCGACCAACCACGAACTGAAGACCCTGATGCTCGACCATGCCTTCCAGTGCTTCGAGCGCGTGTGGTTCCACATCGCGCCGAGCAACATCCGCTCGCAGAAAGGTACGGCAAAGCTGGGCGCCAGGCTGGCGCACGACGCTGAACTGGATCTCTCGGGCACTCCCGCGCAATGGCTTTGCTTCGAGCTTTCGCGCGAGCAGTGGGCCAGCCATGGCGCCGAATAGGCGAGACACTCGCGGCCTGCCTGGCCGCAGTCCTGCGGCCGGGCGATCCGCAGCGGATCGGCGGCCGAGGTGTCGTCAGGCTTTGCGCAGCGGAACTTCCTGCAGCAGCCACGACAGCGCGAAGGCCACGGCACTGACCATGCACGCTACCAGGAAGACCCAGTGCATCGATCCGGAAAAGGCTTCCAGGTAAGCCTGTTGCAACGCTGCGGGCAAGGCATGCACAGCGGCCGGCGACAGGTTGGCCGGTGAGCCGACGCTGGCCGGGAAGGCACTTACGAGCCGACTCATCAGCTCGTGGGAGAACAATGCGCCGAACACCGAGACGCCAATGGAGCCGCCGATGGAGCGGAACAGGGTCGCCCCGGAGGTCGCCACGCCCATGTGGCGGAATTCGACGCTGTTCTGCACCGCCAGGATCAGCACCTGCATCACCATGCCCAGCCCCGCGCCGAGCAAGGCCATGTAGAGATTCATCTGCAACATCGACGATTGCAGGTCCAGACGGCTCAGCAACGCCAGGGCGATGACCTGCAGCAGCGTGCCAAGGATGGGGAATACCCGGTAACGCCGCCAGCGGCTGATCAGGCGACCGGTAATAGCCGAAACGACCAGCATTGCACCAATCAGGGGCAGCATCTGCAGGCCCGCACTGGTCGGCGTGGCATCCTTGACCACCTGCATGTAGAGCGGCAGGAAGGTCACCGAGCCGAACAGCGAAACACCCACGGTGAACCCGATCAGCCCGGCGAGCACGAAGGTTCGGTGGCGGAACAGGTGCAGCGGCATGATCGGTTCCGCGGCGATGCGCTGCTCGTGGACGAAGCCGATCACGCCGACAACGGCAAAGAACGACAGGCACAGGATGTCGATCGAGGTCCACTCGAGCGTGCTGCCGCCCAGGCTGGTGATCAGTACCAGCGAGGCCAGGGCCAGGGTCAGGAAGAAGGCGCCGAAGTAGTCGATGACGTGTTTCACCCGGGCGACGTGGGGCTTGAACGCGCTGCCGATCACCAGCAGGGCGAGCAAGCCCAGCGGCAGGTTGATGTAGAAGATCCAGCGCCAGGACAACTGCTCGACCAGGAAGCCGCCCACCAGCGGACCGACCACCGTCGCGAGGCCGAATACGCCACCGAACAGCCCCTGGTAACGGCCACGTTCGGCCGGCGGAATGACGTCGCCGATGGCCGCCATCGCCACCACCATCAAGCCGCCGCCGCCCAGACCCTGGAGCGCGCGCAGGAGGATCAGCTGGGTCATGTTCTGCGCCAGCCCGCAGAGCGCAGAACCCGCCAGGAACAGCACGATGGCGGTCTGCAGCACCAGCTTGCGGCCGTACAGGTCGCCGAATTTCCCGTACAGCGGGACCACGACCGTGGAGGCCAGCAGGTAGGAGGTCACCACCCAGGACAACAGGTGCAGGCCGCCCAGTTCGCCGACGATGGTAGGCAACGCGGTGGACACGATGGTCTGGTCCAACGCCGCGAGGAACATCACCAGCAGCAACGCCGCCAGCAACAGGGGAATGGATGGCTGCGTCGCCTGAGCGTCGTCCGAGGGGCTCAGGTTCGTGGCCAGGGGTTGTTCGGAAGCCGTTTGCATGGAGCGGACCTGATGAGATGAGGCGTCGTGGGACAGAGAAGGAATGGAAGCCGGGTTCATTCGCCCGCGGTGGGCGCACGCAGACGGTGCTGCCGCCCCACTTCCTGCAGGCCGGCCAGGGTGAAGCTATAGAGCTGGGCGACGACCACCGGACCTGGCATGTCGAGAATGTCGCGCAGGGCGCCATGCCCGCCACGAGGCCCGATCAGCAGCATCGCCCATGGCGCCGTGACGCTGAGGATGCAGGGCACCAACGCGGGGTCGTCGGGCGGAATTCCGGTGATCTCGCTGAACAGCTGCTTGAGCAACGTCAGCTTCAGCGCCTTCTCGGGGTGCAACACTTCCTGGCCGTGGCTGCTGGGCGCCAGGGCTTCGGCCGCCAGCACCCGCAGGTGCCAGCTCTCCCGCCCGCGCGCGGCCTTGCGCACGACCAGTTCGGTCAGCGCGAGCAGCTTGTCCGGCGCCGACTGCCCGCCCTGGATGATCCGCTGCAGGTCGGCGATGTCGAGAAAGCGTCGGCGGGCCTCCCCCAGCACGGCCTGATAGAGACCGTTGCGGCTGCCGAAGTGGTAGTTGATCGACGCCAGGTCGACCTCCGCCTTGGCGGCGACGGCCTTGTTGCTGGTTTCACCGAAGCCGAGCGTCGCGCACAGCTCACCGGCGGCTTCAAGAATGCGCAGGCGGGTCGCTTCACCATCTTTTCGAGCTTCGCGGGAGGCCATGGTTTTTCCTGAATAGCGGAATAGTGCGGACAAGCCTGAAGCAGGTTAAATCTAAATTCAATTTAAATTTAGGGATTGCGACGAACTGCTCTCTCCGCTGGGGTCAGCTTCCGGGGCTTGGTTGGCGCCCTTCTGAGCGGACCATTGGAGGTGCGTTCTGCCCAAATCGTCGATTGCCGTCGACGCTGGCGCCAACGGCGGTTGGCCAGCCGCAACAACTCGTTTGCCGGAGCGGCCGGGCGCTAGCCGGCCACTCCATTTTTCTTGCCTGCCTGATGGCGCGCACATTAAGATGAGATTACTTCGCAACTGCAAGACGTTATCACGCAAGGATTCGCGTTGCCCCCACCCGCTGCTTCCAGCCCTCGACACGCTGACGTACAGGCCTTGTATCTTGATCACCATGCCTGGTTGCTGGGCTGGCTGCGCAAGCGGTTGCGCCATCGCGATAACGCGGCCGATGTGGCCCATGACACCTTCCTGCGCATACTGACCTCCCGAGACCTTCTGGGACTGCAGGAACCGCGCGCCTTCATCTGCACCATCGCGCGGCGGCTGCTCATCGACCGCGCGCGCCGGCAAGCCATCGAGCAGGCCTACCTGGACGAACTGGCGCGCGTCCTCGACGAAGCAGATGGTCACCCTTCCGCCGAGCAGGTTGCCGAGGCAATCGACGCGCTGGAACAGATCGCCCGTGCCCTGCTCGGGCTCAACGCCAAGGCGCGCATGGCGTTTCTGCTGCGCCATCTCGACGGCCTGACTCACGAGCAGATCGCGGAACGCCTCGGAGTCTCCACGCGCATGGTGCAGAAGTACCTGGTGCAGGCTCTGCTGCACTGCCACCGGCAACTGGGCGGAGCATGATGAGCCGGCACGAGGACGCCGTTCTCCAGCAGGTTGCCGAATGGCTGGTGCGCCTGGAAGCCGAGCCACAACGGCAGGCCGAATTCGATGCATGGTGCGCGAGCGATGCTCGTTGCGCAGCGGCGGCAGCCAGCCTGACGAGCACGTTGCGGCGCTTCGACAGGCTGTCCGCAGCACCCGCGCATGCAGCACTGGATGCAGCACACAGCCTGGACCGGCAACGCCAGAGGCGTCGCACCGGCGGGGTCGCACTGGCCCTGGCGGCGCTATTGCCACTGGGCTTGTTCCTGCACGCCAATCCGCCGGCCTACCTGCTCGCCGACCTGCGCACCGGAACCAGCCAGTGGCAGGAAACACGTCTCGACGATGGCAGCCAGGTCTTCCTCGACGGCCGCTCGGCAGCAGACCTCGACTTCGACACCCATCGCCGCACCGTGCACCTTATCCAGGGCGACATCCTGGTGCAGGTGGCCCATGACGCCGCCCGCCCCTTCGTCGTCGAAACCGCCCACGGCAGCATCCGCGCGCTGGGTACGCGCTTCATCGTCGAACGCCGCGACGACGCCACCTGGCTGACGATGCTCGAATCCCGCGTCGAGGTGCGCAGCCGCTCTGGCGCCAGCGTGGAAGTGGCGGCCGGCCAGCGCCTGCGCCTGCGCCTGGACGATCAGGGACTCGGCCAGCCGCAGCAGGTGGACAGCAGCACCTTCGAGCGATCCTGGCGCAACCACCAGTTGGTGGTCTGGGACCGGCCGATGCCCGAAGTGCTCGAGGAGCTGGATCGCAACTTCAGCGGCTACCTGGCCTACGACGCCAAGGCGCTGGCCGGCCTGCGGGTTTCCGCGGTGTTGCCGATGGACGACCCGCAACGCGCACTGCGCCTGCTGGCGCGCAGTTTCCCGCTGCAAGTGAAGTCCTACGGACCGTGGCTGCTGCAGGTGACCCGGGAAAATCCACGCGAATAATTATTTTTCAATGCCGGTTCCAGTTTGGCCGAGTGGCCCGTCCTGAATGACATAAGCCAACCCAACAGGAATCTTCATGAACCGCTCCTCGCGTCGCCTCTCTCCGCTGGCCCTGGCCCTGCAACTGGGCCTGGCCGCCTCCCTGGGCCTACCGGCGCTGTCGCTGGCAGCCCAGGCGGACAGCCGCAGCTTCGATATCCCCGCCGGCCCCCTGGGCACCGCCCTGAACCGCTACGCCAGCCAGGCTGGCGTGGCACTGTCCTTCGATGCCGGCCAGGTACGCGGCCTCCAGGCGTCAGCGTTGAACGGCAGCTATTCGCTGGAGGAAGGCTTCGCCCAGCTGCTGCACGGCAGCGGCCTGCAGGCCCGGGCGGTGGCCGACGGATACGTGCTGGCTCCCGCCGATGACGCACTGGAGATGTCACCGACCACCATCAATGGCGCGAACCTTGAATCGGCCTGGGGACCGGTGCAAGGCTACGTGGCGACCCGCACCGGCACCGCCACCAAGACCGACACACCGATCCTGGAGGTCCCGCAGACCATCAATGTGATCAGCGCCGACCAGATCCAGGCCCAGGGCGCGCAGAACCTCACCCAGGCGCTGCGCTACCCCCCCGGCCTGGGCGTCAACGGCTACACGGACCGCAACTCCATCGCCGACGAGATCACCAGCCGTGGTTTTGCGCCGACGCCGCTGTACCTCGACGGCGCCTACCTTCCCTACGCCGGCAGCCTGGGCGGCGCCCCGCAGATCGATCCCTACACGCTGGAACGTGTCGAAGTGCTCAAGGGCCCGTCCTCGGTGCTGTACGGCCAGAACCAGCCCGGCGGGCTGGTCAACATGGTCTCCAAGCGCCCCACCACCGAGCAGCGCAGCCAGGTCAGGTTCGGTCTGGGCAGCTACCACCGGGTCAATGGTGCGTTCGATACCAGCGGTCCGCTGGATGAGCAGAAAGCCTTCTCCTACCGCGTCATCGGGGTCGCCAAGAAGGGCAATGAGCAGGTCGACCACACTCACAGCGAGCGAATGCTGCTGGCTCCCAGCCTGACCTGGGCGCCCACCGAGGACACCGCCCTTACCCTGCTCGCCCAGGTCCAGCGCGACGATGGGCTGGAGGACTACCAGTCGCTGCCGCGCATCGGCAGCCTGGTGCGCGGCCCCACCGGCCAGCGCATCGACCGCGACTTCTTCTCCGGCGACTCGCGCTACAACGACTACAAGCGTGATCAGTACATCCTCGGCTACGACTTCAGCCACCGTTTCGATGAAGACCTGCAGTTCCGCTCCACCGCCCGCTACACCGACGTGGATGATCGCTACCGGGGCTTCTACCTGCGCAGTTTCGTTACCGACGCCAACGGCGTCACCGACTACACCCGTGCCAACCGGACCAAGGTCGACTGGCGCCAGCACAACAGCGCCTACACCCTCGATAACAACCTGGAATACCGCTTCAACACCGGCGCCCTGCAGCACACCACGCTGGCCGGCGTCGACTACCGGCATTTCAACCGCAAGTACGACGGCTACAACGCCTACAACGCGGAACCCGTGAACCTCTATGGGAAGAACAACACCGACACCGGCAACGTGCGCCCGGAGCTGACCACCAAGTGGGATAACACCGTTCGCCAGACCGGGCTCTACCTGCAGGACCAGATCAAGCTGGACCAGTGGATCCTCACCATCGGCGGACGCCAGGACTGGGCCGAGGTGGAGAACAAGGACCTGCTCGCGCGCAGCATCACCGAGCAGCGCGACAACAAGTTCACCGGACGCATCGGCCTGACCTACGTCACCGACTTCGGCCTGGCGCCCTACATCAGCTATTCCGAGTCCTTCCTGCCAACGGTAGGCACCGCAGCGCCGGAGCGCGGCGGCAATGCGTTCAAGCCCACCGAGGGCGAGCAGTACGAAGTGGGTGTGAAGTACCAGCCGTTCGACAAGACCCTGCTGACCGCCGCGGTGTTCCAGATCAAGCAGAAGAACGTGCTCACCGGCGACGTCGACTATCCGCAGTACGAGAACCAGTCCGGCGAGGTACGTTCGCGCGGCGTCGAACTGGAGCTCAAGTCCAGCATCGAGCAGTTCGACGTGCTCGCCGCAGCGACCTACATCGACTCGTTCTACACCAAGGAAAACTACGGCAACGAAGACAATCGTAGCGAGTCCCAGGCTCCGGTCTCCGCCACCGCCTGGGTGGATTACCACTTCAGCCAGGCCACAGTCGACGGTCTCACCTGGGGCGTCGGCGCACGCTACACGGGCAGGAAGCCGGGTGACGCGGCGAACAGCTTCCATACCCCCGCCTATGTCGTCTACGACACCACCCTCGGCTACGACTTCAGCCGCTTCTCGCCAAGCATGGCGGGCCTGCAAGCGCGCCTGAACGTGCAGAATCTCTTCGACCGCGAGTACGTATCCGACTGCAACTACGCATTCGGCTGCTACTACGGCCAGGAGCGTGTGGCCTCGCTGGAGATGAGCTACGACTGGTAGCCACGACGCGGAACCGAAGCGATGCCCGGTGCCGGCCTCATCGACGGCCGGCTCCAGTCATCCATGCCTCATCGCATTGCTGGGGAATGCGCGTTCACCTGGAGCCCAGGCCTTGGCCATGTCCGCCAGCCAGGCGCACTGGAATGCCGTCGTCACGCGCCACTCGTGACGACGGCCCAGGGGTGAGGTTCCGCCTTATCGCAACGGGATGTAGACGTCCGTCTGCCACTGCTCCAGCGGTGTTTGCGGATAGACACTCAGATAGTGGAAGAACAGGGGATGGTCGCGGAGCTCTTCGTTGCTTGCGGGTAACCAGTCTCTATAAACCGGGTAGATGCTCTCGCCAATGTGATCGGGCGAGCCGACGTGGCGCACGACGACGCAGCGGCCGCCGGGGATGACAAGTTCGCGAACGCCGTAGTCGTTCGGCGCCACCTCCCCGTCGATCTCGCCGCAGATGGCGAAGCGAAATTCCTCCGCCGGTGTCGTGTCGGGGTTGCCGTAGGGGATGCCAAAGGTGCGACTCGATGCGACGGGCGAGCAACCGCTGCCCATGCGCCATTCGATGAACCGATTCACGCTCTCGTCGAGCTGTGCGGGAGGACCGCAGTGCTCGAGGGCTGCGACCCGGACTTCGGCGAAATCGACGATACGTACTTGCATGGTAATGCTCCTGGAGAAGTGGGGAATGGCGAAGACCGCATGCCAGGCCCGCCAGTCCGGCTGCTGCCGGAAGGCCCTGGGAGTCATGCCAAAGTCCCGGCGAAAGGCCCGGCTGAAGGCCTCGGGGCTGTCGAAGCCGGCGTCGAGCGAGGCCTCCAGAACCGAGTACTGCGCGCCGGCCACCAGGCGATGCGCCGCTCGCCGCAACCGCATCAACTGCACATAGCGGGCAACGGGCACACCCACATAGGCGGTGAACTGCCGGTGGAAGTGGTACACCGAGAAATGGGCCACCTCACTCAACGCCTTTACCGAAAGATCACCTTCAAGGTGGCCATCGATATAGGCGAGCACCGCGTCGAAGCGTTTGGCGTAAGCAATCGGGATATCGGACACCGGACGGCAGCTCCTGGTTATGCGGTCGGCGACAGGATCCCCCAATCCTGCAGGGACACACCTAGCCGGGCTTGCTCAGATCAGGCCCGGAGCATGCCAGCTTTGTGCGATAGCAGCAGCTCGCGCCACGAAAGTGGGGTAAGTGCCCGGAGACCAGCCGCGGCCCTGCCCGCCTGCCGGAAAGCGATGACCTTCATCGAACGACTTTCGGAAGCTCGGCCGCAGGGCCGCAGGGCCGTTGGTCGGCGTAGCCGGGCGAGGAGCCGGCGATTGGCCGGATGTCGCGCAGGCCGCCATCGTCCGCGATGTAACCCGCCCAGGCCGGCGTGACGCCAGTCAACAGCTGCGCCGTCTGCAAGCAGCATTTCTCCGCCTTGCGCGCGCTGAAGGCCTTGTGGTCCAGCGCCCACTCCAACCAGAAGCCATCGATCAGCGCGGTGATGATCAGTGCGCCGCAGGAGAAACGGATTTCCCGCCAGCAGGCGTGCGTGACAGACAGCTCGAAAGGTACCTCGCGCCTGCGGTGCACAACTGTCCGTTGCAGATGTTCGGGCTCCGGAAGCTTGCGCAGGATATATGGAAAAACGTATATTCGTTTTTCCATATATCCAGATAAAGCCATGATCACTCCACCCGAAGTTTTCAAGAACCTGGCCGACGAGACCCGCGCTCGCGCCACCCTGCTCATCGCCAGCCTGGGCGAGCTGTGTGTCTGCGAGCTGATGTGCGCGCTGGACGACAGCCAGCCGAAGATCAGCCGCCACCTGGCACAACTGCGCAGCAGCGGCCTGCTGCTGGATCGCCGCCAGGGGCAGTGGGTGTATTACCGCCTCAACCCCGAGCTGCCCGCCTGGGTGCACGAGATGCTGCAGGTCACCCTGCTGGCCAACGGGCAGTGGCTGGCCGACAACACCCTGCGCCTGCAGAACATGGACGGCCGCCCCGTCCGTGACGCCGCCTGCTGCTGATCCCCGTCGAGCGAGTCTTCCATGCTGGTCGCCATTGCAGTCTTCATCTTCACCCTCGTCCTGGTCATCTGGCAGCCCAGGGGCCTTGGCGTCGGCTGGAGCGCCGCCCTGGGCGCGGTCATCGCCCTGGCCGCCGGCGCGGTTTCGCTGCACGACATCCCGGTCGTCTGGGCCATCGTCTGGAACGCCACCGCCACCTTCATCGCGGTCATCGTCATCAGCCTGCTGCTGGATGAGGCCGGTTTCTTCGAGTGGGCCGCACTGCACGTGGCGCGCTGGGCGAACGGCAGCGGCCATCGCCTGTTCGCCTTCTGCGTGCTGCTCGGCGCGGCCGTTTCGGCACTGTTTGCCAATGATGGTGCGGCACTGATCCTCACGCCCATCGTCATGTCGATGCTGCTCGCCCTGCGCTTTTCCCCCGCCGCGACCCTGGCCTTCGTCATGGCCGCCGGCTTCATCGCCGACACCGCAAGCCTGCCGCTGGTGGTGTCCAACCTGGTGAACATCGTTTCGGCGGATTACTTCGGCCTGGGCTTCGCCGAATATGCCTCGGTGATGCTGCCGGTGAGCCTTGCCAGCATTGCCGCCACCCTGCTGGTGCTGTTCCTGTACTTCCGCCGCGACATCCCGAGGCAGTACGCGCTCCATGGGCTGAAGGAACCCAAGGCCGCCATCCATGATCGCGCCACCTTCATTGTCGGCTGGTGGACGCTGCTGGCGTTGCTGGTCGGCCTGTTCGCCCTGGAGCCGCTGGGCATTCCGGTCAGCGCCGTGGCCGCCGCCTGTGCCGCGCTCCTCTTCGCCGTCGCCGCCCGCGGCCAGCGCATTTCCACCCGCCGCGTACTGCGCGAAGCGCCCTGGCAGGTCGTGATCTTCTCCCTCGGCATGTACCTGGTGGTCTACGGCCTGAAGAACGCCGGCCTCACGGACTTTCTTGCACAGTTGCTCGACCGTCTCGCCGGACAGGGGCTGTGGGTCGCCGCCCTCGGCACCGGCCTGCTCTCGGCGCTGCTGTCCTCAGTGATGAACAACATGCCCAGCGTGCTGGTCGGGGCTTTGTCGATCCAGGCCAGCGGCGCGGAAGGCCTGGTGCGCGAGGCGATGATCTACGCCAACGTCATCGGCTGCGACCTCGGCCCGAAGATCACCCCCATCGGCAGCCTCGCCACGCTGCTCTGGCTGCATGTGCTGGAACGCAAGGGCGTGCGGATTACCTGGGGTTACTACTTCAAGGTCGGCATCCTCCTGACCTTGCCGGTTCTGCTGATCACCCTTTCGGCCCTGGCGTTGCGCCTGAGCCTCTGACGTCCCGCCCAGAAGCGGAGGAGCCTTCCATGCGAGTCCTGTTCATGTGCACGGCCAACAGCTGCCGCAGCATCCTCTCCGAGGCGCTGTTCAATCACCTGGCGCCCGAGGGCTTCGAGGCGGTCAGCTCCGGCAGTTTTCCCAAGGGCCGGGTATTGCCCCGCAGCCTCGCTACCCTTGAGCAGGCCGGCATCTCCACCCAAGGCCTGAGCAGCAAGGGCAACGACGCCTTCGAAGGCAACCCGCCGGATATCGTCATCACCGTCTGCGACAAGGCCGCCGGCGAGGCCTGCCCGGTCTACTTCGGCCCCGCGCTGAAATCCCACTGGGGCCTGGAAGATCCTTCGCATGCCGAGGGTGACGAGGCCGAGATCGACGCCGCCTTCCGCACCACGCTGGCGCGCATCGAGCTGCGCTGCCGTGCCTTCTTCGCCCTGCCCTTCGCCACCCTCGGCCGCGACGAACTCAAGCGCGAGCTGGATCGTATTGGCGCCCTTTGATCAGGAGGACACATGTCCGAACAACTGCCCAACCTCGACCTGTCGCTGATCGATCCGCTACCGGCAGCCGCCGATGCCAGCGAACACAAACCGCGCATCCTGCTGCTTTACGGATCGACGCGCGAGCGCTCCTTCAGCCGCCTGCTGGTGGAGGAAGCCGCACGGCTGCTGCAGCACTTCGGTGCCGAGACGCGCATCTTCAATCCCTCATGCCTGCCGCTGCCGGACGATGTGCCGGTGGAGCATCCGAAGGTGCAGGAACTGCGTGACCTGGTGCAGTGGTCGGAGGGCCAGGTATGGTGCTCGCCGGAACGCCACGGCGCACTCTCGGCGGTGTTCAAGGCACAGATCGACTGGATTCCCCTGGCCCTCGGCGCCGTGCGCCCCACCCAGGGCAAGACGCTGGCGGTGATGCAGGTCTGCGGCGGCTCGCAGTCGTTCAACGTGGTCAACCAGTTGCGCGTACTTGGCCGCTGGATGCGCATGTTCACCATCCCCAACCAGTCCTCGGTACCCAAGGCCTACCTGGAGTTCGACGAGGCGGGCCGGATGAAGCCCTCGGCGTACTACGACCGCGTGGTCGACGTCATGGAGGAGCTGGTGAAGTTCACCCTGCTGCTGCGGGACCGCCAGGAGTTCCTGGTGGATCGTTATTCGGAGCGCAAGGAGAGCGCCGAGCAACTGTCCGCCCGCGTGAACCAGCGCTCGATCTGAGGTGACCATGCCCATCGAAATCAGGGAGGCGCAACCCGAGGATGCGCGAGCAATCCAGGCCATCTACGCACCGATCGTGAGTGGAACGGCGATCTCCTTCGAGGGGGTACCACAGAGATTCGGCAGAGGATCTGCACGACTCTGCAGACCTACCCGTATCGGATTGCCCTGCGCGATAAGCACGTATCAGGGCAACGAGGCGCTGCAATGAGTACGTGAAAATCCATAGTTACGGCCCCCGTACGGCGCCACCGCCAGCTCAGGACTACCAGACCCAGGCAGGGCCAGTAGTGCAGGCAGGCGGAAAAACCTCGGCGTGCTGCCTTCCCAAGCGTCAAGCGCGCCCGGCAAGATAGCGGCATTCGCCGCCACGCTTTGGCGGCCCTCTGCTGCCTTGTGCCACCGGAGTCGTATGCAACCGCGCGACCTTGCCGCCTACCTGTTCCTCGCCATCGGCTGGGGGCTGTCCTTCCTCGTACTGCTCAAGGCCATCGCCGGCTTCGGCTGGGTCGGCGCGGTCAGCTTCCGCGCGCTGATCGCCAGCTTCACGCTGTTCGCCGTGGCACGGCTGTCCGGGCGCAAGCTGAACTTCGAAGGGCTGTGGAAGCCGCTGTGCGTTATCGGCGCCACCACGGTGGCCGGCCAATTGATCGGCATGACCTATGCCACCCCGCGCATCGGCACCGCCATGGCGGCGATCTTCGTCGCCGGGATTCCGCTGTTCTCCATGCTCATCGGTCGCCTCTGGGGCCTGGAACGCATCACCTGGAGCGGCCTCGGCGGGCTGGTGCTGGGCTTCTTCGGCATGGTGCTGCTGGTGGGCTTCCCGGCAGTCCCGATTACCCACGAGTTCATGCTCGGCAGCGCAGCCTCCGTGTTCGGCGCCGTCTGCGCGGCCTTCGGCAGCAATTACGCCAGCCTGAAGCTGCGCACCGCCGGCCCCTGGGAAGTGACCTGCGGCGCCTTCGGGATCGGCGGGCTGCTGACCCTGCCCTTGCTGATCTGGGTGCCGGTGCCCGGCACGCCACAACCGATCGATGTGTTCTTCCTGCTGATCTGCGGCTGCATATTCAGCGCGGTGAACTACGTCGTCTACTTCCAGCTCGTCTCGCGAATCGGCGCCACCAGGACCATCAGCGTGGAGTTCGTCGTCACCGTGGTCGCCGTCCTGATCGGCGCCCTGGTGCTGGGCGAGAGCCTGTCGCTGGTGCAGGGCGTGGGCGCGCTGATCATCCTGATCGGCTGCGCCCTGGTGCTCGGCCTGGTGCCCGGCACCAAAGCCCGCGCCGTGACTTAACCAACCTGAGCCTGGGCGACACCCGGCGAGGCGTCGTCACGGTCGATCAGTTCCATCGGCAGATGCGAGGTTTCGCGCAACAGCCAGGAGCAGATCGCTACCAGCAATAGCGCTGCCGCGCCGTAAAGCGCGACGCCGAACGGGTTGCGGCCGGTGGCGATAAGGATGGCGGTGGCGACACTGGAGGCCGTGCCGCCCCCCAGTGCCGCGCCGATCTGGTAGCTGAAGGAAATACCCGAATAACGCATCTCGCGCGGGAACTGCTCGGCAAGGAAAGCCGGGATAGGCCCCTGGGTCGCGCCCATGAAGAAGCCCACGGCGACGTAGGCCAGCAGCGCCAGCGGCAGGTTATGCAGGCCGATCAGCGGGAAGAAGGCGAACAGCCCGAGCGCCATGATCGCCGCGCCGAAAATCATCACCGCACGACGGCCGAAGCGATCAGACAAGTGACCGAAGAACGGCGCCGAGGCAACGATCGCCACTGACAGCGAGAAGTCGAACAGCAAGGCGTGGCTGCTGCTGTAGCCAATGTCGGTGGCGTAGGCGAGGAAGAAGGTGCTGCCGATGTAGGCGATGGTGACGTAGCCGAAAGCGATGCCGATACACAGCATCAGCTCGCGCGGGCGGCGGCGGAAGGCTTCCATCAGCGGCATGCGCGCCTCGGCTTTCGACACGACCCTGGGCTGCGGCGCGGTGTTCTGCAGGCGCGCATAAAGGCCGATCAGCACCAGCAAGCCGCCGAGCCAGAACGGGATGCGCCAGGCGATGCCGCTCAGGTCATCATCGAAGGCGAAGCTGACGATGGCAAACACCACCGAGCCGAAGATGCCACCGATACCGATGCCCATGCTGGTGAAGCTGCCCCACAGGCCACGGCGGCCCCTGGGCGCAACCTCGATGCCAAACAGCGCCGCCCCACCCCACTCACCACCAGCGGCGAAGCCCTGCACCAGGCGCAGAAGCACCAGCAGGATGGGCGCGGCGGCACCGATGCTGGCGTGGGTCGGCAGGAAGCCGATCAGCAAGGTGCTCGCGCCCATCAGCACCAGCGTGGCGACCAACGCCTTCTGCCGGCCGTAGCGGTCGCCCAGGTGGCCGAACACCACACCGCCCAGCGGCCGGGCGAAGAAGCCGGCGCCGAAAGCGGCGAAGGCGACCAGCACGGCGGTCAGGCGATCCATGCCGGGAAAGAACAACTGCGGGAAGATCAGCGCGGCGGCGTAGCCGTAGATGACGAAATCGTAGAACTCCAGCGCGGTGCCCATGCCGGAAACGCAAAAGGTGCGAAAGGCCGAGCGCGAGCCGGGAGCTGCGGGCGTGTGGTCGATCATGGCGGTTCACTCTTGTTTTTGTGGCAATACGAAGCCCGCGCGGCGGCCGGCGGGCTGCCACGGGGGCGTTAACGAGCAGAAAAGATTGCAGCGTGCCGGAAAGATCGGAGCCTGGTCGACTCCCTCACCCCAGCCCTCTCCCAAGGGGAGAGGGAGCAGTACGTGCTGGCTGACGCTGTTGTTTCAACCTGCGCCGATCAGTCCCCTGTCCCTCCGGGAGAGGGTTAGGGTGAGGGGGCTTTCAGGACCTGCGCGACTCCCGCCAATTCTGCTTCTAGAAGCGCAGGAAACCCTCATCAGCCAGCTTCTTCGGCGTACCGGCGACGTATTCCAGGGCACACCCAACGGTGTCGAGGCCGATGCTCAGCAGGGTCTCCCAGCGTTCGGTATCCGGTTCGGACATGTCCGGGTGGAAGCAGACGATGGCCTGGTCGCCCTCGGCGCCGCAGAAGGCATCGGCGCGCTCGCGCAACGCCTTGCCAGTCATGCCGGCAGTAGCGGCCTTGAGGTGTTCCAGGCGCGCGTAGGTGGTGGACACGTCCGCGGTGCGCTCACCCCAGCTCAGTTCGCCGTCGAGGAAGTGGTTGGTGTGCAGCAGCCAACCATCCTCGCGCGGCACCACCACGGCGGTGTGCGCCGGGCTCATCTCGATGCTGGCGGCGCGGGCGCGCACGTCGTCGCGGGTGAATACGCTGAGCACGGTGGACGCGCTGACCCGCGCCGAGCGAGCCATGTCGATGGCCTCGGTGACGCTGGTGGCTTCTTCCAGTACGCGACGGGCGATGGCATGCACCGGCACGCCAGCGCTGCCGTCATCACTGGCGTGGTGCAGGATGTTGAAGTGCACGCCCAGGCCGGCGCTGTTCACGCCGATCTTGCCGAGCATGCCGAACTCGGTGAACAGCTTGGCAGTCAGGCCGGTGCTGCCGGTGAAGCCCAGCAGCAGGCCGTGGGGTACCAGGCTGTCGTGCCAGTCCCAGGTCTGCAGGCTGCGCGGTGCGATGGCGCCGGCGGGCGCATAGACAGAAGTGGAGCACTCGCCTTCCACCGGCTGCTCGGGCATCACCGCCAGCACTTCGGTGCGGGCGTTCAGCGCCGCCAACTGCCACAGTGGCAGGCCGACGCCCAGGGCCAGGCCTTCGACTTCCCTGGCTAGCGCCGGGCACCAGTCGGCCAGCGCGGACAAACTGCCCTCACCAATGGCCCGTGCCTTGTCGATCTCCACACCGACGCGGGGGAAGAAGTCCAGGTACAGCGCCACGCTCTGGCGGATCTGCTCGGCGAAGGTTTCGCCGATCTGCCGGCCACGCTGCAGCGGGTCGCGGATGTCGGTGGTGAAGGTGTGAAGAATCACGGCAAGGCTCCTGTTGAACTATCGAATCAAATCACAGAGTGCTTTGTTAACAACGATCACGGTTTGTCGCTCGGACGACTATAGACTTCGCGGCCGGCAAACCAGGTCTTGAGCACCTGGGTGTCGCGCAGAGCCTCCGGCTTGACGGTGAACACGTCGCGGTCGAGCAGGATCAGGTCGGCCTGCTTGCCCGGCTTCAGCGAACCGATGCTCCCTTCCAGGCGCAGGGTGCGCGCGGCGTTGAGGGTGTAGGCCTGGAACATGGTCTGCCGGTCGATGTCCTCGGCGGCGTTGAGTACGCCCTTCGGGCCGACACGCTGGATCGCCTGGTAGATAGCCTTCCACGGATCAGGCGTGGTGATCGGCCAGTCGCTGGCGCCGGAGATGGTCGCGCCGTTCTTCAGCAGCGAGCGCGCCGGGTACATGTGCAGGAAGGCCATGGCGCTGACGTAGGGCTTGACCAGGTCGACGCTGTTCTCGTCGGCGGCGGCCCAATAGAGCTGCATGGCGGCGATCACGTCGAGCGCCTTGAAGCGCGCGAAGTCCTTGGGATTGACCATCTGCAGATGGGTGATCGAATGCGGGATGTCACTGTGGCGATCCTTGCGCGCCTGCTCGATGCCGTTGAGCGATTCGCGCACCGCGCGATCGCCAATGGCGTGGATGTGCACCAGCCAGCCACGGGCGTCGGCGGCGCTGACCAGCTCGCCGAAGTGTTTGGGGTCGATCAGCAGTTCGCCGTACTTCTTCGAGTTGCTGTACGGCTCAAGCATCGCCGCGCTCTGCGCCGGCACCTCGGCCACGCCGTCGGCGAACACCTTGATGCCCGGCAGGGTCAGGTTGGGGACATCGATGAACTGCTGGCGTACCTTGTCCAGCTCGTCGAGGTCGGCCGGGGTCGCCTTGGAGTCAGCCATCAGCAGCGCGGCGACGTGTGCGGTCAACCCGCCCTGCTCCGCCAGCAGCTTGTAGGCCGGCAGCACGCCAACGGAATCGTTGTGGATGTCACCACCGGGGTTCTCGTTCGCCAGGGGCTCCATCCAGGCGGTAATACCCAGCTCGTGGTAGTAGCTCTGCGCGCCTTTCAGGGCCTTGAGCAACTCGTCATCGGTCGGCAGCGGCAGCAGCGCCTGCACCGGGTAGAGGCCGGCATCCACCAGGAAACCATTGGGCTTGCCGTCGGCGGAGTGGCCGATGGTGGCCTGCTCCTCTCCCTTGAGCGACCTGACCTTGGCAGAGTCGATCCCGGCCAACTCCAGCAGCGCCTGGTTGGCCCAGCCGGTGTGGTAGTCACCACCGGCCAGGAGGATCGGCTGCTTCGCCCACTCGCCCTGGTTGAAGCGCTGCTGCAACTCGCCGATCTCGTCCCAGTACGCCGTGGGCACGCCGCCGACATAAAGGAACTGGCCACGCCGCGCGCGGCCGTCGTCACGCCATTGGCGCAGCTTGCTTTCGAACTCGGCGAGCGGCAGGTCCTGGTTATCCAGGTTGGCCTGGAGCATCTGCAGGCCGCCCTTGACCAGGTGGGTATGGGCATCGATGAAGCCGGGCATCAGCACCTGGCCATGCAGGTCGATGACCTTGGTCGCCGGTTGCTGGAGCTTGAGGATCTGCGCGTCGGAGCCAACGGCAAGGATGCGACCGTTCTCCACTGCAACTGCCTGTTGCAAGGCCTGGCCGGGTTCGGCGGTGTAGACCTTGCCGCCGTGGAAGATGAGATCGGCGGCGGCCATAGTTTCCATCGAGGAAAAAGCGCAAGCCGCGGACACCAGCGCCGGAATCAGTAGTTTCATCGCAGAGCCTTCGTTATTGTTGATCTGTGACGAAGGTTAAGCAAAAGCCCCGGCGGCTTTAACACTAACTTCCCGCACAACTTCTGTTCCTGTCAGGAAGCAATCCATGGACAAGATGACCGCCCTTACCATGTTCGTCGCCACCGCCGACCATGGCGGCTTCAGCCGCGCTGCCGAACAGCTGGGCAAGACGCCATCGGCGATCACCAAGGGCGTGGCGCAGCTGGAAGCCGACCTGGGCCAGCGCCTGTTCGAGCGCACCACGCGGCGCATGGCGCTGACCGAAGCCGGGCACATCTATCTGGAAGGTGCGCGCTCGGCGCTGATGCAGTTGCAACGCGCCAGCGAAGAAGTCGATCAGTTGCAGACCGAGCTGCGTGGCAGCCTGCGCATCGTCTCGCCGCCCTCCTTTGCCCCGGCCTTCTTCAACGCGGTGTGCTGCCGCTTCCTGCGCGAGCACCCGCAGGTGCGCCTGGAGGTGGACCTGCTGGACGAGTTCGTCGACCTGGTGGAAGGCGGCTACGACATCGCCCTGCGCGACGGCCCCATCGACCTGCCGGACGTGATCGCCCAGCCGCTGCTCGAGAACCGCCTGATGCTCTGCGCCAGCCCCAAGTACCTGGCGGAAAAGGGTCTGGAGGTGACGCTGGAGAACTACGAGCAGCACGACTGGCTGATCTTCCGCCACCCGCTGCTGAACCGGAATTTCTGGTGGGTGCAGAAGGACGGCGAACGCATCCGCATCCGCCAGCCGGTGCCGCGCATCGCCAGCGACAACTACGACTTCCTGCTCTCCTGCCTGCTGGACGGCCAGGGGCTGCAGTTCCTGCCGCAGTGGAGCGCACTGCCCTACCTCGACAGCGGCGAGCTGGTGGAGCAGCTACCCGACTGCTGGCGCGACCAGAGTGCCTTCGGGCCCTGGGTGCATGTGCTCTACCTGCCGCACCGGCGCAGTACGCGCAAAGTGCGGGTATTCATCGAGTACCTGCGCGAGCACTTGCAGGGGAAGGGGTTGGTCTGAGGTGGCGTCGATATCGCTGGCCGGCTCCTGCAAAGGAAACTCGCGCTCTGACGAGCTACCTGGCGAGCGTAGGAGCGGACTGCGTCCGCGATGTGCCACCGGCCAGCTCGGAGCCGCCGGGAATCGATCGCGGACGAAGTCCGCTCCTACACCAATGCTCGACCTTGTACCGGTCCTCAGACTTACTTAAGGTACCAACCCCAAGGCTGATCGCTGAGGTACTCGGTGACCTGCTTGGTCTCCAGGTAGTTGTCCAGCCCCCACACGCCCAGTTCACGGCCGATGCCGCTCTGCTTGTAGCCGCCCCAGGGCGCCTGGGTGAAGGTCGGCTGCGAGCAGTTGACCCAGACGATGCCGGCGCGCAGGCCACGGCTCACGCGCTGGCAACGCGCCGGGTCGGCGGACATCACCGCAGCCGCCAGGCCGAACTGGCTGTGGTTGGCCAGGCGCAGCGCCTCGGCTTCGTCCTTGAAACGGCGCACGGCGAGCACCGGGCCGAATATTTCCTCGCGCCACAGGGCGCTCTCCAGCGGAGCGTCGATGAACACGGTCGGTTCGACGAACCAGCCCTTGTCCCGATGCGGCGGACGCTTGCCGCCAGTGGCGAGTTTCGCGCCATCGCGCACGCCGGCTTCGATGGCCTGCAGCACCTTGGCGTGCTGGCCGGCACTGACCAGCGGGCCGAGCAGCACACCCGGCTCCAGACCGTTGCCGATGGTGATGCGGCGGGTTTCCTCCACCAGGCGTTCGATCAGCCGGTCGTGCAGACCGTCCTGCACCAGCAGGCGCGAAGTGGCGCTGCATACCTGGCCCTGGTTCCAGAAGATACCGAACAGGATCCACTCCACGGCGGCCTCGACATCCGCGTCATCGAAGACGATGAAGGCCGACTTGCCGCCCAGCTCCAGGCTGACGTTCTTGATGTCCTGGGCCGCCGCCTGCATGATCGCGCGCCCGGTGGGCACGCTGCCGGTGAAGGCCAGCTTGTCCACGCCCGGATGCGCCGAAAGCGGCGAACCGGCATCGCGGCCCAGGCCGGTAACCACGTTGAGCACGCCTTTGGGCAGGCCCACGGCATCGGCGGCAGCGGCCAGTTCCAGAGAGGTCAGCGGAGTCAGTTCCGAAGGCTTGAGCACGGCGGTGCAACCGGCAGCCAGCGCCGGAGCGACCTTCCACGAAGCCATCAGCAGCGGGTAGTTCCAGGGGATGATCTGCCCGGCAACACCGACCGGCTCGCGCAGCACACGGCAGGCGAAACGCTCGTCGGGCAGCGCGACCAATTCGCCCTCGCCGTTCAGCCCCTCGGCCAGTTCGGCGTAGTAGTCGAAGCAGCCGATGGCGTCGTCGATATCCCACTGCGCTTCGGGCAGCGGCTTGCCGTTGTCCTGCACTTCCAGGCGAGCCAGGTCTTCGCGGCGGCCACGCAGGTTGTCGGCGATGGCGCGCAGGTAGCCGGCGCGCTCCTTGCCGGTGCTACGGCCCCATTCGCCTTCATCGAAAGCCCGACGCGCAGACTGCACGGCGCAATCCACATCCTCACCGGTAGCGGCGGCAACCTCGGTCAGCACCGTTTCGCTGGACGGTTCGTACACCTCGAAGCGGCCGCCCTGTGCGGGTGCCTGCCACTGGCCATCGATATAGAGCTGGTCGCGCATGCGAAGGTCTCCTGAGCTTGTTGGAATGCTTGTCGGGCGAGCATAGGGAAATGAGCACGGGGTTGATAACGCGGGCGCCGTGCATGCGGGCACGCGCGGAGCGGGCAGCAAGGTAATCGACCGCGTTGCGATATCAGGACCACTCCCGTAGGAGCGGATTCATCCGCGATGACTTGAAGCGGCTCCAGACCATCGCGGACGGAGTCCGCTCCTACACGAACGTCACGTCCGCTGCTGCTCCAGATACGCCTTGGGCGACAGCCCCGTCTCCTCGCGGAAGCAGCGGTAGAAGGTCGACAGCGAACGGAACCCTGCGGCCCGCGCCAGTTCGTCGATGCGCGTGACGCTAGTGGCGCCGTCGAGCTGGCCGAGCAGGTGGCGCAGGCGCAACTGGTTCAGGTACTGGTAGAAGCTCAGGCCCAGCACCTGGTTGAGGAAGTAGGAAATCTGGTTGCGCGTATAGCCGGTAGCCGCTGCGACCTGGGGCATGTCCAGGTCGGGATTGAGGAACGGCCGGGTCTGCTGGAAATACTGCTGGATATCGCCGCCGAGCTGACTCAGCTGCCGCGCTGAAAGCCCCAGCCGGCTATCGGCCATGCGCGGTTGCGGCTCACTGGCAGCCTTCTGCGGCTGACCGATCAACGCGGCGTGCTCGTTGACCCGGATGATCCGGCCATCGCGCACGGTATAGGCCTCGGTGGTGCGGAAGGACACCAACCCCTGCGTGCCGCGCAGGGTCACCTGGTACTGCAGGAAGGCCGTGTCACCGTCCACCCGCAGGCGATCAGTGTAGACCTGCGACTCATCTCCCGCCGCCGGCATGCTGGTCTGCAGGTACTCGCGCAGCTCGCTCGACGCGATCCGACGCCCCTGGAAGAAATCGTTGTACTCCACCTGCGGGTCGAACAGCGCCATCAGCGCCTCGATGTCGTGCCGGCGCCAGGCCTGGTGGTAACGCATGACCACCGCGTGAGTAGCGGCGCTGGCCGGGTCGGGCTGGTGAATCGTGCCGTCGAGCTTGGAGCTCCAGCCCTGTTCTTCGATCATTGTTTTCCCCTGCCGGTCTCGGCCGGCATTTCCTGCTCCGGGCGTGCCCGCAAAGAGCAGCGGACCGTATGCCTGGCCCCCCGGAGCGATTACAAAACTCGGACGCGGCCCGAAGACCGCTTTTTCTTCCGACATTCTGCCGGAGTTTTCCGATGACATCCGCCCCACTTGCGCACGCCACTCCCAGACCCTACTGGCTCGACACCCTCGACCCTGCTCCCGCCGCACCGGCGCTGGAAGCGGATCGCCGCTTCGACCTGGTGGTGGTCGGCGGCGGCTTCACCGGTCTCTGGACCGCCCTGCACGCCCGGCTGCGCTGGCCCGGCGCGAGCATCGCGGTGGTCGAGGCGCGTCGCTGCGGTGGCGAGGCCAGCGGGCGCAACGGTGGCTTCTGCGCACCGAGTATTTCCCACGGTGTAGGCAATGCCCTGCGCCGCTGGCCGGAAGAAGCCGAGACTCTTGTACGCCTGGGTCGTCAGAACCTCGATGAGTTCGAGGCAGACCTGAAGCGCTTCAGCATGAACGTGGAGTTCGAGCGCCGCGGCAAGCTCAGCGTCGCCGCCCAACCCTGGCAGGTCGACGGCCTGCGCAGCATGCAGCGCAACTACGAGCGCTTTGGCATCGCCTCGGAGTTCCTCGACAAGGCGCAACTGGCCGGCAAGCTGGACTCACCCGCCTATCAGGCCGGCGTATTCGAGCCCAACTATGCGCTGCTCAACCCGGCGAAAATGGCCGCCGAGCTGCGCCGGGTGTGCCTGGAACAAGGCGTCGAGCTGTTCGAGAACACCCCCGTGCACGAGTTGCACCAGCGCAGCGACCGCCTGATGCTGCGCTGCGACCGTGGCGAGCTGGAGGCCGGGCAGATCGCCCTGGCGACCAACATCGCGCCACCGCTGCTCGGCCACCTGAATTCCAGCGTGATCCCGGTGTACGACTATTCGCTGGTCACCCAGCCGCTCACTGACGAGCAGCTGCGTGCCATCGGCTGGGTCGAGCGCTACGGTATCGCCGACGCCGGCAACCAGTTCCATTACCTGCGCAAGACCGCCGATAACCGCATCCTCTGGGCCGGCTTCGACGCCATCTACCACTTCGGCAACCGCCGCGACGAAGCCCTGACCCAGCGCCCGGAAAGCTTTGAGCGCCTCGCCGGGCAGTTCCGCGAGGCTTTCCCTCAGCTCGGTCCGGTCGAGTTCAGCCATGCCTGGGGCGGCATCATCGACACCTCGGCGCGCACCACGCTGTTCACCGGCTGCGTGCTCAACGGCCGCGTCGCCTATGCGCTGGGCTTCACCGGCCAGGGCGTGTCGGCCAGCCGCTTCGCCGCGCTGAACATGCTCGACCAGCTGGGCGGCGAACGCACCGAACGCACCCAGTTGCGCATGACCTCGCAGAAACCCTTCCCCTTCCCGCCCGAGCCGCTGCGCTACCTCGGCGTGCGCCTGGCCCAGCGTTCGCTGGCCAAGGAAGACCGCACCGGCCGCCGCGACCTGCTGCTCAAGACCTTCGATGCCTTCGGCGTCGGTTTCGATTCCTGATGGAGAACTTCATGTCCACCCTGCCCCGCCACGTCATCGACTTCGCCAACCCCGCCCTCGCCCCGCAGGAGCGCGAGATCAACGACCCGGCCATCGTCGATGCGCCCTATCAGAGCCGCAGCTGGCGGCACTTCGCAGCGCCCGAGAAGAACGCCATCGCCGGCATCTGGGAAGCCGGCGTGCACCTGGAGCGCTGCGAGTGTGACTACGACGAGCTGTGTCACATCCTCGAGGGCACCGTGCGCCTGACCGACGCCGACGGCGTGGCAAAGACCTTCGGCCCGGGGGATTCGTTCGTCGTGGCGGCGGGTTTCAAGGGCACCTGGGAAAACCTCACGCCAGTACGCAAGGTGTATTTCATTCTCGGTTGAATCGCTGCTGCATAGGTTCGCGAGCAAGGACTAGGTGTGTAAACCCAGTAGGTTGTTCAGTGGAATGCGGCTGATGGGTGGGCAGTAATGCAGACTGGAGTGAGGCCTGTGCCAGTTGTATTGGTGTAGCCAGAGGGCCAGATGCTGGGCGCGCTGCTCAGAGCTCTCGTAGCTACGGGCGTAGGCCCACTCCCGCAAGCTGGTTTGAATGAAGCGCTCAGCTTTGCCATTGGTACGTGGGGTGTAGGGTCTGGTGCGGATATGTCGTAAGCCCAGACGCCGGCATAGGCGGCGGAATAGACCTGATCGGTAGCAGGCACCGTTGTCAGTCATGACCCGAGTAAATCGAATCTTCAGCGAGCGGTAGTAGCGCAAAGCCTGGAGCAGAGCGCGACAGGCACTTCCACCTCGTTCATCAGCATGCAGGCTGGAGAAGGCGATGCGCGAGGCATCGTCGATGGCGACATGGACAAACTCCCAGCCCGCTCCGTCAGAGCCCATCAGCCGGGTTCCCGTAACTCGATGTCCCGGTCTCCAAAAGCGTGCGAGCTTCTTGATATCCAGATGCAGTAGATCACCTGGTTGAGCGTACTGATAACGCCTGATCGGCGGAGCGGGCTCCAACTCGGGGAGCCGATTGAGTCCGAGTCGTTTGAGGTGGCGAGCGATGGTACTGACTGCCAGCCCTAACTCGTTGGCAATTTGCCGATAGGTTTGACGGGCGCTGCGCCGCTCAATCAGCCTTTCGAGCCGAGACTCGGGTGTGGCATGGGGGCAGGCGTGAGGGCGCGAAGTGCGATCCATCATGCCGGCCTCTCCCTCTTCGCGGTAACGCCGAAGCCATTTGTAGGCCGTACGTACGCTGACACCGGCCGCCTGCGCTGCCTCTTCAGCACGTAATCCCTGAAGCATGCGCTGGACTAAAAGGGCTCGACCGCGCGGTGTAAGACGGGCATATTTATGCAGGTTCATTCGGGGCTCCTGGAAGGATTGGTTGGTCGCACTTCCAGTTTTCCGGGTAAGCCCCGGATGAACAACCTACCGAGAGATCACAACTAGGCGTCCCCCTCGGTCCTACAGCCGCGTGGCAAGCGCCGTAGGAGCGGACTCCGTCCGCGATCGACTCACCGCTACTCTGATCGACCCGGGAGCCGGGGGGGGCCATCGCGGACAGAGTCCGCTCCTACTAAATGGCTGCCGTCAAACACCTCGATCTGTTCCGCCTTCCGCAGTACCGGCAGGCCGTACGTCTGCACAAACTCCGCTGCAGGTGGAAAGGGCTATAACTAGCGAACCGAAACGGCGAGCTGCCCGGAATAAACCCTGCAACAGCCGCCCCTATTGGCATTTCCCATTTGCCCGGATCAGGCGCCCCAGCCTGATCGGCGCCCGCGGCGCGGAGCGGTTTGATGAGTTCCAGAACCTGGCGATGGGCTCGCAGGAGCCTTCCTGGCTGCATCGGACTGGCATTGCTGGTCGCGCCGCTTTACGCCAACGCCCTGTTCAAGTGCCACGCACGGGACGGAACCGTCAGCCTCAGCAGCCAGGCCATCGCCGGCTCGCACTGCACTCGCCAGAAAAACTCGGCGAGCGCCGCTGGCGGCACGCGGGCAAAGACCGCATCCACGCTGGAGCGAGGCAACAGCCAGGGGGCAGATCGGATTCGCGTGTACACCTTCGTTCACAAGGGCGTTCGCCAGTATGTGAGCCGACGCCCCGTCGGGATCACCGCGCGGGTCGATGTGATCGAGGTGTATTACATCAAGGGCTGCTACCTGTGCATGGCGCCGAAGGATTTCAACGTCGCCACACTGCGCCTGGACACCCGCTCCTATCGCCGGGAGATCGAAGCCGCATCGGTGCGCTACGGTGTCGACCGGGCGCTGGTGCGCGCCGTCATCCATGCCGAATCGGCATTCCAGCCCAACGCCATTTCCATTGCCGGCGCCCAGGGCCTGATGCAGTTGATGCCCGACACCGCCGAGCGCTTCAACGTGAGCGATCCATTCGACGCACGGCAGAACATCCGTGGTGGCGTGCGCTACCTGGCGTGGCTGCTCAAGCGCTTCAACGGCAACCAGAGGCTGGCGCTGGCCAGTTACAACGCGGGTGAAATGACGGTCGACAAGTACAACGGGATACCGCCCTACGCCGAGACGCAAACCTACGTCGCCCGCGTGCAGTCCCTGACCGAGCGGTATCGCAATCATCCGTAGGGCGGCCCGCTCGAACGGTTAATCCGTCCCACCTTTGCAAAAGCGGGTACGGCCTTCTAAGCGGGCGTAGGAGCGGACTCCGTCCGCGATGGGTTTGCCCGCGCTCCGTGGTCTGCCGGAGCGGTGGTGAATCGATCGCGGACGAAGTCCGCTCCTACGCCAAGCCCACTCCTGCGCCCTACCGCTCAGCCGAACTTCCACCCCGCCGCCGCCAATCGCGTATCCAGCGCGGCCAGGTCAGCCTCTACCCGCACCGCCGGTTCCGGCATGTACGCCAGCGGATCGGGTAGAGAGGACGGCTGGCCGAGGAAGCCTTCGGTCGCCGCGTGCAGGCAGTACGCGCTGTACGCCGGGTTGTAGCCGCCCTCCTGCACCACCAGCAGCCGCCCAGCACACAACTCGTCAGCCAGCGCACGGGCGCGGCGGGCCAGGCGGTTGAAGCCCTGCATGGTCACCAGTTGGCGGCCGTTGGGGTCGAACTGCGAGGCGTCCAGGCCGTTGGCGATGATCAGCAGGTCCGGCTTGAACGCGCGCAACGCCGGCTCGACAAAGCGGCTGAAGACCATCTCGTAGAGCTGATCGCCCGAACCCATCGGCAGCGGCAGGTTGAGATTGCTGCCCAAGCCCGCGCCAAAGCCGCGCTCGTCCACCGCGCCGGTCTGCGGGTGGCTCGGGCCCCAGGCGCCGTGGTCCATGTGCAGCGAGACGGTGAACACCGAGGGATCGTCGTAGAAGCCTTCCTGCGTGCCGTTGCCGTGGTGTACGTCCCAATCAACGATGGCGACGCGTTCCAGGCCGGCCGCCTGGGCCGCACGTGCGGCAATCCCGGCGTGGTTGAAGAAGCAGTAGCCGTCCGCCATGGCTGGCGCGGCGTGGTGACCCGGCGGGCGCACCAGGGCCATGGCCGGATGGCCGCTGGCCAATACGCTTTCCAGCGCCGCCAGGCTGGTGCCGGCAGCGGCCAGTAGCCCGGCGAGACTGCCAGCAGACATCAGCGTGGTGCTGCTGAAGCGCTTGCCGGCGGCATCCGCCGCGAAGATGCCGCGCAGGTAGTCGGCATCGTGGAAGCTCAGCAGATCTTCTTCGCAGGCGTGGCGGCCTTCGTGCCAGCGCAACGAGCCGGCGACCGGCCCGCGCTGAAGGATGGCGCGCATGTTGAGCAGCCGGGGATTGCTCTCCGGGTGCAGCAGCTGTTCGGCCAGCAGGTCGCTGGGCGGCGCCTCGAACACGCCGGCGGCGGTGTCGTGACGCAGCACGTCGTCGTGCCAGAAAACATCCATCGTGTGACTCATCAGAAGCCCTCGGTTTACTTCACTGCGCGCGCAGGCGCAGACACGCAACACGGCTTCGCCCCCGGCGGTACGCAGACCGGGGGCGAACCTCCATCAGTCGATAATGGTCAGCTCGGGCGGTATCTCCGACAGGCTCGCCGAGCCCTTCTCGCCGCACAGCACGGTGTCGCCGAGCTTGATGCCGAAGCCTTCGTTGTACAAGGACAGGTTGGGCTCGATGGAGAACGACATGTTCGGCTCGAACACGTGGTCGTCGGCCTCGTCCACCATCATCGCTTCCAGCCAGGTCGGCGGGTAGGCCAGGCCCAGGCTGTAGCCGATGCGGTGCACGCGGGTGCGCGAGAGGTCGATGCGGTCGAGGATCTGGTTGCACACGCGGTTGGCCTCGCCCACCGGGGTGCCCGGTTTGGCGATCTCGATGGCGGCGTTGAAGGCCTCGGTGAGCAGGGTCGCGACTTCCTTCACGCGCGGGCTGGGTTTGCCGATTACCGCGGTGCGCATGAGGATGGCGTGGTAGCGGTTGCACACGCCGGCGTGTTCGAGGATCACCACGTCGCCATGGCTGATGGTCTGGCGGTGCGGCATGGCGTGGGTCATGGTGCTGCGGCGGCCGGTGGCGCACATCGGGCTGATCGCCGAGTACTCGCTGCCGGCGCGGCCCAGGGCGTTGGCGACGATGCCGGCCACTTCCACCTCGGAGATGCCCGGGCGCAGCGCCTCGAAGGCGGCCAGCATGCCCTGGTCGGCCATGCGCGCGGCGCTGCGCTGGTACTCGATTTCCTCGGCGGTCTTGATCAGGCGGTTCTCGGCGACCAGCGGGCCGGCGTCTTCGAAGCGTGCCTCGGGCATGTAGCCCAGCAATGCGTTGTACTGCGCCGGAGAGAAGGTCGAGGCGGTCATTTCCAGGCCGATGCGCGCCTGGGACAGGCCGGCCTGGGCCAGCACGTCGGCGACGATCTTCAGCGGGTCCTGCTTGGCGATGTCATAGAAGATCGCCTCGTTGATGCACGACAGTTCCCAGGTGCAGGGCTCCTCGCTGGTGCGGGTGAGGAACACCGGCTCGGCCAGCTTCGGCGAGATGATAAGCGCCTGGTACCAGAGGAAGCCCAGGCTGTCGAAGCCGGTGAGGTAGTTGATGTTGTCCGGGTAGTTGACCACCAGGGCATCCAGGCCACGGTCGGCCATGCGGCGTTTGACGGCTTCGACGCGTTGACGGTAGGTGCGAGCGGGGAAAGCAGTAAGCATGGGGACTCCCTCCTCAGGGACAAGGTGCAAGCGACACAGGTGTTTTTGTTTGGGGCCGCCATCGGGCGGCCGTATGCGGGGTTGAAACAGTCAGCTGGGTGGTTGCTGTCGCGCCAGGTACAGGCGCACCAGCATCACCACCAGGGTGAGGACGATCATCAGGGTGGACACGGCGGCAATCGCCGGGTCGAGGTTGTAGCGCAGGCCGTCCCAGATGCGCTTGGGCAGCGTCACCACGTTCAGGCCGCTGGTGAACAGGGTCACCACCACCTCTTCCCAGCTCATCACGAAGCCCATGAAGAAGCTGCCGAGCACGCCGCCGCGCACGTTGGGCAGCAGCACGTTCCACAGCGTCGGCCAGAGCCCGGCACCGAGGGAGCGCGAGGCCTTGTACAGGCTCTGGTCGAGCCGCGCGTAGGCCACCAGCATGGCAATCACCGAGTACGGCAGCGCCATCAGCAGGTGGCCGAAGCCGACCCCCAGCAGGCTGTCGAGCACGCCCAGGCGCGCATCGAGGTAGTAGATCGACATGGCCGAAACCACCTGCGGCACGATCATCGGCAGCAGCACGATGGCGGTCAGCAGCGTGCGGTGCCGGCGCTGCAGCCAGATGCCGGTGGCGAACAGGAAGGCCAGCGCCGTGGACAGCGCACCGACCACCAGGGCCAGGCCCAGGCTCTGCAGGATCGACACCAGCCAGGCGCCATCGAACAGCGTCGCATAGTGGCGCAGCGACCAGCCGCCGTCCGGGAAGGCCAGGTAGCGCTGGTTGCCGAACGACAGCGGGACGATCACCAGGATCGGCAGCAGCAGGAACAGCGCGGACAGCGCCAGAGCGGCCCAGGACAGCCAGCGGCCGACCTGCGGGCGTGGCAGTTGCGGCTTTTTCACGCCCTTGGGCATGGCGGAGAGATAGGTTCCCTGCGGAGTCACAGCTCAGCCCTCCCGAGCAGGCGGCGGTAGCCGATGAGTTGTCCGAACAGCAGCGCGCAGCCCACCACCAGCAGCATCAGCACGATGCTCAGCGCGGCGCCCAGGCCCCAGTTGGAGAGCTGGAACATCTGCACGTAGATGTACTCCGCGAGCATCGCCGCCTTGCCGCCGCCCAGCAGCGCCGGGGTGACGAAGCAGCCGAGGCTGAAGACGAAGACGATGGCCGATGCGGCGACCACACCGGGCAGCGTCAGCGGGATGAAGATGTCCTTAAGCGTCTGCCAGTGGCTGGCGCCCAGGCTGCTGGAAGCGCGCAGCAGGCTGTCGTCCACCTGCTTGAGCGAGGACAGCAGCGGCAGCACCGCATACGGCACCATGAAGTGCACCATGCCGATCAGCGCGCCCAGTTCGTTGCGCACCAGCGGCGGCGGCGCATCGAACCAGCCGGTGGCCATCAGCCCCTGGCTGACCAGGCCGCCGTTGCGCAGCAGCACCAGCCAGGCGAAGGCGCGGATCAGCATCGACAGCCAGAACGGCAGCAGCACGAACAGCTCGATCAACTGCCGGCCGCGCGGCGTCGCGAACCGCCAGCGATAGGCAATCAGGTAGGCGATGGCCACGCTGATCGCGGTGGTCAGCAGGCAGATGCGCAGGGTGCGCCAGATCACTGCCTGCAGGTTGGCGTTGTCGGCGATCGCCGCGTAGTTCTGCGTGCCCCACTCCGGCAGGCTGAAACTCCAGCCCAGCACGCCGAGGGTCGGCAGCAGGTAGCCGACCACCACGAGCAATGGCAGCGGCAGGATCAGCAGGCCGTAGACCGGCAGCACGCCCGGTGCGAAACGTCGCATCTCAGCCACCGATCAGCGCGAGGTAGCGCTCCAGGGTTTCGCCGTAGTGTTCGGCATGCCACTTGTTGTTCAGCGACACCTGTTTCTTCAGGTTGTCCGGCGCGGTGGGGTTGATCGCCTGCAGCTGGGCGCTGAGCAGGTCGTTGGCCGCAAGGTTCACCGGGCCCATGTTGTAGACCTCCATGAGCTTGGCCTGCACTTCCGGCCGCAGCGCGTAGGCGATGAACTCCATGGCCGCCTTGGCGCCGGCCGGGTTGCCTTTGGGCACCATCCACACCGAAGGCGAGACGATGCCGCCGTCGAAGCTCCAGTCGATCTTGCCGCCGGTGTCGTTCTTCACCAGCTCGGCGCGGGTGTGCCACATCTGCGCCATGCTCACTTCGCCATCGCGGATCAGCTGCTGCGACTCGGCACCGGTGGACCAGTGGGTGGCGATGTGCGGCAGCAGTTCCTCGATCTTGCGCAGGGCGCGGTCCACGTCCAGCGGGTAGAGCTGCTCCGGCGGCACGCCGTCGGCCAGCAGCGCGCATTCGAGGTTGGCACTCATCCATTTGTAGAGGGTGCGTTTGCCCGGGTACTTCTTCACGTCCCAGAAGTCGGCCCAGGACTTGGGCGGGTTCTTGCCAAACTGCTCGTGGTCGTAGCCGATCACGTAGCTGTAGGTGTAGTTGGCGAGGCCGAAATCATGCACGTCGCCGTAGCCGATCAGCGACTTGTCGACGATGCCGAAGTCGATGGGCGCAAGGAACTTGTCCTTGCCCAGGCGATAGGACGAATACATCTCGCCGTCGCACACATCCCAACGCACCGCGCCGCTGCTGACCTGGGTCTTCAGCGCACCCTCGGTGGGGCCGCTGCCATCGATCTTCAGCGCCAGCCCGGCCACCTCGTTGAAGCCGCCGAAGCTCTTCTCGAAGGCCGGAACCGCATCACCACCCCAGTTGGCCACCACCAGGTTGCCGCCGGCAGCGAAGGCGCGGCCACCGGTGCCGAACGGCAAGGCGCTGGCGGCGGCGAGCAGCAACAGGCTGCGGTTGAAATCGCGGCGGCTGATGCCGGCGCGCTCGCCCTTCTGGGCGGCGATTTCGATGGCGTCTTCGATGAAGCCTTGGCGTTCTTTCATGGTGATTGCTCCCCGATCGTTGTTTTCGTTATGTGGTTATCAGGCGGACAACAGGTGGCAGTGTTGTGGCGACCAGCTGCACCAGTAGCGCTGGCCGCTGCGCAGATCGGCCAGCAGCGGGTGCGCAACCGGCAGGCGCAGGTCGAGGCGCTCGCCCTGCTCCAGGGTCAGTTCGAGGTTGACGTGGGCACCCTGGTAAGTGGCATTGCCGACGGTGGCGCACAGGCCGTTGTCGCGGCCGGCGTCCTGCAGCGGGCGCAGGTCGATATGCTCCGGGCGCACTGCCAGCCAGCTCTTGCCGCCCTGGCTCGCCTGGGCCGAATGGGCCACGCGCAGGTGCTGGCCACGGAAATCGCAGAGCGTGGCCTCGGCTTCGCGTCGTACCACGCCAACCTCCAGCAGGTTGGTGTCGCCGAGGAAGTTGGCGACGAAACGGCTGGCTGGGCGTTCGTAGACTTCGCGCGGGGTGCCGACCTGCTCCAGGCGGCCCTTGTTGAACACGGCGATGCGGTCGGAGAGCGCCAGGGCTTCTTCCTGGTCGTGGGTGACGAAGACGAAGGTGGTGCCGAAATCCTTGTGCATGCGCGCCAGTTCGCCCTGCATTTCCTGGCGCAGGCGGCGGTCGAGGGCGGACAGCGGTTCGTCGAGCAGCAAGAGCCTGGGTTTGAACACCAGCGCACGGGCCAGCGCCACGCGCTGCTGCTGGCCGCCGGAGAGCTGGGCGATGCCGCGATTGCCCATGCCGGCCAGGCCGACGCGCTCCAGCACCTCGGCCACCCGGCGCTCGATCTCCGCGCCCGGCACCTTGCGGATGCGCAGCGGGTAAGCGACGTTCTGCGCCACGCTCATGTGCGGGAACAGCGCGTAGCCCTGAAACACCACGCCGAAATCGCGCTGATCCGGCGACAGCTGGGTGATGTCGCGGCCGTCCATCTCGATATGCCCTTCGCTGGGCTCGACGAAACCGGCGAGCATCATCAGCGTGGTGCTTTTACCAGAGCCCGAGGGCCCCAGCAGCGTGAGGAATTCGCCCTGGCGAATGCTCAGGCTGAGGTCGCTCAGGACCTGCAGGTTGCCGTAGCGCTTGCCCAGGCCGAGCAAGTCGACGAAATGCTGCATGGCGGGTCTCCAGCCGTTTTTCTTGTTGATCGGTGTTGGCTTGGGGACATCTTCTGTGCAAATTTAACTAACGACAATTCAATAGATTTCCGCCTGAATCGTTAGTCAAATTCACACAAAAAGGTCTTCCATGCGTCAGAACAGTGCGTTCCGAATGCCCTCCCTCATCGCCCTGCGCGCTTTCGAGGCGCTGGTCCGGCAAGGCAGCATCAGCCGTGCGGCGCTGGAGCTGCACGTCACCCACGGGGCGGTCAGCCACCAGGTGAAGAAGCTGGAAGAAGAGCTGGGCATGGCCTTGGTGGAGCGCCAGGGCAAGGGCGTGAAGCTGACCGCCGCCGGGCGCCAGCTGAGCCAGCAGATCAGCAGCGCCTTCGACCAGTTGCGCGACATCCGCCGCGCCCTGCCCAGCGAGGAACCCGCCGGCGAACTGCGCATTGCCTGCGCCCCGGCGCTGCTCGCGCGGGTGTCTTCGCTGCTGGAGAAATTCCTGCGCAATTACCAGGAGGTCGCCCTGCACCTGCTGCCGATGAGTAGCGACCTGGGCCAGGTGGACATGGTGATTTCCTTCGGCGAGACGCACATCGAGGGCCAGCGCTTCGCCGCGCTGGGCGACATCCGCTACTTCCCGGTATGCAGCCCGCGCCTGCTCAACACCCAGGAACACCTGCGCAAACCGCGCGACCTGGCGCGCCAGGTGCTATTGCACGAGGACGATGGTTTCGACTGGAGCCGCTACTTCCTCGCCGCGGGCGTGCCCGGCCTGCAGGCGCGGCAGAACGTCTTCCTGCCCGACGCCTACCTGACCATCCGCGCCGCGCTGGCCGGCGGCGGCGTGACCATCAGCGACCACATCCTGGCCGGCGAGGAGCTGGCCGAGGGCCGCCTGGTGCGCCTGTTCGATATCGACTTCCCGGCGCCCCACCCCTACTTCTTGATCATCCCGCCCCACGGTAACCAGGCCCTGGCGCGGGAGTTCGCGGATTGGTTGCTGCACGAACTGGAGGCGATTCCGGCGTTTGACTGAGTAGCGCATCCGGGTCGTCTTTCGCACAGAAAGACAGGAGGAACACCTCGTAGGATGGTGTGGAGCGCAGCGATACCCATCGATTCCGTGCGGCGACAGCATGGGTATCGCTGCGCTCCACCCATCCTACGTTGGAGACTATCCGGCAAGGCCTGCGTTGGGCGTTCGCGAGCAAGCTCGCTCCTACAAAGAGCACCATGGCGCACCCTGTAGGAGCGAGCTTGCTCGCGAACAAAGACCCGCTGTGGCGGGCGGCTATGTCCTCAGAGCTTCCGCCCGCCGAGGAGGAAATGCGACAACGCCGGAATCAGGATCAGCGCCCCGAGCATGTTCCACAGGAACATGAAGGTCAGCAGGATGCCCATGTCCGCCTGGAACTTGATCGGCGACCAGGCCCAGGTGATCACCCCTGCCGCCAGGGTCACGCCGACCAGCGCGACCACCTTGCCGGTGAACGCTACGGCCTGCTGGTACGCCACCGACAGTGGCAACCCGGCCCGTTGCAATTGCAGCTGCACGCTGAGCAGGTAGAGCGCGTAGTCCACCCCAATCCCCACGCCCAACGCGATCACCGGCAGCGTGGCGACCTTCACGCCAATGCCCATCATCACCATCAGCGCTTCGCAGAGAATCGAGGTCAGCACCAGCGGTAGCAGCGCCACCAGGGTTGCGCGCCAGCTGCGGAAGGTGATCAGGCAGAAGATGCCCACCGCCGCATAGACGTAGAACAGCATGCGGTGGTTGGCCTCGCGCACCACGCGGTTGGTCGCCGCCTCGATGCCGGCGCTGCCGGCGGCCAGGAGGAACTGGCGGTCCGGCGTGCTGTTGGCGCGGGCGAAGTTCTCGGCGATGCCGGCCACTTCGTCCAGGGTCTGCGCCTTGTGGTCCTTGAGGAAGGCGATCACCGGCATCAGCGAGCATTCGGTGTTGAACAGCTCCGGAGTGTTCACCGAAGCCTGCTGGGCGGCATAGTTGAGCACGTCCTGATTGCGCTGCAGGCTGGCGAACTTGGGGTTGCCCTCATAGGTGCCGGCGGTGATCTGGCGCACCGCGTTGACCAGCGAAGTCGTCGCCTGCACACCTTCGTGCTGTTGCAGCGCCCAGCCGAGGCGGTCGGCGAGGATCAGCGTGCGGTAGTTCAGGCAGCCTTCCGGAGCGGTTTTCACCATCACCGCGAAGAGGTCGCTGGAGAGCGCGTAATGGCTGGTGATATAGGCGTTGTCGCGGTTGTAGCGCGAGTCCGCGCGCAGTTCCGGCGCGCCAGCGTCGAGGTCGCCGATCTGCAGGTGCTGGCTGACCAGCAGGCCGCCCACGCCCAACAGCGCCGCCACGGCCAGCGCGACAGTAGCCCAGCGCCGCTCGGTGAAGTGGTCCAGCATTGCCCACAGCTTGCCAAGCCCCTGCTGGCGATCCACCTGGCGTTCCTCGCGCAGGGCTCGCTCGGCGGCCCGCTGGCTGACGCCGACATAGGACAGCGCCACCGGCATCATCAGCAGCGAAGTGAAGATCAGCACCGCGACGCCGATGCTGGCGGCGATGGCCAGGTCCTGGATCACCGGGATGTCGATCAGCATCAGCACGGCGAAGCCCACGGCGTCTGAGAGCAGCGCGGTGACGCCGGCGAGGAACAGGCGGCGGAAGGTGTTGCGCGCAGCCACCTGCTTGTGGGTGCCGCGGCCAATGTCCTGCATGATGCCGTTCATCTTCTGAGTGGCGTGGGACACGCCGATGGCGAAGATCAGGAACGGCACCAGGATCGAATACGGGTCCAGCGCGTAGCCCAGCCAGGCCACCAGACCGAGTTGCCAGACCACCGCCATCAGCGAGCAACCGATCACCAGCAGGCTGCTGCGCAGGCAGCGGGTGTAGAAGAAGATGATGACGAAGGCAGTGACCACCGCCAGGCCGAAGAACAGCATCACCCGCAGCAGGCCGTCGATCAGGTCGCCCACCAGCTTGGCGAAGCCGATCACGTGCAGGCGCACCGGGCCCTTGCCCTCCTCGCCCGCGGCAAAGGCGCGGGCATCGCCCAGGTACTCGTACTTCAGGCGCAACTCGTCGAGGGCACGGGAGAATTCTCGGTAGTCGATCCCCTTGCCGGTGGCCGAGTCGCGGTCCAACAACGGCACCACCAGCATGCTGGAACGGAAATCGTTGCCTACCAGGCTGCCGACGATGCCGGCGCGGGCAATGTTCTGGCGCAACTGGCCGATGGCCTCGGGCTTGCCATCGTAGCCGTCGGGCATCACCGGGCCGCCCTGGAAGCCTTCTTCGGTGACCTCGGTCCAGCGCACCGCCGGCGACCACAGCGACTTCATCCAGGCGCGGTCTACACCGTGGCTCAGGAACAACTGGTCACTGATCTGCCGCAGGCTGTCGATGTAGGCTGGGTCGAAGATGTCGCCGCTGGGGTTCTCCACCACCACCCGCACCGAGTTGCCCAGGCCGCGCAGCGCGGCACGGTTGTCCAGGTAATTGCGGATGTAGGGATCACCGTGGGGGATCATCTTCTCGAAGGCCGGGCGCATCTCCAGGCGGGTCACGGCCATGTAGCCCAGCACCAGGGTGACCAGGGCGATCAGCGCGATGAACAGCGCGCGGTGGTTGAACACCAGGCGCTCCAGCAGGTTGCCGCTGTGGGCGTCGAAGTCCCGCAGTTCGCGGACTACAGGCATCTCACCTTGCTTGAGGTCGACCATGAGGCTGTCTCTCTTTCTCTTGTTCTTATGAAGGGCCGGCGCGCTCAGCGCACCGGCATGGCGTTCTCGCGAACGCCGCGGGTGCCGACCAGCAGCAGGCGGCCGGGGCCGGCCACGGCGCCGCTGACGGGCAGGCGCTCGGCCAGTTCCAGGGCTTTGAAGCTGGCGCCGCGGTTATCGCTGACCAGTCCCTGGCCAGCCTGGCTGAACAGGTACAGCCGGCCGTTGGCGTCGAAGCTGGCGGCGGTCAGGCTCACCGGCAGGCCGGTATCCACCGCGCTCCAGCTCTCTCCGCCGTCGACACTGCGCACCGCGTGCCCGCGCAGGCCGTAGGCGAACACCAGGCCAGGCTGCGCGACCACGCCGAAGAAGCTGCCGGCATAGGGCGACTGCAGGGCGACGAAGCGCTCCTGCTGGCGGTCGAGGCGCAGCAACAGCCCCTGCTCGCCGACGATGAACAGCCCGTCACCGCTTGCCGCCATGGCGGTCAGGTGCAGGGACTGCGGGTTGTCAATGCGATGGTTCCAGGGCTCCCAGGTGCGCCCGCCATCGGTGGTACGCAGGATCAGGTTGAAGGCACCGACCACGAAGCCTTCGTTGGCATCGCGGAACCACAGGTCGAGGAAAGGCTTGTCGGCGCCCTCCTCCTTGAATCGCCGCGCCTGCTCCAGCCAGGTAGCGTTGTCCGGCTGCGGGTGGGCGTTGTAGTAATCGATCATCAACTGGCCGATCTGCCGGCCATCGAGTTGACGCTGCCAGTGCACGCCGCCATCGGCGCTATGCAGGACTACGCCGTCGTGGCCCACGGCCCAGCCATCCTGCGGCGTCGGGAAACGCACGGCGGTGAGGTCCGAACTGACCGGCACTTCGGCCTGGCGCCAGTCGCTGCCGCCGTCATCCGAGTAGAGAATGTGGCCGCGCTGGCCGACGCTCACCAGGCGTTTGTCGACGCGGGTGATCGCCAGCAGCGGCACGCGGCTGGGGACGTTGCTGTAGGCCGCCGGCAGGTCGAGCACGTCGACGAATCCGTCGGCGCTTTCATCTGCCTGGGCAGCGCCCGCCAGCAGCAAGGCGCCCAGGAGCATCAGGCGCTTGAAGGGGATCTGCATGGAGCTTTCCTCAGGTAGAGCAGCGGCGGCTCCGCAGGGAGCCGCCGCTTCTTTCGTCAGCGAATGCCGCTGCCGGCCAGCGCCTCGGGGGACCACTGGGTCTTGGCCAGCGGATCGATGTAGCTGATGCCGCCGTACGGGCCGACCACGCCGTTGATGTTGTAGGAACCGGCGGTGAGGTCGTAGATCATGAACGGCGTGGCGTCCGGGATGCGCTTGTCGTAGCTCTGGCTGAGGAAGGCGAAGGAGCCACGGTAGAGCTGGCCGCGAGCGTCATACTGGTCGGAGGCCAGGGCCACCCAGCTGTCTTCGTCGAGGTAGAAACGACGCTTGGCGTAGATGTGCCGCGCGCCGGATTTCAGCGTGCCTTCGACGACCCACACGCGGTGTTTCTCCCAGCGTACGTAGTCGGGCGAGAGGTGGTTGGGCGTGACCACCGGCTTGATGTCGCTGGCGTAGGTGAGGCGGTAGGTGTTGTAGGGCACGATCATTTCCTGCTTGCCCACCAGCTTCCAGTCGTAGCGGTCCAGCGCGCCGTTGAAGACGAACACGTCATCGTAGGTGCCGGCGCCGGCCATGCCGGGGTTCGGGGTGTCGTAGGCGAGGTTCGGTGCGAGCTTCACGCGGCGCTGGCCGGGCAGGTACTGCCAGGCGCGGCGCGGCTGCTGCAGCGGGTTGGCGGCGTCCTTGAGCATCATCGCCTCGCCGGCGCGACGGGCCGGGCCGCTGTAGTACAGCTTCATCTGGTAGTAGACCTCGGAGCCTTTCACCGGCTGGGTGAGGTCTTCGTACACCGGGTAGTTGATGAAGGCCTGGCCGGTGGTGGCGAGGTTGGCGCTACCGGAGGCGTCGACGTTCCAGGAATCGTACTTGGCCTTGATGTTCACGCCCTGGTAGCGCAGCAGGAAGTTCCACATGGCTTCCGCGCCAGTCTGCGGAATCGGGAACGGCACGCCCGGCAACGCGTTGTCGATGGCCGTGCCGCCTTCCAGGGACTGCGCGGTGACGGCGTTCTTCTTGCTGTTTTCCAGCACGGTGTCCGGCAGCGCGGCGCTGCGGTGGGTCGGATAGACGTCGACGCGGAAGGTCGGATAACGCTTGGCCAGCTCGACGGTGGTGGCGGAGAGCTCGTTCTTGTACTGGTCGACGTTCTTGCCGTCGATCACCAGCACCGGCTTGTCACTGGCGAACGGGTCCGGGCGCATGGAGTCGCCGGCCTTGAAGCCGGCCGGGGCGCTGGTCAGGCCGCCGGCGTAGGCGGGAATCGAGCCGTCGCTGCTGGCGGCTTTCTCGGCGCCGACCAGGGTCAGGGTGCTGCCAAGCTGGGCGGCGTCCTGCGGGGAAACGGCGGCCTGGGCCAGACCGCAGAGGGTCAGGCCGAGGGCGGTGGCGATCAGGGTGGGTTTGAAGTTCATGCTGGGTTTCTCCTGCTTCGAGAGCGAAGCCTGGGGTGAAATCAGAAGGTGGCCTTCAGGGAGGCGGTGACCATGCCGCGGTCCTTCAGCAGGGGCGCGAGGCCGCCTTGCGAGGTGATCTGGCCGGGAATGCACTGGTACTGGCCGTTGGCGCCGGGGGTGTTGTTGTCGCGGCCGCTCTCGCAGGTATCGAAGGGGCCGAAGGCGTCGACGTACTTCAGGTCCAGGCGGTACTTCTGGTGGAAATCCGCGGCCACGCCCACCGAGTAGCTGCCGGCGTCCTCGTTGCCGCCCAGTTGCACCGCCGAGTTGCCGTGCAGACCGACGTTGTAGGACATGGGCATGGACAGGTCGACGCCGGGGAAGGCCTGGTACCAGGTCGGAGTGAAGTTGGCCGACATGGCGTAGGCGTTGGTGGTGACCTTGTCGACGCCGCGGTAGCTGGAGTCGCCCTTGAAGGTCTGCTCGCCTTCGGTGACGTCGATCAGGTGCGTCAGGGTGCCTTCCACTGCCAGCGACGAGGCGTCCCACAGCGGGGTGGCGCCGAAGGTCACCAGGCCGTTGAGCACGACGTGGAAGGTCTTGCCGCGGGCGAGGCCCGTGTCACCGTCGCTGGGCAGTTCGCCGATCAGGTTGGCGCCGTTGATCGCGCCGCGCTTGGCCGCTGCGTAGAGCGTGGAGTTGACCGTGGTGAAGTTGCTCGCCAGCGGCATGTTCTCGCGGTAGTTCAGGTCCATGCCGACGCTGACGCCGCCGATTTCCTTGGACAGGCTGAGGCCATAGATGTCGATGTCGTCGGCGTAGGCGGTGAAGTAGTTCATCCCCGGCAGGCCGGCCAGACCCGGCTTGTGCAGGTTCGGTGCATCCACCAGCACGGCCGGCAGGGTGTCGGATGTCTTGCGGTAGTAGAAGCCCAGGGTGCCGTCGAGCCATTCCGGGCTCCACTTGGCCATCAGGCCGAAGTCACCGGTGTTGTCGGGCTTGCGGTCATGGCCGCGCGCGGCGCCGTAGAAGGCGTTCTGCGCGGGCAGCGGCAGCCAGAAGACGTTGCCGCCGTCGTTGAGCATGTCGTAGGGGCCCATGTAGGTGCCGCCTTCGGGGAAGCGCGAGTTCTCGAACTCGAGGAAGTACTGCGCGGCCAGGGTCAGCTCGGGGTTCACCGTCAGCGAGGCGGACAGCTGGTTGCGCGGCATGAACAGCTCTTTCGCCTCGGTGCCGGGCACGTTGTACAGCTTGCCCAGGTCCAGGGCCGACTGGCCGTAGTTGATGCCGTTGGCGGCGCTGAACAGCGTCTCGCCCCAGTAGATGGTGTGGCGGCCGAGCTTGCCGCTGAGCTGCATGTCGTCGCCGACCTGGTGGCTGGCGAAGACGAAGGCATCGAGCAGCTCGCCGGACGGACCGTTGTAGTAACGGTCGGCGAAGTTGCTCAGGCCATGGGTGGCCGGCTGTGCGCCACGCGGGGAAACCACCGTGCCGTTGCGGGTGACCAGATGGCCGGCGTTGCCTTTCTGGCCGGGGAACGGGTTGTCGGAACCGACATCATCGTAGGCATGGTCGTACCAACCGGCGGCGCTGAGACGGAAGCCCATGCTGTCGCGGTAGACGAAGTCCAGTTCGCTGAGCAGGTCGAAGCGCTGGGTCACCGGAGTACCGGACGAAAAGTTGCGGTCGCCGTCGTTGGTGTTGGCGGTGCCGGCGATCTTGCTGTTGGGTGACTCGACCCTCTGCCCGTAGCTGAGCTTGACGGTGTTGTCGAAGCGGATCGACAGGTCCGGGTTGCCGGTGTCCAGCTCGAAGGCCTGCAGGGGCTGGCCGGCCATGGCGGCGAGGACTGCAGTCGCCAGCAGGCAACGCTGCAGGGGACGATTCGGATTGCTCTGGTGATGCATGCGTGTGCTCCGTTTCTTGTTGTGGTCGGGACGCTTTCCGGGCCCGTCCCGCGGCCCTCTATTGGCGATTGAAGAGTCCTGCGCCGGGGCGCACGAGGACCCGCCCCGGCGCGAACGCCGGAACCGGGGTTGCTCTTGAATCAGTTGGTGGTTGGATCGGTTGCCTGGGTGAGTCAGTTGTCGAGCATCTGGATCAGCGCCTCGGCCTCTGGCCAGTCACCGAATCCCGAAGCCGGGTTGAGGTGGCCGACGCGGCCCAGTTCCACCAGGCTGGCGCGCCAGTGGCGAGCCATGCGCTGCACAGCCTCGGGGCTCGCCAGCGGGTCGTTGTCGCTGCTGGCCACCAGTGTCGGGAACGGCAGCGGCTCAAGTGGCAGCGGCGCCCAGCCCATCTCGGCAAGGACCGTCGGCTTGGGGTAATGGGCCGGCCAGTCGCCGTCCAGGTCCGGCGGAGTGGCCAGCAATGCGCCCTTGATCGGTCGGCTGTAGCGTGCCGCCCAGTGAGCGACCATCAGCACACCGGCACTGTGGGCGACCAGGATCACGTCGCCGTCAATGCTTTCCAGCTCACGCTGGATGGCTTCGACGCGGGCATTCAGGTCCATCTTGTTCTCAGTCAGCGGCGGTACGCTGCGGACATTGGGCAGGCGCTGCTGGAGCAGGGTCTGCCAGTGTTCGGCCACGTGGTCGCGCAGGCCGGGAACCATGAGGACGGTGGTGGAAGATTTATTGTTGTTCACCGGTTCACCTTTCAGTGATTTCGAACTTGTTGGACAGACAGTAGAGATGCCCCGGTGGCGGTGCTTTGCATTGAGCGTCAGGCACTTCGCATTTGATGACAGCCTGCGCTCCGCCCGGCACACCGCCGCTTCTCCAGGGGCCGTGCGTTACGGGACGTACGGTGCATTCCAGAGCGCTGGAAGCACTGGCCGAAGCATGAACTTTCGTACACGCTTGGTTACAGCTGTCGCTAGAATCTGAGGTCATCGACCCAGCCAGCGTGCACCCCGGTCGCCAGGCGTCCATGAACCCTGCCGGCACGGAGCAACCACAAGAACAAGAAGGCGATCGGCATGACCCCAATGGTTCGCATTGCGGCCCTCACCAACTATCTGGAAGTGGCCCGACACCTGGGCCTCAACCCGCAGCAGCAACTCAGTGCGGTGGGCCTTTCCCAATCCATGCTCGAGCACCCGGAGCAGCGCATTCCCGTTGCAACGGCGGTGACCCTGCTGGAGGAATCGGCGCGCATCAGCGGCTGCGAGACCTTCGGCCTGCGCATGGCCGAATCGCGCCAGCTCGCCGATTTCGGCGTGATCAGCCTGCTGCTGTCGCACCAGGCGACGCTGCGCGAGGCGATGGATACCATCATTCGCTACCGCCACCTGCTCAACGAATCCCTGGCGCTGTACGTCGACCAGGAAGGCAAGATGGCGATCCTGCGCGAAGAGCTCCTCACCGTGCCGCCGATGCCCATGCGCCAGGGCCTGGAGCTGGCCCTGGGCACGCTGTACCGCCTCTGCGCCGCCCTCCTCGGCCCGCACTGGCGACCGGTCAGCGTCAACTTCAGCCACGACGCCCCGGCGGACCTGCAGGTGCACCGCCGGCTGTTCGGCTGCAAGATCGAGTTCGGCAGCGAGTTCAACGGCATCGTCATTCCCGCCGCTGACCTCGACGCCGCCAACCCCATGGCCGACCCGGCCATGGCCCGTCACGCACGCAGCTTCGTCGACTCCCTCCCCGGCGCCACCGACGGCAGCACGTTGAACGAAGTGCGCAAGTCGATCTACCTGCTGCTGCCCATGGGCCGCGCGACCATCGAGCAGATCGCCCAGTCGCTGGGCCTGAACGTGCGCACGCTGCAACGGCGACTGGAAGACAACGGGGTGACCTTTTCCGACCTGATCAACGAGGTCAGGCGCGAGCTGGTGCTGCGCTACATGGAAAACCCGCGCTATTCGCTGGGGCGCATCGCCGATCTGCTGGGGTACTCGATGCCCAGCTCATTCACCCGCTGGTTCGCCGTGCAGTACGGGATGTCACCGGCGGCGTGGCGCAAGGAACATCTGGGGCGGGAGGGGGAGTGATTTTTCCCTGAGGGGAACGGTGCCGTGCGGTTCGCGAGCAAGCTCGCTCCTACAAGAGCACGCCCTGGCTTTGGCTTTGGCAAGATTTCCAGATAAACGTCAGCGCACTCCGAACGCCCCGTTCAGGAGGCCTCGTTGAAGCGGAGTTTCAGGGGTTGAGCGGCATGGATGCCGCGAGAGCTGCGATGGGCCAGGGATGGCCCTTCGCAGCGTGCCCCTGAAACTTCGCTTCAACGAGGGAATTTTTCGCCTAAGCGAAAAACCGGATGTCCGGGGCGAGCCTTCTTGGTTACTTCTTTGGCGTTTGAAAGAAGTGACTCGCCCGAGGGGGCGAAACCCAATACATCCGAACACGCAAATGCGACGCTAAACACCAACTCAAAACATCGCGGGCATGGCGTGCGCCTACAAATTGGCTCCCCCAGGAGCGGACCTTGTCCGCAGTGCTTTTGCTTGGGGTTGAGTGTTTCCGCGCCGCTTCGGCGTACGCGCGAACGTCTTGTTTCGCCCCCTCGGGCGAGTCCCTTTTGGCAAACGCCCCAAAAGGAACCAAAAAGTCTCGCCCCTACATCCGGTTTTTCGCTTCGCGAAAAATACCCTCGGTTCTTCGAAGTTTCAGGGGCCCGCGGCGAAGGGCCATCCCTGGCCCATCGCCGCTCTCGCGACATCCATGTCGCTCAACCCCTGAAACTCCGATCACCTTCGGCCTCCTGAAAGGGGCACTCGGCGCGTGCGGATATTTCTCTGGAAGCCCTCAAAAGCCAAAGCCAAAGCCAAAGCCAAAGCCAAAGCCAAAGCCAAAGCCAAAGCCAAAGCCAAAGCCAAAGCCAAAGCCAAAGCCAAAGCCAAAACAGGATTCTTTGCGTAGGGCGGATAACCCGGAACGGGTTATCCGCCGATAGCCACGTCGGCGGGTAACGCTGGCGCGTTATGCGCCCTACGGCTTACGACCGACGCAGCGGGCTCAACCCGCGACCTTCAACATCCCCAGCACCAACAGGGCCAGAAACACCGTCTCCCCCACCATCAGCAGGATCGGCTTCACCCCCACCGTCGCCAGCGCCTTGAGCTGGGTCTTCATACCCAGCGCCGCGATGGAAATCACCAGGCACCACTGCGACAGCTTCCCACCGGCTTCAACCAGCATCGACGGCAGATAGCCGGTGCTGTTCACCGCCGCCAACAGCACGAAGCCCACGGCAAACCACGGCAAAAGCGGTGGACGTTTGTCGCCCGGTTCCACGCCGCGTGCGCGGGTGATCATCGCCGCGCAGAGAATCACCGGCAGCAGCATCGCCACGCGCATCAGCTTGACCACCGTGGCGCTGTCACCGACTTCCTTCGACAGGCTGTAGCCAGCGCCGACCACCTGGGCCACGTCGTGGATAGTGCCGCCGAGGAAGATGCCCGCCTGCAGCGGCGGCAGACCCAGGGACCGGACGATCATCGGGTAGAGGATCATCGCCAGGGTCGAGAGTGCCGACACGCCGAGCACGGTGAACAGCGTGGCCTTCTCCTTCTGCGTGTGCGCCGGCAACGCGGCCGCCAATGCCAGGGCCGCCGAAGCGCCGCAGATGGCGGTGGCGCCGCCGGTGAGCAGGCCGAAGAGGAAGTTGAAGCCCATGGCGCGCGCCGCCGCGATGGACACCAGGATGGTCACCGTCACCAGCACCACCACCATGACCACCGGCTGCCAGCCCAGCTCGGCGATCTGCCCGAAGGTAATGCGGATGCCGAGCAGCGCCACGCCCAGGCGCAGGATTTCGCGGGCGGTGAATTCGATGCCGGCCTTGCACACGCTGTCGGCGGCGAGGAAGTTCATCGCCAGGCCGAGCAGCAACGCGAAGAGCATCACCGGCGCGCCGTAGTGCTCGGACAGAAAGGTCGCGGCAGCCGCCACCATGGCGCTGACCAGCAGCCCCGGCAGCAGCGTACGGCTGCGCGTGCCGAGCGCGGAAATCATCAGCGCGGTCATGCTGGCATCTCCTGATCAGCGATCACCACGTGGCACTCGCCGGCGATCCAGGAAATCCCGTGCCGGCGCAAGCCGAAACCCTTGATCCCCGCCGGGCAACCCGTGGCCACGTCGAAGCGCAGGCCATGGGCCGGGCACTGCAACCAGGGGCCATCCAGGCGGCCGCTGAACAGCGAGGCACCGGCGTGGGGGCAGCTGTCTTCGATGGCGTGCAGTTCGCCGTCGATATCGAACAGCAGGAAGATGCCTTTCTCGTGATGGAACAGGCTTCTGCCACCGCGCGCCGGCAGGCGTTCGGCGGGAATACGGACCACACCGCTCATGCCGGAATCGCCTCCGGGAACTGTCGTTCCAGCGCACGATAGAGCGCCGCCAGCAGCTGCTCCGGGCTCTGCCCGCCGAGGGCGAAAGCGCGGCCTTCGAGGAGGAACATCGGCACGCTGGAATCGGCCAGGGCCACGCGGCGGCCGATGAACTGGCGCGCGCCGTCGGCCAGGGCTTCGTCGAAGTCAGCCACGTCGAAATCACAGGCGCGCAGCAGGCGGCGCAGGGTATCGCGCTGGCCGATGTCCTGGCCGAGCTGGAAGTGCGCGCGGAAGATCATCTCCAGCAACTGCTCCTTCTGGTTCTCGCTGCCCACATGCGCCGCGCGCTGAAACACCCGGTGCGCATAGGTGGTGTTGGGCATCGTGAGGATGCGTTCCAGATCGAGGTCGATCTTGGCGCCCTCCGCCGCCCGCCGCACTTCGCCCATGCGCGCCTTCACAGCACGCTTGCCGCCCAGGCGGCGCTGGTAGAACTCGGCGAAGGGCTCGCCCTCCATCGGCAGCTGCGGCAGCAGCTGCAAGCCGAGCCAGTTAACTCGCACCTGCAGTTCCGGGCGCTGGCGCGCCAGCAGGCGCAGCGCCACATCGAGGTTGCGCTTGCCGATCAGGCACCAGGGGCAGATGAAGTCGAAGGTCATTTCCAGGTTGAGAGTCGGCATCACGCGCCCTCCTCTTCGCCGCGCAGGCGGCGGATATCGCTGTGGTAGTGGCGCCGGGCGTAGAGGAACACCAGCGCGGCAAGGATGCTCAGCAGCGGCACGAGCTGGAAGGCGCGGTCCAGACCGATGCGGTCGGCCAGCACGCCGGTGAGCAGCGGGCCGGGGGCCAGGCCCAGCAGGTTGTTGGCCAGGGTCAGGGTGGCGAAGGCGGTGCCGTGTACCGCCGGCGCGGTGAGATTGGCGACCATGGCGCCAGACGGCCCGGAAGTGCCGGCGGCGACCAGCATGCCCAGGCAGATCAGACTCAGCTGCGCGGTGCCCGGCGGCAGGTGGAAAGCGATGGACAACAGCACGCAGCTGACCAGGCAGAAGCCGATGGCGAGGATGATCTTGCGCGGCGGATTGGCGCGGCCCAGGCGGTCGCAGAGGATGCCGCAGAGCACCATGCCGCTGCCGCCGACCAGCACGATCACCGCCGAGATCAGCCCGGCCTTGCCGGTGTCCAGGTGGTAGTAGCGGTTCAGGTAGCTGGGAATCCACACCATCACGGCGGCGGCGACAAAGAGTTGCAGCCCGCTGCCCAGGTAGGCGGCGATCACCGAACGGCTGCCGAACAGGCTGCGCAGCGAGCGCCCGCCGACCTGGCGCGGCGCTTCGGCGGCGGCTACCGGGGCGATACGCTTCTCACTGACGATCAGCGGATAGAGCAGCGCCAGCAGCAGGCCGAACAGTGCCATGCCGGCGAAGGCCCAACGCCAGCCCAGGTGCGCGGCCAGCACGCCGCCCATACCCATGCCAAGGACGGAGCCGAACATGCCACCGGCCATGAACGCGCCGGTCAGGGTGGCGCGCAGGTGCGCCGGGAAGACCGAGATGACCACGGCGATGCCGACGCTGCCATAGGCGGCCTCGCCGACGCCGACGAAGAAGCGCGCGGCGAACATCTGCGGGAAGGTCTGCGCCAGGGCGCAGGCCAGGGTAGCCACGCTCCACAGCATGGCCATCAGCGCCAGGCTGCGTACGCGGCCCCAGCGGTCGGCGAGCAGCGACAGGGGGAAGGTCAGCAAACCGACCATCACCGCGACGATTCCGCTGAGCAGGCCGAGCTGCGCGTCGCTCAGGGCCCATTCGACCTTGAGCAGCGGGAACACGGCGTTGAGCACCTGGCGCGACATGTAATCGGAGATCAGCAGGCCGAAGGTCAGGGCGAACACCACCCAGGCATAGCGGCGCGGCACGCTGGGCACGGTAGCAGAGATGTCGCCCAGGGCGACGGAGTGGATGGCCATTGCGCTAGCTCTCCGGGTGAGTCAGTGGATTCTTGTTGTTGTGGGTTGAGGTTTCTCATTGCACAGCCCCTCTCCCCCGCCCTCTCCCTTAAGGGAGAGGGAGTTGTCCGTGCCGGCTGACGCCATGGTCTCTTCCTGCACCGAACGGTCCCCTCTCCCTTCAGGGAGAGGGTTAGGGAGAGGGCCGTTTCGATACAAATACGAAAAGATCATGGGGTAGCCCTTGCTACAGCAAGCCTGTCACGCGCGAAGCGGGACGGACTTCTGGCCCGGCTGGCGGTTGGGCGCCATGCCGTTCATGCGCAGGGTTTCCTCGACGCTGTCGTACTGCACGCCGATCTTGTAGATGGCGCGCGCTTCCTTGCCGCTGGCGACTTCGCGACCCAGTTCGTGGGCAACACGGACGCACTGCTGAATCTGCTCGACCGAAGTCATGCGCTGGCCGTGCTGGCCGATGATGGTGTCCTCGATGCCGCAACGCGGGTGGAGCCCCATGGCCATCGCCATCATGTTGAACGGCAGGACGTTCTTGAGCAGCGACTCGGCGGTGACGGTGGCGCCGTCCGGTGCACGGTGCACGAAGTTCATGAAGTTGAACGGGTTGGGGCCGTCGAAACCGCCGCCGATGCCGATCCAGGTCAGGTTCAGCGGGCCCTTGTAGACACCCTTGCGCACCAGGCGCTCGAGGGTTTCCAGGGCATGCATGCCGGTGAGCTGGAAGTGCGGCTGGATGCCCGACGCCTGCAGGCGCTTGAGGTGCTCCTCGACCCAGGCCGGGCCGGCCGGCACGGTCATCTCGCTATAGGCCGCCTGGTAGAGCGGGTTCTCCAGGGAAGTGCCCTTGAGGTACTCCGGATAGAGCAGCTCCATGATGTTCATCTGGGTGGTGTTGATCGCCACCGTCACCTGGTCGGGCTTGGGGGTCAGCTCGGCGAGCATGTGGCGGGTGTCGTCGGACAGCCACTTGGCCGCCTCGCCGTCGCTTTCCGGGGCGAAGGAGATCGAGCCGCCGACCTGGATGATCATGTCCGGCACCGCTTCGCGCACGCCGGCGATCAGCTCGTTGAACTTGGACAGGCGCTTGGAGCCCTTGCCGTCGAGTTCACGCACGTGCAGGTGGAGCACGGTGGCGCCGGCTTCGTAGCAGTCCACGGCCTTCTGCACCTGCTCGTCCATGGTCACCGGGATGTCTTCGGGGAAGTCCTCGGGCATCCATTCCGGGCCATAGGGAGCGGTGGTGATGACCACCTTTTCCTGGTTCTCGGGGTGCAGCGAATCGTCGAAGAATTGCATGTCTGTCTCCTGGAATTGTTGTTGTCGAGAGGGCTCAGAACGGCTTGTCGCCGATGATTCCGGCGCGCTCCATGCGGCGCACGCAGGGCGGGTAGTCCATCACCGCGTAGTGCTGGGTACAGCGGTTGTCCCAGATCGCCACGTCGTTCTTCTTCCAGCGCCAGCGCACCTGGAATTCGGGGATGTACACCTGGCTCACCAGGTAGCGCAGCAGGTCGGACGCACCGGGGTTGGCGTCCTGGCCGAAGCGCACGTTCTGCGGGGTGTGGTAGTTGGTGAAGTGAGTGGTGAAGGCGTTGACGAACAGCACCTTCTCGCCGGTTTCGGGGTGGGTGCGCACCACCGGGTGCTCGGCGTCCGGGTACATGGCCTTGAGCGCCAGGCGCTTCTCGATCGGCATGGCGGCGCCGAAGCTGGCCTCGATGCTGTGGCGGGCGCGCAGCTTTTCGATGCGCTCCTTGATCTCGGCCGGGAGCATGTCGTAGGCCAAGGCCATGTTCGCCCACATGGTGTCGCCGCCTACCGGCGGGCACTCCACGCAGCGCAGGACGCAGCCCAGGGGCGGCGCCTCGCGCCAGGTGGCGTCTGTGTGCCAGGCGTTTTCGTAGCGGTCGTTGGGCAGGTCCGGGGTCTTGTAGATGCGCACCAGGCCCGGATGCTCCGGGTCGCTGCCGGCCACCGGGTGGTCTTCCAGCTCGCCGAAGCGGCGGGCGAAGGCGACGTGCTCGGCGCGGCTGAAGTCCTGGTCGCGCAGGAACAGCACCTTGTGCTTGAGCAGCAGCTCGCGCAGCTCGGCGAACAGGCCTTCGTCGCGCGACGCATCGCCCAGGTTCACTCCTGAAATCTCGGCGCCGATGCTGCAGGTCAGACGTTCTACGTGCATGGCGGCGCCCTCAGATGACGAAGATCGACGAGCCGGTGGTCTTGCGCGACTCGAGGTCGCGGTGCGCTTGCACGGCATCTTCCAGCGCGTAGTGCTGGTTGATCTCGATGCGGATGTCGCCGTTGCCCACGTGGGTAAACAACTCATCCAGCAACGCCGCCTTCTCCGCCGGGTCGGCGATGTAGTCGGCCAGGGCCGGGCGAGTGAGGAAGATCGAGCCCTTCATCGCCAGCAGCACCGGATCGAACGGCGGGATCGGGCCGGAGGCGGTGCCGACGCAGACCATCAGCCCGCGGCGCTTGAGCGACTCCAGGGAGGTCATGAAGGTGTCCTTGCCGACGCTGTCGAACACCACGTCCACGCCACGTCCGTCGGTGAGCTCGCGCACGCGCTCGGCGACACTCTCGTGGCTGTAGTTGATGACGTGTTCGCAGCCGTGGGCGAAGGCCACTTCGGCCTTGGCATCGCTGGAAACGGTACCGATCACCCGCAGACCGAGCAGCTTCGCCCACTGCACAACGATCAGCCCGACGCCACCGGCGGCGGCGTGCAGCAGGATGCTCTGGCCCGGCTTGAAGTCGTGGATGCGGCGCAGCAGGTAGGCCGAGGTCAGGCCGCGCATGGTCATGGCGGCGGCGGTCTCGAAGGCGATGTTCTCCGGCAGGCGGATCAGCGGCGCCGCCGGAACCAGACGCTCGGTGCTGTAGGCGCCGAGGGTGTTGATGAAGCCGGTGTAGGTCACACGGTCGCCGGGCACGACGTTGGTCACGCCCTCGCCCACCGCGACCACTACGCCGGCGGCTTCCACGCCCATGCCGCTGGGCAGCGGAACGGCGTAGGTGCCATTGCGGAAGTAGGTGTCGGCGTAGTTCAGGCCCACCGCCACATGGCGGATGCGCACTTGCCCCGGGCCGGGCTCGCCGACCTCCACGTCCTCGTAACGCAGGACTTCGGGTCCCCCTGTTTCATAGAAACGAACGGCTTTGGCCATGGCCGGAATCTCCAGTTGTCTTGTTGTCGTGGGCGCTTTCGTTTGGAGCGGGCAAGCGCCCTTTGAGCGGACAATAGGCAGGGGCCGGGCGGGAAGCTTCACATCGTGCGACAGGGGCTTTTCATTTCATGACAGGCCGTAAGGCTCAGGACTCAGGCGTGCCTGTGGGAGCGAGCTTGCTCGCGAACCGTGTCTGCCGGCAGCTCCAGGCATCAAGCGGTTCGCGAGCAAGCTCGCTCCCACAATTTTTGGGGTGACTGCGGAGGAAATGGCTGCGGCCGGACGGCCGCAGCGCGGGGTGGATCAGTGGAACGGGAAGATGTAGTTCATCCAGGCCGCCATGCGCAGGAGAATCTTGCGCATGATCGCCACGTGGTGGAAGTGCTGGCTGTAGATCGCCGCCTGGCCGTAGGCACCGCCAGGCATCAGGTTGGCGTACTGGGCATAGTCCGGGTCGGTAATCTCGATGATCACCGGTACGCGCCCCGGCGGCGGTGATCCCGTATAGCTGAGCAGAGTACCCGAGGGCTGTATCTGGCCCTCGCCGATCACACCGATCGCCTGTTTCACCCTGCCGGTGAAGACCTTGCCGGGGATCCCGTCGAACGCCACCTCAGCCTCGTCCCCCGCAGTCAGGCGCAGCTGGCTGTTCTGCCGCATCCAGGCGGCGAAGTAGTGCCCCTCGTCCGGCACGAAGACCATCGAGGGGCGCAACGGCAGGCGTGTCGCCATCATCCCCGGACGCAGCGACACATGGGTGACGAACCCGCGGGACGGCGCCCGCACCACCGTGTTGTCGAGGTTGAACTGGGCCAGTGCCAGTTGGGCATTCAGGTCATCGACGCGCGCGGTGGTCAGATCGACATCGCGCTTGTTGCCGACGTTGCGCAGCGCCAGCTCGCGCGCGCGGGACTGGTCGGCACGGGCCGACACCAGTTGCGCCCTGATCGAGTCCAGCTTCAGCTGGAAGGGTTTGGGGTCGATACGGAATAGCACCGTGCCCTTCTCGATCATCTCGTTGCCTTTCACCGGCACTTCGATCACCTGGCCGGTCACCACCGGGATCACCGGCGTGGAAACGAAATAGGAGCGCGCCACCTCGGAGTACGGGTGGTTGTAGTTCATCGTGAAGATCAGCGCGCCGATCAGCACCACGCCGCCGAGCACGGCGGTGGGCACTGTCCACTTGTTCAGCGGGATGCGGAAGATCTTGAAGATGGCGATGCAGATGGCGGTGTAGGTGAGGATCAGCAACAGGTCCATGGCTCAGCCCTCCCCGCCGGGTCTAGACGGCGCGGCTGCTGGCGGAACTGGCGGCGGTTCGGCAATGACGGCGGGAGTACGACCTTCCAGTACCTCCAGCCGCTGGCGCAATTCCGCCAGTTGCCCTTCGAGATACTCCGCCTCGGCCTGTGGCGTGCTGCCGTGGTGGAAGCCCCAGCCGCGGTCCTTGCGGTACAACATGGCCCAGATCCAGAGGAACGGCCACAGCGCGTGCAGGGTGAACAGGCTGACCCAGCCCGCCGCATGGATCGCGTCCTGATGCGGATGATCGCGGTGTACGGCAATCTCGTAGGGAATGTCGTGCAGCACGATGATCCCGTAGAACAGCACCACGGCGGCGAAAATCAGTATTCCCAGGGCAACGTAATCGAGCATCCCACACTCCTTGATCCCGGGCCCGATGCCTGGGAGGTCCGGATGAGTATGGCTGAGCCCTGGCGATCTGCACGATAGCGCTCAGGCCCGTGTGGCAGAGTTTCGAGCAATCGCCAGGCCAGCCTGGCCGCTACGTTGCAACGGCTCCCATTCGTCAGGCCAGCCGTCCCCGTGCGGGGATTTCGCTTTCACTGAAGGTAAGGATCACCGGGGAGAAACGACATGCGAAAGTCCACCTTCCTGCTGCTGATCGGCGCGCTGGCCGTGCTGCTCGGCGGCTCGTCCTGCGGCGGTCACAACGACCGCCACGATGCACCGGCTCCACCGCCCATGGAGGATGGCCAGATGGGCTACCAGCGGATTCCGCAGCAGCAGATCCAGCCGCAGGTGCAGTCCATTCCGCGACGCTGATGCGCTCTCCTGGCCGTGGCGGAGTCGCCCCCTCACTCCAACCCTCTCCCAGAGAGTTGGGGTGAGGGAAAGCCCTGGCGCAGAAAGTGGCGGCAGTTTGGATAACAAGACGACGCTCAGGAATGCCGCGCCCGCATCCTTCCCGCAGGGCTCAGCAGGATCACCCGTGCCACCACCAGCGCCAGCAAACCCGCCACGGCGAAAGCGATAATGGTCGCCACACCGCCGTCCTGCTGCAGAAAGTCGGTCAACGCCGCAAGGGCCGCGGCCAGGAACAGCAACACCACGCCGAACCATTGCATCCGCAGGGCACGCAGGCGCCAGGAGCTGGGGTGCTCGGTCAGGAAGGTCTTCTCGGTGCCCATGGCGGTACCTCCATGAGGGGGTGTCACTCCACGCTATCAGGCAATCCGGCCAGTGGCGCGGCAACTGACGAAGCGCGCCCGCGCTCCACGGCCTCATCCATCGTAGGGCGCATAACCTGGAACAGGTTATCCGCCGGCAATCTCGCGGCGGATAACGGGTCAGGGCGACAGATGTGCGCTGACCCGCTGGATAATCTCCTCTTCCCTCAGGCCCCGACCGAAATGGTCCAGGTAGGCGCCGTCCTTGCCGACCAGGAAGAGCATGGTCGAGTGGTCGACCATGTAGTCGCCGGGCTTATCGCCATAGGGCACCTTCTTGTAGAACACGTGGTACTCGTCCGTGATGCTGGCGATTTCCTGCGCGGTGCCAGTGAGGCCGACGAACTCCGGGTCGAAGTGCGTGACGTAACCTTTGAGCTGCTGCGGCGTGTCACGCTCAGGGTCGAGGGTGACGAAGATCGGCCGCGGCTTGATGCCCTTCTCCTGCTCCACGGCGCGGGCGATGCGCGCCATCTTCGCCAGGTCAGTCGGGCAGATGTCCGGGCAGGAGGTGAAGCCGAAATACAGCAGCGCCGGTCTCCCCTCATAACTGCGCTCGGTGACGCGCTGGCCGTCCTGGTCGGTCAGGCTGAACGGCCCGCCGACATCGCTGCGGGTCGCAGCGCCAGCCGTGCCCGTCAGCAGTGCCAGGCAAAGTATCCAGAGCCGCATGCTCAATAGCCTCCCGAATAGGTCAGCGCCAGGCCGACGATATTGGAGTTCTCGCCCTGCTGCTTCTGCGTACCGGCGGAAACATCGAGCTTGAGCTGCCCGGTGATGTTGTAGACCACGCTGAATTCGTTGAGGTAGTCGTCCGGTGTATCGCTCAGGCTGTAACTCTTGTCGGTGCGGGTCAGGCCAAACGCCCACAGCCCCCAGTCGAAGGTCAGCGAGGTGGTCAGATACTGGGTGTCGTTGCCCTTGATGGCATCCTCGCTGTCGACATCGGCGTATTCGATGAATGGGACGATATCCATGTATTCCCGGTCCAGCGTCGGCCCGAGGGTGTTGCCGCGGAAGGCCCAGATATAGCGCGCCGAGGCCAGGCGGATGACCTCGTCGTCCGGCTCGCCCTGCCCCACCACCTCGTCGCCCTCGCGGCTGCGGGCATAGCCGGCCTGCAGCTCCAGGTAGGGAATCGCCGGGATCGCCAGCCAGTTCACCATCACTGCATAGGAGTCCAGCTTGCCGGTGTTGGCCGGGCCGCCGTCGTCCTTCTTGAGCATCTCGCCATGGCGGAAATACGGTCGGCCCAGATAGGAGTTGTCGGCGGTGTAAAGGCTCAGGTTCGGCTCGATGTTACCCAGCGTCTGGCTGAAGAACCGGTAGGAGTAGGTACCGCCGAGCATGCCGTCCATGTCGTAGGTGTCGACGAAATCGCTGGTATAGAGGCCCGGCGCCTGGTCCATGGCGCGGCCGATGGGTACGTGGTACTTGCCGACGACGAAGGCCTGCTTGTCGAACTGCTGGTAGTAGTCCAGCTCGTTGATGACCATGCCGACATCCTCGAAGAAGCGCTTCTCGCCGTTGTTCGGCGGGTCGATCGGGTTGATCTCGGTGGAGAAGCGGATCTGCGCATCGCGGCTGAAGCGGAAGTAGAAGGTGCTGTTGATGTCCGGATAGCCGTCCAGCGTCTCGCGGCCACCGGGCTGCGAGTGGTCGGCGCGGGTGTAGTCGTACTGGAAGGTGGCGTCGTAATCCAGGCCGACGTTGGGGTATTGGCCGTCGTCGGCGTGCGCGGTAGGCGCGGCCAGCAGCGCACCGAGGATCGGCAGGGTCAGGCGATTGGGGTTCATGGCGGCGCCCTCCGTCACTGGGCCAGCGGGTTGGCTTTCTTGTCAGCCTCCCGCCCGGTGTTGCGCAGATAGGCGCACATCTGGTTGTCGCCGTAGATACCGCCCAGCGGCTCGAGCTTCACCGCCTGCTCGTAGTCCTCCGGGCGCACCACCTGGATCGCCTGCATCATCCCGCCGTCCTCGTGTTCGAGGATGTGGCAGTGGTAGACGAACTTGCCGAGCATCACCGGATCGCGGAACGGAATGCGCAGGGTGATCGAGCCGGTGGCGGGGATGTAGACGTTGTCCCGGTAGCCGCTGAAACGCACCGGTTTGCCGTTGATTTCGACGACCTGGAAGTCGGTCTGGTGGATATGGAACTGGTGCAACTCCTGGGACGGGTTGTACAGCCGCCACTCCTCCAGGTCGCCCAGCTTCACCGTGGTATTCACCTTGCCGGCGTCGAAGCGCGTGCCGTTGATGTAGAAGGTATTGGGGTCGCTGTCCGAATCCTGGAAGGCGAACTGGCGAACCCTCGCCACCTTCTCCTGGCGGAAATCCTCGGCCTGCGGATAAGGGCTGGTGATCTGCTTCGTCGCCACCGCCGCGCCGCTGGAGTCGAGGATGGCCAGCCGCTGCGCCGGATAGGTATCCCCCGCCGGCCCGGTGTTGGCGGCGCCCATGGTGACGTCGTGCCGCCCGGCCGCCGGCCCCACCACCAGCACGCTGAAGCGCGCCGACGGGCCGATCAGCACCTCTTTCGCGTCGACCCGACGGGTTACCGTGTTGCCGTCGCGGGACAGCACCTGCATCGACTGCCCATCGATGGCAATGCGGAAGTACTGGTTGGCGGCGATGTTGATGAAGTGCCAGAGCTGCGTCTCGCCGGGCTGGATATCGATGGTCGGTTCGAACTGGCCATTGATGGTGCGGATCGACGGCGCGCTGGTGATGACCTCTGTAGCGTTCCTGCCGGTAAGCGTCTTCTGGAAGTTGCGCAACACCAGCACACGCTCCCTGATGCCCTTGAGCTCGGGGAACGGATCGAGAATGCCATCGACAATGATCGGCCCGGCGATCCCCGCAGACACCTGGTACTGCGCGCCGCCATGGAAGTGGCTGTGGTACCAGTACGCACCGGGGCTGTGGTTGGCGGGAATGGCGAAATGGTATTCGCCCACCTCGTGGGACTTGGTCTCGCGGAAAATGCTGTCGCCACCGTCCAGCGGCGTGACGGTCATGCCGTGGAAATGCAGGTTGGTGATGTCGTCCATGCGGTTGTCCAGGCGCAGGGACAACGCACCGCCCGGCTTGAGCCGCAGCAAGGGCGAATCGTACTGGCCGTTGAACACCAGCGTGTCGTATTGCAGATTGCCCACCGCCACCTTGTGGCGCTGCGCCGTGAGCGTCGCCGTCGTGGTGCCCTGGGCGTCGTAGCTGAATTCAGGCGAAGGCTGGAGCGGTGCCGCCGGCGCTCCGTCGATGAAAAACGCGGCGAGCGGGCACAGTACGGCGAGCGGCAGGCGCAGTCTGGACATGGTTGACCCCACGTAGCGTTTTTCCAGGGCATAACGCAAGACCGGAGGACTTGCCTCCAGCCGTCGCCCGAAAAAGTCGAAACATCGCTGCGTGTGACGGCTACTGAAAATCTGTATAGACGCCCGCGCCAATCAGTTGAAACCTTCGTCCCAGGTAGCTGCCGAACGGTCATCGAAGCGGCCGGGCCTGCAGGCCAGAGCGTTTCGCCATTGATACAGGTCCGCATGCTCGGCGTGGAACTGTCTATCCTTCATCGGGCTGTCACGAAACAGGGAAGGCCTGCATGCCTAAGAAGCTGGTGCTGGTAGCGCTGGTTGCGCTGCTGCTGGGGGGCGGAGTGTGGTGGTACCTGCACTCGCGCGAAAGTGATGACAAACGCCTGGTGCTCTACGGCAACGTGGACATCCGCCAGGTGTCGCTGGCCTTCACCGGCAGCGAGCGCATCGCGAAGATGAATGTCGAGGAAGGCGACCAGGTGAAAGCCGGCGACGTGCTGGCCAGCCTCGACACGCGCACCCTGAGCCTGCAGATCGACAAGGCCCAGGCGCAGATCGCCGCCCAGGAGCAGAACCTGCTGCGCCTGAAGAACGGCTCGCGCCCTGAGGACATCGACCGCGCCAAGGCACAGGACAAGGCAGCCCGCGCCCAGCTTGACCTCGCCAACACCCAACTGCGTCGGCTTGAGAGCATCCGTGCCAACAGCCCCGGCGGCCGCGCCGTGAGTCAGCAGGACATCGACAGCGCCACTTCGCAGCAGAAGGTGGCGCAAGCGGAACTGGAAGACCGCCAGAAATCCCTGCGCCTGGCGCAGATCGGCCCGCGGGCGGAAGACATCGCCCAGGCCGAAGCCCAGCTCGCCGCCGCCCGCGCCGATGTGGCGCTGCTGCAGCACAACCTCGACGAGGCCGACCTCAAGGCCCCGCAGAACGCCACCGTGCGTTCGCGCCTGCTGGAGCCCGGCGACATGGCCTCGCCGCAGCGCCCGGTGTACTCCCTGGCGCTGACCGACCCGAAATGGATTCGCGCCTACGTCAGCGAAACCAACCTGGGGCGGATCAAGCCGGGCATGAAGGCCCAGGTGTTCACCGACAGCCACCCGGACCAGGCCATCGACGGCCACGTCGGCTTCATCTCCTCGGTGGCCGAGTTCACCCCGAAATCGGTGCAGACCGAAGAGCTGCGCACCAGCCTCGTCTATGAAGTGCGCGTGCTGGTGGCCGATCCGGACAACCGCCTGCGCCTGGGCATGCCGGCCACGGTGCGCTTCGCCGACGAGCCGCGTTGATGGCCTCGACTCAGGGAACCCACCCCGAAGGCCCGGTCATCCGCGCCGAGGGCCTGGCCAAGCACTTCCTGGTGAAGGAGTCGGGCAAGACCGTGCAGGCACTCAAGGACATCAGCCTGGACATTCCGCGCGGCCAACTCACCGCACTGGTTGGTCCGGACGGCGCCGGCAAGACCACCTTCCTGCGCCTGGTCGCCGGGCTGCTGCAGGCCAACGCCGGCACGCTGACCGTGCTCGACCTGGACGTCCACACCCACCCACAACAGGTACAGGACCGCATCAGCTACATGCCGCAGCGCTTCGGCCTCTACGAAGACCTGAGCGTGCAGGAGAACCTCGACCTCTACGCCGACCTCCACGGCGTACCGCACAAGGAACGCCAGGAGCGCTACCAGCGCCTGCTGGAAATGACCGACCTGGCACGCTTCACCGACCGCCCGGCGGGCAAGCTCTCCGGCGGCATGAAGCAGAAGCTCGGGCTGGCCTGCACCCTGGTGCGCTCGCCGGACCTGCTGCTGCTCGACGAACCCACCGTCGGCGTCGACCCGCTGTCACGCCGCGAGCTGTGGGAGATCATCCAGCAGCTGATCGAGCAGGAGCAGCTCAGCGTGCTGGTTTCCACTTCCTACATGGACGAGGCCGAGCGCTGCGCCGAAGTCTTCCTGCTGCACCAGGGCCAACTGATGGCCAAGGGTGACCCGGCATCGATCCGCGAGCACGCCGACAACCTCTGCTTCATCGCCACCCCGCCCCCGGACGAACCCGCGCGCACCTTGCAGGCGCGGCTGCTGGACGACCACCAGAACATCGTCGATGCCGTGCCGCAATCGGGCGAAGTGCGCTTCATCCGCCAGCCCGACGCGGATCAGGGCAAGCTCGACCAGCTACTCGATGGCGCGCCGGTACGCCAGGTGGACGCACGCCTGGAAGACGGCTTCATGTTCCTGCTGCGCGCCCGCAGCGACGCCGAACAAGTCGACATGGAATCGCTCAAGGCCGGCACCCGTCGCCACGGAGAGAGCCACGCCGACAGCGACGAAACGGTGATCGAAGTGAAGGACCTGGTGCGCAAGTTCGGCGACTTCACCGCCGTGGCCAGCACCAGCTTCAGCGTGCACCGTGGAGAAATCTTCGGGCTGCTCGGCCCCAACGGCGCCGGCAAGACCACCACCTTCCGCATGCTCTGCGGGCTGTTGCCCGCCACCAGCGGCACGCTGCAGGTGGCCGGGGTCAACCTGCGCAATGCTCGGGCCCAGGCACGGCGCAAGGTTGGCTACGTGTCGCAGAAGTTCTCCCTCTACGGCAACCTATCGGTGGCGGAAAACCTGCGCTTCTTCGGCGGCGCCTATGGTCTGGGCGGCAAGCAGCTGAAGCAGCGGATGGAAGAGGTTTCTCACCAGTTCGACCTCGCCGGCCAGGAGGACTCGCCCAGCGGCCAGCTCCCCGGCGGCTTCAAGCAGCGCCTGGCCATGGCCGTAGGCCTGCTCCACGAGCCGGAAATCCTCTTCCTCGACGAACCCACCAGCGGCGCCGACCCCCTCGCCCGCCGCGGCTTCTGGCAGCGCATCACGGCGCTGGCGGCCTCCGGCACCACCATCATCATCACCACCCACTTCATGGAAGAGGCCGAGTACTGCGACCGCATCGTCATCCAGGACGCCGGCAAGCTGCTGGCCATGGGCACGCCGCGGGAAGTACGCGAGCAGGCCGGCGGCCAGGGCAGCACGCTGAACATGGAGCAGGCGTTCATTGAAATAGTCGAAAGCAACCGCCAGCACGCCAAGGCAGGCGCCGCATGAGCGCCGGCGGCTTCTGGCGGCGCCTGGCCTCGCTGACCCGCAAGGAAGTGCGACAGCTGGTACGCGACCGCAGCAACCTGCTGATCGGCATCGGCCTGCCCATCGCGCTGATCCTGATCTTCGGCTACGGCCTGTCGCTGGACGTGAAGCGCGCCATCGTCGCCATCGTCCTCGACGATCCCTCGCCCGTGGCCCGCGACGTGGCCGCCGGGATCAGCCGCACCGAATACCTGGAGCCGCACCTGGTGCGCTCCTACGCCGAGGGCGAGAAGCTCATGCGCGCCCGCGAGGTGGATGCGGTGGTGCAGTTCCCCTCTGATTTCACCCGCCGCCTGAACGACGGCAACGCGCAGATCCAGGTGCTGGTGCAGGGTTCGGACGCCACCCGCGCCGCCAGCGTCTCCACCTACGTCAGCAGCGCGCTGGCGGGCTACGCCGAGAAGCAGGCCGACCGTGGCGCCGGCTCAGCGAGCCAGGCTGGCGCGGTCACCATCGTCCAGCGCATGTGGTTCAACGCCGCCAACACCAGCACCTGGTACCTGGTGCCGGGCCTGATCGTGCTGATCATGACGCTGGTGGGCGCCTTCCTCACCGCCCTGGTGATGGCCCGCGAATGGGAACGTGGCACGCTGGAGGCGCTGTTCGTCACGCCGGTGCGCCCGGTGGAAATCCTCCTGGCGAAGATCATCCCCTGCTTCGGCATCGGCATGATCGGGCTGGCGCTGTGCCTGCTCGCGGCGCGCTTCCTTTTCGACGTGCCGATCTACGGCTCCTTCATCGTGCTGGTGATCTCTTCCATGCTCTACATGCTGGTGGCGCTGGGCATTGGCCTGCTGATCTCGGCGGTGACCAAGAACCAGTTCCTCGCCAGCCAGATCGCCCTGCTCGCCAGCTTCCTGCCGGCGATGATGCTCTCGGGCTTCATCTTCGACCTGCGCAACGTACCGACCGCCATCCGCGTGATCGGCAACCTGCTGCCGGCGACCTACTTCATGGAGCTGGTGAAATCCCTGTTCCTGGCCGGCGACTTCTGGCCGATGATCTTCAAGAACTGCGCCATCCTCGCCGCCTACGCCGTCGCCCTGCTGGGCCTGGCGCGGCTGGTGACGCGCAAGCGGCTGGACTGACTCGCATGGAATTTCTCTGGCGCATCCTCAACCTGTGGCGCAAGGAACTGCTGGTGATCCTCAAGGACCCGGCCAACCGCATCGTGCTGGTAGCGCCGGTGCTGATGCAGAGCGTTCTGTTCGGCTACGCCGTGACCTTTGACCTCAACGACGCGCCCTACGCCATCCTCGACCTCAGCCACAGCGAATCCTCGACGCGGCTCATCTCGCGCCTGGACGGCAGCGGCATCTTTCACCGGGTGGCGACCCTTACCCGCGTCGAGGAAATCCAGACGGTGATCGACGAGCAGAAGGCGCTGCTGGTGATTCACATCCCGTCGGACTTCCAGACCCGCCTGACCCAGGGCGACCCGGCACCGATCCAGGTCATCCTCGACGGCCGCAACTCCAACACCGCCGGCTCCGCCGCCGCCGGCCTGGCCGTGGTGGTGGACCAGTTCAACCGCGAACAGGGCCTGGCCTCGGCGCCGATCAGCGTGGTCAGCCGTTCCTGGTACAACCCCAACCTGGAAACCCGCTGGCCGCTGATCCCCGCGCTGATCGCCACCCTGAGCATGATGCAGACGCTGATGCTCACCGCCCTCTCGGTCGCCCGCGAGCGCGAACAGGGCACCTTCGACCAGTTGCTGGTGACGCCCTACACGCCGCTGGAAATCATGTTCGGCAAAGCGATCCCGCCGCTACTGATTGGCCTGGTGCAGGCCACGCTGGTGCTGCTGATGGCGCTGTTCTGGTTCCGAATACCCATGGCCGGCTCGCTGTTCAACCTCTACGGCGGGCTGACGGTCTTCACCATCGCCTGCGTCGGGCTGGGCATGTCGATCTCCGCCGTGTCGCTGAACATGCAGCAGGCGATGCTCTACACCTTCGTGCTGATCATGCCGCTGACGCTGCTCTCCGGCCTCGCCACGCCGGTACGCAACATGCCCGAGTTCCTGCAGATCGTGACCTACGCCAACCCGCTGCGCTTCGGCATCGACCTGATCCAGCGGGTGTACCTCGAAGGCGCGACCCTGGCCGACGTGGGGCTCAACCTGATCCCCATGCTGGTGGTCGCTGCCGTCACCTTGCCGCTTGCCTCGTGGCTGTTCCGCCACCGGCTTGCGTAACGGATCACCCGGCATGGCGAGCGAATGCAATACCTTGACGAGGACCTATTTCGGAAATGGACAGCCATGAGCGACACCAGCAGCTTTATCGTCTTCCTCGTCACCCAGCTTCTGCTGCCGTTCTGGATGGGCCACCGGTACTGCCGCAAGAAAGGTATTCCCACCCAGTCCTGGCGTGCGGGCGGCATCTACCTGATCGCCTTGTCGGTGGCGATGCTGTTCTTCTTCGGGCTGCTCGGCCTGCCCACCCACGTGAAGAACGTCGGCATGGTGACCAACCGCTCCATGGGCCTGGCCTGCGGCGTGATCGGCATCGTCGGCGGCCTGGTGATGGGCTATGTCGCGCGACGCTTCGAGGGCACTTCGGATGACTAGGTCTGCAAGAGGGTGTCACCCATGAACCTTACTTCCCGTTTCTTCTCCCTGGCCTTGCTGGGCAGCAGCCTTGCAGGCTGCGCCGTCGGACCCGACTACGAAGCGCCGAAAACCCAGGCGCCGGCGAGCTGGCAGGCCGCCCACGCCGGCGCCGGACAACTGCATCCGGTGGAGGGCAATACCCGGCTCAGCGAGGACTGGTGGACCCTGTTCAACGACCCGGTGCTGAACAACCTGCAACGCCGCGCCGACAAGGCCAGCCCGGACCTCAATACCGCCGTGCTGCGCTTCGCCCAGAGCCGCATGCAGCGGCAGATGGTGGCGGCCCAGCGCGGCGTCGACGTCAACGCCTCGGCGGCGGTGAATCGCCAGCGCCTGAGCGAGAACGGCTCCAACGCGCTGATGATCCAGCGCATCGCACCGACCGGTGACAGCGGCCAGATCGCCAAGGTCCTGGCCGAGCCCTTCACGCTCTACCAGGCTGGTTTCGACGCTTCGTGGGAGCCCGACCTGTGGGGCCGCATCCGTCGCTCCATCGAGGCCGCCGATGCCAGTGTCGATGCGCAGCAGGCGATGTTCGAGGAAACCCGCCTGGGCGTTTCGGCGGAACTGGCCCGCAGCTACTTCGAGCTGCGCGGCGTGCAGCAACAGATTGCGGTGGCGCAGCAGGACATCGCCGCCACCGAGGAATCCATGCAACTGATCCAGGTGCGTGCTGATGGCGGGTTGGTGGACGATTTCGATGTCGAACGCCAGCGCGGCCAACTCGCCGAGCTGCGCTCCAGCCTGCCGCAATTGCAGGCCAGCGAGAGCGCGGCCATCAATCAGATCGGCGTACTGATCGGCGCCAAGCCGGGCAGCCTGCGCGATGACCTGAAACCCGTTGCGCAGACTGCGCCGCAAACACCGGACCTGAGCCTCGGCCTACCCTCGGAAGTCGCCCGCCGCCGCCCGGATATCCGCGCCGCCGAAGCCCAACTGCACGCCGCCACCGCCAACATCGGCGTGGCCGTGGCCGACCTCTATCCGACCATCCGCCTGGGCGCGCATTTCGGCTACGAGTCGGTGGAAGACAGCAAATTCGGCGATTGGGGAAGCCGGACCTGGACGGTCGGCCCGAGCCTCTCGCTGCCGATCTTCGACAACGGCCGGCGCCGCTCGCAGATCAACCTGCGCAAGCTGGAACAGCAGGAAGCCGCCGTGTCCTACCAGCAGACCGTGCTCAAGGCCTGGCAGGAAGTCGACGACGCGCTGAGCCACTACGGCGCCGAACGCCAGCGCAACCAGCGCCTGCAGGAAAAACTGCACAGCAGCGACGCCGCCTACGGCATGGCCAAGGCGCGCTACGCCGGCGGCATGACCGACTTCCTGGTGGAACTGGACGCCCAGCGCGCCTACCTGCAATCACGCCGCGACGTAGTCGACAGCGACACCCAGCTGCGCCTGACGCTGATTGCCCTGTGCAAGGCTCTGGGCGGCGGTACGCCGGAGCCGGAGGCCAGCGCCAGTCGCTGAGGTCAGTTCTTCTGCGCGGAGACCTTGCCGTCGCGCAGGTCCTTCGCAACCCGGCGCTGCATCTCGTAGGCCGGCGCCTCCACAGCATCGAAGTTTTCCGAGTAGCGCGTAGCGAAGCCCTGCACGCCCCACTCCTGGTACTGCTTCACGTGCCACAGCTCGTGGGCCCAGAGGGCGACGTCCTTCTGCGCGTCTTCCTCGCTGCGGAAGACGATCACATCCACCAGCGTGACGGCCTCGGTGTCCGGGTTCTGCATGATCGCCTGACCGGCATTCAGGTCATCCAGCGCTCCGACGGAATAACGCGCCGCCATCAGCACATCGTCGGGGTAGTAAGGCTGCAGCTGGGCGCGAATAGCCAGCGGAATCGGCTCGGTGCCGCCCTGCACGGCCTGATCGCGAGACTGCTGCAGCCAGACGGCCAATGCCTGGGCGGCCATCTTGCGAGTATCCGACAGCACCGGACCGAGCACGGCACCCAGGTCTGGCAGGCACATGCAGGTGTCCAGGCAGACCTGGCGCTGCCCCGCAGGGCAAGTCGCGGCCAGGGTATCGACGGACGCGGCCAACCCGGCGAGCAACGCCACGGCGTGCAGGAAGCGGGTTGCGAGGGGGGATGGCATGAAAAGGCTCCGCTACAGCGTGGAGAAAGACATGGTGCTCAGACAATGGCGCGGCGCGATCATGCCATGCCGCCAGCAAAAAAGAGCGCTGGCGCGACGTATGAAACTTCTGCTAGCTTCTGACCCATGAATGCCGCCAACCGCACCTTCCAGCAGATTATTACCACCATCGCTCCGATGGTGGGTTAGCGCATTCCGCGAACAACCAAACCCGCCTCCCGGCGGGTTTTTTAATGCCCGCCGTCCGAGGCTCCCGATCGAGGAGACACTGATGGACCAGGCACTTTCCGCCGAGCAGCACCCGCTGCAAGCGCTCATCCAGGCTGCCGACGAGGCCATCGGCCGCGAGGATTTCGACGCGCTGATCGACTTCTATACGGAAGACGCGCTGCTGGTGGTCAAGCCCGGCCTGCTGGCGCGCGGCAAGGAACAGATCCGCCGCGCCTTCGTCGCCATCGCCGAGCACTTCGGGCACAACCTGCGGGTGCGCCAGGGCCGCCTGGAAATCCTCGAGACCGGAGACACTGCTCTGGTCGTGGCGCAGACCCTGCTCGACACCAGCCACGGCAAGCTGACTCGCCGCGCCACCTATGTCTTTCGCCGCGAGGCCGATGGCGCCTGGCGCTGCGCCGTGGACAACTCCTACGGCACCGACCTGCTGGAGGCCACGACATGAGTACAGGCACATTGCACCTGCTGTGCGGCAAAGCGGCGTCGGGCAAGTCCTGCCTGGCGCGGGAGCTGGCCGAAGCACCGGGCACCGTGATGCTGGCCGAGGAACAGTGGCTGGCCGAGCTGTTCCCCTGGGGCATCAGCTGCCCCGACGACTACCAGCTCTACGCCCGTCGCGTGCGCAAGGTGATGGGGCCGCACGTGGTCGGCCTGCTGCGCGCCGGCACCAGTGTGGTGCTGGATATTCCCGCCAATACCCTGGCCGACCGCCGCTGGCTGATCGACCTGGCGCAACAGGCCGGCGCGGCGCATTGCCTGCACTTCCTCGACGTCGACCCGGCCACATGCCGCAGCCGCCTGCTGGCGCGCCATGCCATCGCACCACTGGCTGCGCCGCTGGACCCGGCCGGCTACGAGGCGCTCAACCGCTACTTCGTCGCCCCGCGCCCGGAGGAAAAACTGCGGGTGCAGCGCCATGGCGCCTGAGCGCGTAGAATCGCCGCCCCGATCCGCCGAATCAGCCTGTGTAGAAAGACCCGAAGCATGAACACCGACGCCATCGCTACCCTGCGCGAGCAACTGCTTGCGGCCCTGAACCCCGCCCCTGCGGAGACCCGCCGCCTGTTCCACGGCCGCGGCCGGCGCTGGCCGGGGCTGGAGCACGTGACTGCCGATTGGCTGGAAGGTGTGCTGCTGGTTTCGCTGTTCCGCGAGCCCGCCGAAGACGAGCTGGCGGCACTCAGGGCGATGCTGGTCGAACTGGCGCAAAGCGAAACCTGGCGCGCCACCGGCGCCCGCAGCCTGATGCTGCAGCACCGCTACACCCTGGAAAGCACGATGGAAGTCCTCCACGGCGAGGCATTCGATGGCTGGCAGATCACCGAGCACGGGCTGCGCTACCAGCTAGACCTGGGGCGCAAGCAGAACAACGGCCTGTTCCTCGACATGCGCTACGGCCGCCAGTGGGTACAGGCCAACGCCAGCGGCCTGCGCGTACTCAACCTGTTCGCCTACACCTGCGGCTTCTCCGTGGCGGCCATCGCCGGCGGCGCGCAGAAAGTGGTCAACCTCGACATGGCCCGCGCCGCGCTCAGCCGTGGCCGCGACAACCACCGCCTGAACGGCCACGACCTGTCGAAGGTCAGCTTTCTCGACCACGACCTGTTCAAGTCCTGGGGCAAGGTGAAGAAATCCGGCCCCTACGACCTGATCATCATCGACCCGCCGAGCTTCCAGAAAGGCAGCTTCGTCCTCGACAAGGACTACGCCCGCGTCCTGCGCCGCCTGCCGGAACTGCTGGACGGCAGCTGTACCGTACTGGCCTGCGTGAACGATCCGGCCGTTGGCGTCGACTTCCTGCTCCAGGGCATGGCCGCCGAGGCGCCGCAACTGCGCTTCGTCGAGCGCCTGGAGAACCCGCCGGAATTCGTCGACATCGAGGAAGACAGCGGCCTGAAGGCGCTGGTATTCCGCCTGGATTGATCGTAGGGCGGATAACGCCTACGGCGTTATCCGCCAACCACGACGGGCATGGTTTCCCTGTAGGAGCGAGCTTGCTCGCGAACCCCGCCTGACTCCGGATCAGTCCGGTGCAATGCGTTCGCGAGCAAGGACTGGGCGTCCCCCTCGCTCCTACAGAAAAGCCTGGCATCTCCCGATGAAAGGCCGCCATAACCCTTGCGGCCAAGCCACCATCGCGCCATCCTTGGCACTGTATGTAAAACCAGTGCCCGCCGATGTCCGCGCCGCTCGACCCCAGCCTCTACTACCTGACCAACTTCCACCGCGCCCTCGACTGGATCGACGAACGCTACGCCGACCTGCTCGACGCCGAGGAAGCCCGGTTCATCGCGGACTTCCGCGCGCTGCCGCTGCCCTCGCGGGCGCTGTTGGTGCGGCTGGTCATGCGCAAGGGGCCGCACTTTCGCGCCGGCAAGCTGAGCTACGTCGAGATCGGCGATATCCCCGAAGCCGCCGCGCCGCTGCTGGAGCTGGGCTGGCTGAGCGATGACTACCCGCTGACGCTGGACGAACTGCTACCACTGCTGATCAAGGACGAACTGCTCGCGCGCTTCCGCGACGAACTGCCACGCGGCTCGCTGAAGAAGGCCGAGTTGTACGAGCACCTGCACGCCTATCACCAGCAGGTGCAGCCGTTCGACAGCTGGTACCCGGACCTCGACCGCCTCTATACCCTCATGGCGACGCCGCTGTGCGACCGCCTGCGCCTGCTGTTCTTCGGCAATCTGCAGCAGGACTGGTCCGAATTCGTCCTCGCCGACCTCGGCATCTTCCGCTACGAAACCGTCCCCTTCACCCCCGATTCCCGCGCCTTCCGCCGCCGCGACGAACTGGAGGCCTACATACACCTGTGGAACGGCGCCGTCCGCTTCGAAACCGGCGAGCCCATCGCCGATCTGCTGGCCGAACTGGGCGACTTCCGCAGCGACAACGTCTACCTGCAAGCCCGCCACGGCCGCCTGTTGTACCGCATGGCCTATCAGCTGGAGCGTGAAGGCGAGCTGGACGCCGCCCTGGCGCTCTATCAGCGCACCGCCGCCGGTGGCTCGCGGCAGCGGCAGATCCGCGTGCTGGAACGTCTACAGCGCTTCGAGGATGCGCATGCCCTGGCCCAGGCCGCGCTGGCCGCGCCGGAAAGCGACAGCGAGTTGCAGCTTGTGGAGCGTGCGTTGACTCGGCTGGTCCGCCAGCTTGGCCTGCCGAAGGAAAAAGCGGCCAAGCCCGTACCGCCGTTGCGTATCGACCTGGAACTGCCGCGCCCCGACGTCAACGTCGAGTTCGCCGTGCAATCCGTGCTCCACGAGGAAGAGGCGCCAGTGCACTACGTGGAAAACGCGCTGGTCTGCAGCCTGTTCGGCCTGCTCTGTTGGGACGTGATCTTCGCCCCGCTGCCCGGCGCCTTCTTCCACCCCTTCCAGGCCGGGCCGAGCGATCTGTATCGCGGCGATTTCGTCAGCCGTCGCGCCGAGGCCTTCGCCGCGCGCCTGACACTGCTGGACAGCGACGCCTATCTGGCCGCGATCCGTGAGACTTACGCCGCCAAGCACGGCATCCTCTCGCCCTTCGTGCACTGGGAGCTGCTCGACGAGAGTCTGCTGACACAGGCCCTGCGCTGCCTGCCGGCGGCGCACCTGAAGCTGTGGTTCGCGCGCCTGCTGGCCGACCCGAAGGCCAACCGCGCCGGCATGCCCGACCTGATCCAGTTCTGGCCCGGCGAGGCGCGCTACCGAATGATCGAAGTGAAAGGCCCCGGCGACCGCCTGCAGGATAATCAGAAGCGCTGGCTGGCCTTCTGCGCCGAGCACGGCATGCCGGTGGAAGTCTGCTATGTGCGCTGGCAGGACGAGGCGGACGAAAGCCAATGAGCTACGCCGTCGCCGTGCGCGCGCTGTGCGAATTCACCGCCAAGGAAGGTGACCTCGACCTGCGCTTCACCCCCGCGCCCACTGCCCAGGAAGGCATGGCCGGGCACGCCACGGTGGTCTCGCGCCGGGGCCTGGGCTATATCGCCGAGCTGCCGCTGCGCGGGGAGTATCCGGGGCTGGTGGTCAGCGGCCGCGCCGATGGCTACGACCCCGACGCCAACCTGCTGGAAGAGATCAAGACCCACCGTGGCGACGTCGCGCGCATCCCGCAGAACCACCGGCTGCTGCACTGGGCGCAGGTGAAGGTGTACGGCTGGTTGCTGTGCCAGACACTGGAGATCGACGCCATCGATCTCGCCGTCGTCTACTTCAACGTCATCACCCAGAAGGAAACGGTCTTCCGCGAGCGCTTCGCCGCCGATGACCTGCGCACCTTCTTCGAGCTGCAATGCAGCCGCTTCGTGAAATGGGCCGAGCAGGAAAGCGCCCACCGCATCGAACGCGACCAGGGCCTGGAGGCGCTGCGCTTCCCCTACCCAGACTTCCGCCGGGGCCAGCGTATGCTCGCCGAATCGGTGTACCGCGCTGCCCGCGACGGCCAGACACTGATGGCCCAGGCCACCACTGGCATCGGCAAGACCCTCGGCACCCTGTTCCCGCAGCTCAAGGCCTTCCCAGGGCAGAAGCTGGACCGCTTGTTCTTCCTCACCGCCAAGACGCCGGGCCGGCGCCTGGCTCTAGATGCCCTGGCGACCTTGCGCCAGCAGGACGCCGCCCAGCCGCTGCGGGTGCTGGAGCACGTCGCCCGCGACAAGGCCTGCGAGCACCCGGACAAATCCTGCCACGGCGACTCCTGTCCCTTGGCCAAGGGTTTCTACGACCGCCTGCCCGCCGCCCGCGAGGCCGCGCTCAAGCACCGCTGGCTAACCCAGGAAGCACTGCGCGACGTGGCGCTGCAGCACCAGGTCTGCCCCTACTACCTGAGCCAGGAACTGTGCCGCTGGGCCGACGTGGTGGTGGGCGACTACAACTACTACTTCGACATGAGCGCCCTGCTCTACGGCCTTACCGTGCTCAACGACTGGAAGGTCACCCTGCTGGTGGACGAGGCGCACAACCTCATCGAGCGCGGCCGCGGCATGTACAGCGCCGAGCTGGACCAGTCCGAGTTCAACGCCCTGCGCAAGGTCGCCCCGGCCGGGCTGAAGGGCGTGCTGGAGCGCGTCGGCCGGCACTGGAACCAGATGCACCGCGACCAGGAGGTCGATTACCAGATCTACCCGACGGTGCCGGACCTGTTCATCGCCGCGCTGCAGAAAGCCGTCAGCGCCATCACCGACCACCTCACCGACCAGCCCACCGGCAACGAGGCCGAACTGCTGCGCTTCTACCTCGACGCCATGCTGTTCTGCCGGCTGGCCGAAGCCTACGGACCGCACTCGCTGTTCGACATCACCCGCCACTACGGCAGCGGCCAGCGCACGCTCTCCACCCTGTGCCTGCGCAACGTGGTGCCGGCGCCCTTCCTCGAACCACGCTTCGAGGCGGCCCACAGCACCACGCTGTTCTCCGCCACACTGAACCCGGCCAATTACTACGCCGACCTGCTCGGCCTGCCGGAAGGCACCACCTGGCGCGAAGTGGAATCGCCCTTCCGCGCCGAGCAATTGGAAGTCCACGCGCTGAGCAACCTGTCCACCCGCTACCAGCACCGCGAGGCCAGCCTGTCGCCGATCAGCACGCTGATGGCCCGGCAGTTCCGCGCACGCCCCGGCAACTACCTGGCCTTCTTCAGCAGCTACGCCTACCTGCAGCAGGCGCTGGAACGCTTCGCCGCCGAGCACCCGGACATCCCGCGCTGGGTGCAGTCGCGCAGCATGAACGAGATCGAGCGCCAGGCCTTCCTCGACCGCTTCACCCCGCACTCGCAGGGCATCGGCTTCGCCGTGCTCGGCGGCGCCTTCAGCGAGGGCATCGACCTGCCGGGCGACCGCCTGATCGGCGCCTTCATCGCCACGCTGGGCCTGCCACAGGTGAACGAGGTCAACGAGGAGATCAAGCAGCGCATGCAAGGCATGTTCGGCGATGGCTACGACTACACCTACCTGTTCCCCGGCCTGCAGAAGGTCGTCCAGGCCGCCGGCCGGGTGATCCGCACGCCGACGGATTCGGGGGTGATCTACCTGCTCGATGATCGATTCAACCAGCCGGCGGTGCGGCGGTTGTTGCCGGGGTGGTGGAAGCCGGAGCGGCTGAGGTTCGTTGCCGATCCGCCGCGCTCGAAAGAGCCGCAAGGTTTTTTGCTGCTGTAACGCATTGCGCGGATTTTCACTTGGGGAATGGCCTTGTGCCGTGCGGTTCGCGAGCAAGCTCGCTCCTACGAAGAGTGCACTGGCTTTACCTGTAGGAGCGAGCTTGCTCGCGAACCCGCTCAGCGCCAGCTTTGCCGGCTGATCGCGGAGAAGCTCCGCTGCTACGAGAACAGAAATACTGGAGTCGACCTATCGAAGGGCTCCGTCGCGTCCGAATGGCCGTCAGACCAACCGCCATTGACGGCATCACCCCATCAGATAAACTGTATATACATACAGTTATTTCCGAGCAATCCCATGCGACACCCACCCATCCTCCTCCCCTGCCCCTCCTGCCGGGCGCATGACCGTCGCCGCTCGCCGGCCGGGAGGCCGTAATGGGCAGCGTGGTTGCGCTCGACACCCTGTTCCACCAGCGCCAGGTCTGGAAAGGCCAGCCCCAGGGCCTGCCACCCAGCCAGCAGCCCACCGGCCACTCCGTGCTGGACCAGGCCCTGCCCACTGGCGGCTGGCCGGAAGCCGCCCTCAGTGAAATCCTCCTGGCCCAGGAAGGCGTCGGCGAGCTTCAGCTGGTCTGGCCAACCCTCGCGCGGCTCAGCGCAGCCGGCGAACGCATCGTGCTGGTCGCCCCGCCCCACGTGCCCTACCCGGCCGCGTGGCAAGCAGCCGGCGTAGCGCTGGACCAGCTAGCCATCGTGCAAGCCAGCGGCCGCGATGCGCTCTGGGCCGCCGAGCAGTGCCTGCGCTCGGGCAGTTGCGGCGCCGTGCTGTGCTGGCCGCAGCAGGCCGACGACCGCGCCCTGCGCCGCCTGCAGGTGGCTGCCGAGACCGGGCAGACCCTGGCCATCGCCTACCGCTCGCAGCGCGAAGCGCTCAACCCATCGCCCGCCGCGTTGCGCCTGGCGCTGGACGCCACCCCGGCGCAGCTGCGCGTACTCAAGTGCCGTGGCGGTCTGGCGCCGGCGCGGCCCATTCCGTTGCCCTGGCACTGAGGCCGCCATGCTCTGGGCCTGCATTCTCCTGCCTCAGCTGGCGATGGACGGCACGCTCCGTGGCCGTCCCGAACCGGACGCCGCCCTGGCACTGCTCACCGGACCAGCGCAACGCCGCGTGCTGCAGGCGGTGAACCCGGCGGCACGGGCGCTGGGGCTCAAGCCCGGCCAGTCGCTCACCGCCGCCCAGGCCCTGAGCCGCGATTTCGAAACCGCCGAGTACGACCTGCGCGAAGTGCAGCGCTGGCAGGACCTGCTGGCCGCCTGGGGCTACGGTTTCAGCTCGCAGGTCAGCCAGCACTACCCGCGTGCGCTGCTGATGGAAGTACAGTCCAGCCTGCAACTGTTCGGCCCCTGGCCACGCTTCGAGGCGCGCCTGCGTGAGGAGTTGAACGCCCTGGGTTTTCGTCACCGCATCACCGCTGCGCCCAATCCGGCCGCCGCGCGCATCCTCGCCAATGGCCACGACGGCGTGGCGATCCACGACAACGCGCAACTGCGCCAGTACCTGGGCAGGATGCCCCTGGAGCGCCTCGGCCTGGAGCGCGACGCCGCCACCTCGCTGGGCCGCATGGGCCTGCGCAGCCTGCAGCAACTGCTCGCCCTGCCGCGCGAAAGCCTGGCCCGGCGCTTCCCGCCGCAGGTACTGCGCCAGGTTGACACCCTGCTCGGCCAGCGCCCGCTGGCCCTGGAGTTCTACCGGCCACCGGACAGCTTCGAGTCGCGCATCGAGCTGAACTTCGACGTGGAATCCACCCAGGCCCTGCTCTTCCCGCTGCGCCGCCTGACCGCTGACCTCGGCGCCTTCCTCGCCGGGCGCGACAGCGGCGTGCAGCGCTTCGTCCTGCACCTGGAGCACCACGACGGCCCGGACACCCAGATGCCGGTCGGCCTGCTCAGCGCCGAGCGCGAAGCGGCGATGCTCTTCGAGCTGAGCCGGGGCCGCCTGGAACAACTGCAACTGCGCGCCCCGGTACACAGCGTGCGACTCATCGCCGACGACTTGCCGCCCTTCGTGCCGCAGCACCGCGAGCTGTTCGACGACCGCCCGCAGCAATCCCAGCCCTGGGAACAATTGCGCGAACGCCTGCGCGCGCGATTGGGCGACGACGCCGTACACGGCCTCGGCGGCCTCGCCGAGCATCGCCCGGAGCGCGCCTGGCAAGGCAACTCCACACCGCGTCTGTCCATTACCGAGGTCCCGCGCCCCGGCTGGCTGCTGGCAGAACCGCAACCGCTGCGCGAATTCGCCCCTACCCTGCTCGCCGGCCCAGAACGCATCGAGTCCGGCTGGTGGGACGGCGAGGACATCCGCCGCGACTACTACCAGGTGCGCACCCGCAGCGGGCAGCGCGCCTGGGTGTTCCGCCCGGTGGGCGACGACGGCCCGTTGCTGCTGCACGGCTGGTTCGCATGAACGCGCCGGATGAAGACCCCGGCTACGCCGAATTGCACTGCCTGTCCAACTTCAGTTTCCAGCGCGGCGCCTCCAGCGCGGCCGAGCTGTTCGAGCGGGCGAAGAAGCTCGGCTACCGCGCCCTGGCGATCACCGACGAATGCAGCCTGGCCGGCATCGTCCGCGCCTGGCAGGCCTCGAAGGAAACCGCGATTCCCCTGATCACCGGCAGCGAACTGAGCATCGAGCAGGGCCCGAAGCTGGTGCTGCTGGCGGAGAACCTCGCTGGCTACGAAAACCTCTGCCGCCTGCTCACCCACGCCCGGCGCCGCGCCGAGAAAGGCAGCTACCGTCTGGTGCACACGGACTTCGACGGCAACCTCGACCACCTGCTGGCGATCTGGCTGCCGCGAGACGACCAGGACGATGACGGCCTGTGGCTGCGCGAACGCTTCCCCGAGCGCCTGTGGCTGGGCGTCGAGCTGCACAAGGGCCCGGACGACGCCGGCAAGCTGCATCGCCTGCGCGAACAGGCCGCGCGCCTGGAGATTCCCGCCGTGGCCTGCGGCGACGTGCACATGCACATCCGCGGCCGCCGCGCCCTGCAGGACTGCATGACCGCCATCCGCCAGCACCTGCCGGTGCACGAGGCCGGCCAGTACCTCTATCCCAATGGCGAGCGCCACTTGCGCCCGAAGGAAGCGCTGGCGGCGATCTATCCGGCCGAGTTGTTGGCGGAAACGCTGAAGATTGCCGGGCGCTGTAGCTTCGATCTGGGCGAGGATGTGAAATACCAGTACCCGCGCGAGCTGGTGCCCGAAGGCCATACGCCCTCCACTTGGCTGCGGGAGAAGACCGAGGAAGGCATCAAGCGGCGCTGGCCGAATGGAGTCAGTAGCGACAATCGCGCGAAGGTCGAGAAAGAATTAGGGTTGATTGCCGAGCTGGAATACGACAGCTACTTCCTCACCGTCCACGACATCGTCGCCTTTGCCCGCAGCCAGAGCATCCTCTGCCAGGGACGCGGCTCGGCAGCCAACTCCGTGGTCTGCTTCGCCCTGGGCATCACCGAGCTGGATCCGTCCACATCCAAACTATTGTTCGAGCGTTTCATTTCCCGCGAACGCAACGAGCCGCCAGACATCGATGTCGACTTCGAGCACGACCGCCGCGAGGAAGTCATCCAGTACGTGTTCCGCCGCTACGGCCGCAGCCGCGCGGCGCTCACCGCCGTGGCCAGCACCTACCGCGGCGCCGGCGCGGTGCGCGACGTGGCCAAGGCGCTGGGGCTGCCGCCGGACCAGGTCGGCGCACTGGCCGACTGCTGCGGCGCCTGGAGCCGCGAAGCACCCTCGAACGAGCGACTGGAGGAAGCGGGCTTCGATCCCCGCAACCCCATCCTGCGCCGCGTGCTGGCACTGACCGACCAGCTGATCGGTTTCCCCCGGCACCTGTCGCAGCACCCCGGCGGCTTCGTCATCTCCCAGCAGCCGCTGGAAACCCTGGTGCCGGTGGAAAACGCCGCGATGCCCGAGCGCACCCTGATCCAGTGGGACAAGGATGACCTCGACGCCGTCGGCCTGCTCAAGGTCGACGTCCTCGCCCTCGGCATGCTCAGCGCCCTGCGCCGCTGCTTCAACCTGATCGCCGACTATCGCGGCAAGCTCTGGACGCTCGCCACGCTGCCGCAAGACTGCAAGCAGACCTACGAGATGATCAGCCGGGCCGACACCGTGGGGGTGTTCCAGATTGAGTCCCGCGCACAGATGGCCATGCTGCCGCGCCTCAAACCCGAAAGGTTTTATGACCTGGTGATCGAAGTCGCCATCGTCCGCCCCGGTCCGATCCAGGGCGACATGGTCCATCCCTATCTGCGTCGACGGAACAAGGAAGAACCAGTCGAGTATCCGCACGACGAGCTGATTCCGGTCTTCGAGCGCACCCTGGGCGTGCCGCTGTTCCAGGAGCAAGTGATGGAGTTGGCGGTGGTTGCCGCCGAATACACACCGGGCGAGGCAGACCAGTTACGCCGTTCCATGGCTGCCTGGAAGCGCCACGGTGGGCTGGAACCCCATCGCCAGCGTTTGTCCGAGCGCATGTTGAAGAAGAAATACACCCAGGAATACATCGACCGCATCTTCGAGCAGATCAAGGGCTTCGGCAGCTACGGCTTCCCCGAATCCCACGCCGCCAGCTTCGCCCTGCTCACCTACGCCAGCTGCTGGCTGAAATGCCACGAGCCGGCGGCCTTCACCTGCGCCCTGATCAACAGCTGGCCCATGGGCTTCTACAGCCCCGACCAGTTGCTGCAGGACGCCCGCCGCCACGGCCTGGAGATCCGCCCGGTGGACGTGCGCCACAGCCACTGGGACTGCACCCTGGAACCCATCGCCGAACGACAGCCGGCGATCCGCCTCGGCCTGCGCATGGTGCGCGGGCTGCGTGAAGAGGTCGCCGATGCCATCGCTCAAGCACGGGAGCAACAGCCCTTCGCCGACGTCGCCGACCTCTGCCTACGCGCCCATCTCGACGGCCGCGCCCGCGAGCAACTGGCCGACGCCGGCGCCCTGCGCGGTCTCGCCGGCCATCGGCACAAGGCGCGCTGGGCGATTGCCGGGGTCGAGCCGCAACTGCCGCTGTTCGCCGGCCAGGTCACCGAGGAGGCCCAGGTCAGCCTACCGCTGCCCAGCCGTGGCGAAGACCTGCTGACCGACTACGCGACCCTGGGCACCACCCTCGGCCCGCACCCCCTGACCCTGCTGCGCGGCGCCCTCAAGGCTCGGCGCTGCCGCAGCTCGCGGGAACTGACCACGCTGGAAGCCGACCGTCCGGTGCGCGTTGCCGGCCTGGTGGTCGGTCGGCAACGGCCGGGCACCGCCAGCGGCGTCACCTTCGTCACGCTGGAAGACGAATTCGGCATGATCAACGTGATCGTCTGGCGCGACCTTGCCGAACAGCAGCGCCGCCCCTTCCTCAGCGCCCGCCTGATGCAGGTGGACGGCACCCTGGAAGCCAAGGACGGCGTGCGCCATGTGATCGCCGGGCGGTTGACGGATTTGAGCGGGTTGCTGGAGGGGCTGGATGTACGGAGCCGGGATTTCCACTGAGCCTGCGAAACCAATCTCACAGGAATGCAGTTTCGTAGGATGGCGTGGAGCGAAGCGATACCCATCAGCTCTCGGCTTGATCCGCGTCAGGCGATTCGCGTGCAAGCTCGCTCCCGCTGTCTGAATATTGCGTAGGAGCGGACTCCGTCCGCGATCGGTTGAGCAGCGCGCCAGAATTATCAATGGAGCGACCGGCAAGACATCGCGGACGAAGTCCGCTCCTACGCACGTCGGTTGGAGTGAGCCCCTCGGTAGGAGCGAACTTGCTCGGAACCCCATCGTAGAACGCCCGTTCACCCTCCCAGCAGGTAGATGACCAACTCGGCCACCGACAGCGAGAACAGGTACGGCCCGGTGAAGCCGACCCAGATGAGCAGCGCGAAAGGCGTGTAGAGCACTACCAGCACCACGCGGGCGCGACGACCGCGGAGCATCAGCCAGAATATCTGCCCCAGTGCAAACAATGCGCCGCACAGGACGGCGGGAACGAAGATGGCGTGGAGCCGGCCATAGTCGCTCAGCGCCCCGACATCGCTGCCCAGCACCAGGTACATCGCCAGCGCCATGCCCGCCGCGCCGATTGCCAGGGCCAGCACAGCGCCCGCCAGGACCCAGAACGCCAGACGCGCGAGCCCGGGTTCACCGGGCATTGATTGTTCGCCTTCCATCAGCCTTGCCGCTCCTTTCAATGACGGCCCGACACTACACAACCCCGGCCGATTTGCCGAGACCGCGCGGACGCCTTACGCTGCCGCCATTCCTTCCTCCGGCCCAGAGCATGATCACCCTCCGCCACATCGAAGTCTTCCGCGCGGTCATGACTACCGGCAGCGTCACCCGCGCGGCGGCGTTTCTGCATACCAGCCAGCCCACCGTCAGCCGCGAACTGGCTCGGCTGGAGCAACTGGTCGGCTTCGAGCTGTTCCTGCGCGAGCGCGGGCGGCTGGCGCCGACGGCGCGGGCGTTGATGCTGTTCGAGGAAGTGGAGCGCTCCTTCACCGGGCTGGACCGTATCGTCGCCTTCGCCGGCAGCCTGGGGCAGTTCGCCGAGGGCAAGTTCTCCATCGGCTGCCTGCCGGCGCTCTCCCAGGCGCTGCTGCCGGAAGCCTGCAAGCGCTTCAGCCGGGAAAACCCGGCCATCAGCCTGGAAGTGGCGGCGCTGGAGTCGCCGCATCTGGAAGAGGCCCTCAGCGCCCAGCACCACGACATCGGCCTGATCGAGAACGACGACGCCCCGCGTGGCACCGAGCTGCAGCCGCTGCTGGCGGTGGACGAGGTGTGCATTCTCCCGGATAGCCACCCGCTGCTGGCCCGCGAGTGCCTGGAAGCGGCGGATTTCGCCGGCCAGCCCTTCGTCAGCCTCGCCACCAGCGACCGCTATCGGCACCTGATCGACGCGGTGTTCCTCGGCGCCGGCGTGCAGCGGCAGATGCAGGTGGAAACCCACAGCGCCGTCTCGGTTTGCAGCATGGTCCGCGCCGGGTTAGGCCTTGCCGTGGTCAACCCGATCACCGCCCTGATGTTCCAGGGCCAGGGCATCCAGCTGCGGCCGCTGGCGTTCTCGCTGCCGTTCCAGGTCAGCGTGGCGAAGCCGCTGTACCGCCCCGCTACGCCACTGCGCGAGCGCTTCGTCGCGGCACTTCAGGCAGAAGCTGGCGTGCTGGTACAGCGCCTGCGCGAAGCCGGCGTAGGCTGCACCCTATATCAAAAATGAATTGACCAAATAACAAGCGGCATTATTCAGCCAGACAAAGGCCCGGTAGACTAGCGCCATCTATCTTCGGAGCCCATTCATGACTTTCCTCGCCCTGCCCCGCGCCGAACAGCTCGCCCTGCAATTCGGCACCCCGCTGTGGATCTACGACGCCGCCACCATCCGCAGTCAGATCGAGCGTCTGAAGAGCTTCGACATCATCCGCTTCGCCCAAAAGGCCTGCTCCAACCTGCACATCCTGCGCCTGATGCGCGAACAGGGCGTGAAGGTCGACGCCGTTTCCCAGGGCGAACTGCTGCGCGCCCTGGCCGCTGGCTACTCGTGCCGCGAGGATGAATCCGAGATCGTCTTCACCGCCGACCTGCTGGACCGCACCACCCTGGAAACCGTGGTCGAGCACGGCATCCCGGTGAACGCCGGCTCCATCGACATGCTCCGCCAGCTGGGCGAAGTCGCTCCCGGCCACCCGGTGTGGCTGCGCATCAACCCCGGTTTCGGCCACGGCCACAGCAACAAGACCAACACCGGCGGCGAGCACTCCAAGCACGGCATCTGGCACAGCGACCTGCGCGCCGCCCTGGACGTGATCCGCGAACGCGGCCTGCGCCTGGTCGGCCTGCACATGCACATCGGCTCGGGCGTCGACTACGGTCACCTGGCCCAGGTCGGCGAAGCCATGCTCGGCCTGGTACAGCAGGTGAAGGACGCCGGCCACGACCTGTCGGGCATTTCCGCCGGCGGCGGCCTGTCCATCCCTTACCGCGCCGGCGACCCGGAAGTGGACACCGCGCATTACTTCCAGCTGTGGGACAAGGCGCGCAAGGCCGCCGAAGCCGTGGTCGGCCACAAGCTGCACCTGGAGATCGAACCGGGCCGATACCTGGTCGCCCAGTCCGGCTGCCTGCTCAGCGAAGTGCGCGCCACCAAGGACGCCGGCCGCAACCACTTCGTGCTGGTGGACGCCGGCTTCAACGAGCTGATGCGCCCGTCCATGTACGGCAGCTACCACGGCATCCGCGTACTGGCCGGCGACGTGGCCAGCCGCGAGGTGATCGACACGGTAGTGGCCGGCCCGCTGTGCGAGTCCGGCGACGTGTTCACCCAGGGTGACGGCGGCGTGGTCATCCCCCGTGCCCTGCCCCGCGCTCAGGTTGGCGACCTGCTGCTGATCGAGGACACCGGCGCGTATGGCGCGTCCATGTCGTCGAACTACAACAGCCGTCCGCTGATCGCCGAAGTGCTGCTGGAAGGCACCGAAGCCAAGCTGATCCGCCGCCGCCAGCGCGTGGAAGAGCTGCTGGCGCTGGAAGAAGACCTGGGCTGATTGCGGGCGTGGCCCATTACAGAGGCCATCGGCGCTGGGCGGTTCGCGAGCAAGCTCGCTCCTACAGTCAGCCTCGGCGTACTCTTCGTAGGAGCGAGCTTGCTCGCGAACCCGCCCCACGCCGGCCTGGCCGGCGTGGTACTCGCCGCTACCGGGAAGGCACCCTTCTCACCGATCGATGCGCGTCGACAGAATGATCGACGACATCGTCCGCTCCACCCCGTCCAGCGCGCCGATGCGGTCCAGCACGGCGTCCAGGTCGCGGATCGACAGCGCCTCGACGATCACGATCATGTCGAAGTTGCCGCTCACCGAGTGCAGTGTCTTCACCTCGATGATCTTCTCCAGCGCCTGCACCACCTGGTGCGACAGCTTGGGCAGCGCCGTCACCAGCACGTGGGCGCGCACCAGCGACTGGGCGTAGCTGTCCGACACCTTGATCGAATAGCCGCTGATGATGCCCTGCTGCTCCAGCCGCTCGATACGGCTCTGCACCGTGGAGCGGGACACCCCCAGCTTGCGCGCCAGCTCGGAAATCGACTCGCGGGCGTTGGCGCGCAACAGGTTCAACAAGGCCGCATCGGCGTTTTTCGTCATATTGCTCATTGGATTGATCAATCTGCCTGAAAGCTCTCGCCAATCTTGCAGATTGCCGGATTCATTTCAACGACAAGCTTTGCAATAGTGATCGCCAAGGCGAGCCCACCAGCTCGCCATTTCTTTGCCCGCGCGCCGCTCATCGACTGGCTCCTGCGGGCCACGCGATGCCTTGCCAAGCTGGTCGAGACAGACCGGCAGACTGATAACCGGGAGATTCCAATGCACAAGAACCGCCATCCCCACACCCCCGGCAAGAAACCGGTGACCATCTTCGGCCCGGACTTCCCCTTCGCCTTCGACGACTGGATCGAGCACCCCGCCGGCCTGGGCAGCATCCCGGCCGAGAAGCACGGCCAGGAAGTGGCCATTGTCGGCGCCGGCATTTCCGGGCTGGTGGCGGCCTACGAGCTGATGAAAATGGGCCTGAAACCCGTGGTCTACGAGGCCTCGAAGATGGGCGGTCGCCTGCGCTCGGAAACCTTCGAAGGCGCCGACGGCATCATCGCCGAGCTGGGCGGCATGCGTTTCCCGGTGTCCAGCACCGCCTTCTACCACTACGTCGACAAGCTCGGGCTGGAAACCAGACCCTTCCCCAACCCGCTGACCCCGGCCTCGGGCAGCACCGTGGTCGACCTGGAGGGCACCAGCCACTACGCGGAGAAGATCGACGACCTGCCGGAAATCTTCCGCGAAGTCGCCCAGGCCTGGGCCGACGCGCTGGAAGACGGCGCGCGCTTCTCCGAGATCCAGGACGCCATCCGCGAGCGCGACACGGTCAAGCTCAAGGCCCTGTGGGACGAGCTGGTGCCCAAGTGGGACGACCGCACTTTCTACGACTTCGTCGCCAGCTCCAGGGCTTTCTCCCGGCTGTCCTTCCAGCACCGTGAAATCTTCGGCCAGGTCGGTTTCGGCACCGGCGGCTGGGACTCGGACTTCCCCAACTCCATGCTGGAAATCTTCCGCGTGGTGATGACCAACTGCGACGACCACCAGCATCTGGTCGTAGGCGGCGTCGAGCAGGTACCGCGCGGCATCTGGAGCCACGTGCCGGAAAACTGCGCGCACTGGCCGGCCGGCACTTCCCTGGCCTCGCTGCACAACGGCGCGCCGCGTCCGGGCGTGAAGAAGATCGCCCGCGCCGCCGACGGCACCTTCGCCGTCACCGATTACTGGGGCGACACCCGTCACTACGCGGCCGTCCTGGCGACCTGCCAGACCTGGCTGCTGACCACCCAGATCGAATGCGAGGAAGCGCTGTTCTCGCAGAAGATGTGGATGGCCCTCGACCGCACCCGCTACATGCAGTCCTCGAAGACCTTCGTGATGGTCGACCGGCCGTTCTGGAAGGACAAGGACCCGCAGACCGGCCGCGACGTGATGAGCATGACCCTCACCGACCGCCTGACCCGCGGCACCTACCTGTTCGACAATGGCGACGACAAGCCGGGGGTGATCTGCCTGTCCTACTCCTGGATGAGCGACGCCATGAAGATGCTCCCGCACCCGGTGGAGAAGCGCGTGCAGCTGGCCCTGGACGCGCTGAAGAAGGTCTACCCGAAGGTCGATATTGCCGGGCACATCATCGGTAATCCGATCACCGTATCCTGGGAGGCCGACCCGCACTTCCTCGGCGCCTTCAAGGGCGCGCTGCCGGGCCACTACCGCTACAACCAGCGCATGTACGCGCACTTCATGCAGGACGACATGCCCGCCGAACAGCGCGGCATCTTCATTGCCGGCGACGATGTGTCCTGGACCCCGGCCTGGGTGGAAGGCGCGGTGCAGACCTCGCTGAACGCCGTGTGGGGCATCATGAAGCACTTCGGCGGCGCGACTCATCCGGAGAACCCCGGTCCGGGCGATCGCTTCGCCGAGCTGGGCCCGATGGCGCTGCCGGACTGAAGCCCGGCAGCCGAAAACCGCCTCGCGCACGAGTGGGATCGGGTGCAAACTGCCTGACCCGCTCGTGCTTTTTTCAAGGAGACCCCTCATGTACCTCGCCCTCTACCAGTGCCCTCCCGGCCCCGAAGACGTCGCCGGCAACCTGCAGCGTCTGGAACAGGCAGCGCGGCAGGCAGTGCAGAACGGCGCGGATCTGCTGGTGCTGCCGGAGATGTACCTGTCCGGCTACAACATCGGCGCGAAGCGTGTCGCGGAACTGGCGGAAAACTGCGACGGCCCCTCCGCCCTGCGCATTGCCGAAATCGCCCGCGAGCACAAGCTCGGCATCCTCTACGGCTACCCCGAACGTGACGCCAACGGCGCCATCTTCAACAGCGTGCAGCTGATCGACCGGCAGGGCGAACGCCGCGCCAACTACCGCAAGACCCACCTCTACGGCGATCTCGACCGCAGCCAGTTCAGCGCTTCCGACGAGCCGCCGGCGATCTTCGAACTGGACGGCTGGAAGATCGGCCTGCTGATCTGCTTCGACGTGGAGTTCCCCGAAGCCGTGCGCACCCTGGCGCTGGCCGGCGCCGACCTGGTGCTGGTGCCCACCGCCAACATGCGCCCCTACGAGTTCGTCGCCCAGGTCCTGGTACCGACCCGCGCCTACGAAAACCAGGTGTTCCTGGCCTATGCCAACTACGTTGGCACCGAGGGCGAAATCGAGTACTGCGGGCTGAGCAGCATCGTCGCCCCGGATGGCCAGGTTCTGACCAAGGCCAAGCACAGCGAAGAGCTGCTGGTAGCCGAGCTGGACCCGCAGCGCATCGCCCTGGCGCGCGAGGGGTACAGCTACGTGCACCTGCGGCGGCCGGTGCTGTATCGCAGCTGAAGAAAAGCCCGGCACTCCGCCGGGCTTTCTCTACCGGCGCTGAAACTTCCCTTGTAGGAGCGAGCTTGCTCGCGAACAGATTCGCCCGCGGCTTAGGCGTCAGGCAGGTTCGCGAGCATGCTCGCTCCTACAGGTTCCCTCTGCGATGGCACGCCTGGCAGCTGCGCACCGGCCCGCTGGCGTGGAAAGCCTGCAATCGTTCGAGGTGACAGCTCTGGCAGAGCTGATGGAAATCCGCTTCCATGCGCACCGCCAGCGCCGGGCTCTGCTTGTGGCAGAGGATGCAGGTGCGGTTGCCGGAGACCGAAGGCGACTGGTCCTTGTAGTCGTGGTGACAGGTGATGCAATTCACCGAGGCGTGCGGCTCGTGGGGGAACGCCAGCGGCATCAGCGGACGATTGCGCTGCCAGTGCCCGTGGGCGAACCACGCCCCCGCCGACAGCGCCACGACGGCGCCTACCGAAAGTCCGATCCAGATGCGTTTCACAACGGCAGCTCCACGTTCGCCAGCAGGCTGTAGAGCGCCGACAATCCGATGATCACGCCACTGGCCGCCAGCGCGAACCAGGTAGCCCGCAGCGCCGTATTGCGCTTGCGACCACTGATGCCGTTGGCAGGTTTGGGCAGGCGCGGCCAGATGGCGGCCGCCAGCATCAGCGCCACCAGCAGGGCGCCCTTCCAGAGGCCACCGCTGTAGTAACCCGCGCCAAGCACGTGCACGGCCATCAGCAACAGGGCGAGCAGGCTGCCGCCGTAATGCCAGCGGCGGTACGAGGCGGCGCTGCTGCTCCAGCGCGGGCGCACGCGGTTCAGGCTGGATATCGCGAGCACCAGCATCAGCATCGCCGAAGCCAGTCCGGCCAGCATGTAGCCGGGCGCGGACGGCAGCAGGTCTTCGATTAGCAGCGGCTCGTCGAACAGCAACACAACGATATGGATCAGCAGCAGCACCACCGCCGCAAACCCGAGATCACGGTGCAACCGCAGGAAGAATTTCCCCTCGTAGAGAGGGCGCGGCTGCGGGCGGCCGCCGATGACGAACAGCAGCCCCAGCAGGCAAGCACCGAGCAGCCCGGCGGCATTGGCGAAATCCCAGGCGTAACCGAGCCCCGGCATGGCGCCGAGGCCGAGCAGGATGGCGACCGGCAGCAGGCAGCCGAGCGCCAGGCGCGCGATCAGCGCAGGCATGAGGGACTCCGGAAGTAGGGATGTGGCCGAAGGCTAGCAATTGTCGGCGGCGCGGGAGTGTCGCTGTCTGCCAGACGAATTGCCAGCCCTGCCAGCGCGCGCCGACCTTATCCCGTAGGAGCGGACTCTGTCCGCGATGATTGCCGGCGCGAGGCGGAACCTATCGCGGACAGAGTCCGCTCCTACGCAAAGCCCGCCTGAGTGCCGAAGAGCGATCCGGACTAAAGGTCCAGCACCAACCGCGCCGACTTCGCCCGCGAGACGCAGGCGCAGATCTGCTTGTTGGAGGCCTTTTCCTTGTTCGACAGGCAGTTGTCGCGGTGCTCCGGCTCGCCTTCCAGCACCTCGACGATGCAGGTGCCGCAAATGCCTTCGCGACACTCGGTGTCGATGTCGCAGCCGTGGGCCTGCAGCACGTCCACCAGCGTCGAGTCTGCCGGCACGTGGAGCACAACACCGGAGCTGGCCAGTTCCACTTCGAAGGAACCAGCCGGCGCCGCGTTGGCGGCCGGATCGGCCTGGAAGTTCTCCAGGTGGATGGCGTCTTCCGGGCGGCTGCGCGCGGCGATCTCCACCACCTTGTTCATGAACGGCGCCGGGCCGCAGGTATAGACGTGGGCGTGCTGCGGTGCGCGTTCCAGGCAAGCGCTCAGCACGCTGTCCAGATCAGCCGGCTCGACGCCGTAGTGCAGCTCGACCTTGCCGGCGAAAGCCTCGCTGGCCAGCAGCTCGACGAAAGCCGCGTGCTCGGCGGATCGGGCGAAGTAATGCAGGCGATACGGCTCACCCTTGGCGTTCAGCCGGTAGGCCATGCTCAGCAGCGGCGTCACGCCGATACCCGCCGCGAACAGCACGTGCTCGCGGGCTTCCGCTGCCAGGCGGAACAGGTTGCGCGGCGCGCCGATGTCCAGCTCGGCGCCTTCCTGCACGTCGTGCAGGGCACTGGAGCCGCCACGGGACGCGCCCTCCTTCTTCACCGCTACCAGGTAGGCGGTGCGGTCGTCCGGCGGGCTGCACAGCGAATACTGGCGCGTCACCCCGGTGGGCCCGGTGACGTCGACGTGGGCGCCCGGCTCGTAGGCGTCGAACGGCTGGCCATCACAACGTACGAGACGCAGGGAACGGATGTCCTGCGCTTCCTCGACGATCCTTTCGATTCTGACCTTCATCATGGCGTTACCTGCAAGGCGTTGATTGCGGGCTCTGTGGCCCCTTTCCGGCCTCTTTTTCACGAGCGGACGGGTTTTCGATTGATGTCGGAGCGAGGGCATCTCCCTCTCCCCAGCCCTCTCCCTGAAGGGAGAGGGAGCAGCTCGGCGTCGCCGAGTGGCACGGTGTTTCCAGCCCTGCCGATCAGTCCCCTCTCCCGCTTGCGGGAGAGGGTTAGGGAGAGGGGCTCTTCAGCTCCCCCACTCAAGCTCAGGCCAAGCGTAGGGCGAATAACGCGCAGCGTTATCCGCCGTCCGCCCAGCCCAAACCTCAGCGCATGAACAACCCACCATTGATATCCCAGCAGGCCCCGGTCACCGATCCGGCGTTCTCCGCACACAACAGCAGCACGCTGTCGGCGATGAAAGTCGGGGCGCCCAGGCGGCCGGCGGGGATGGTCTTGAGTATCTGTTCCAGGCGCTCGGGGGCCACGCTCTCGTAAACCACCGGCAAATCCAGCGGCCCCGGCGAGATGGCGTTGACGGTCACACCCTGCGCCGAGAGTTCGCGGGCGAATACCTTGGTCAGGGTCGCCACGCCGCCCTTGGCCGCGGCGTAGTGGCCGCCGGTGGCGGTGCCGCCGTTCTGCCCGGCCAACGAGGCAATGTTGACGATGCGGCCGAACCCGCGCGCCGCAAAGTGAGTACCGAACACCTGGCAGGCGACGAAAGTGCCGCGCAGGTTCACCGCCATGGAGGCGTCGAAGTCCTCCGGGCTGATATCCATCAGCGCGGCGACCTTCGACATCCCGGCGTTGTTCACCAGGATGTCGGTGCCGCCCCAGCGCTCGGCGAGCACATCACGAGCGCGTTCGAAATCGGCTTTCTCGCGCGCATCCAGTTTCAAACCGAGGGCCGTGCGGCCCTCCGGGTCGAGCTCATCGGCCAGGCGCTGCACCGCGTCCTCGTTGAGGTCGGCCAGCGCCACGCGCAGGCCGGCAGCGTGCAGGCGGCGGGCGATGACTTCGCCCAGCCCGCGTGCGGCGCCGGTTACCAGGGCAACTCGTTGCATGGCGCGGCCCTCAGAGCAGGAAGCCGAGCGCGTTGAGCGCGTCTTCGGCGTTGATCAGGCGGATCACCTTGCGCTCCAGGCGGGCTTGCCCGTCTGCGAAGCGGATGCGGTGGTTCAGGTCGGCAATGAACGGCGTCGCCACGCCGCGCTTGTAGGCGTAGAGCACCTGTGCCGAGTTCACTTCGACCACATCGCCCGCCGCTTCCACGAGGCTGAAACGCGAGACAGTGCGCACGGTCTTCGCCGCGTCCACCGCCGAGGGCGAATGGCCGCCGGTGAGGCGTTCGATGCGCAGGGCGCGCATGCGCGCGTCGTCGAAGACGTAGTTCAGGCTGGCGGCGAAGTCATCGCCCTCGGCGTCGATCGGCACCACGTAGATGCCGTCCTCGCTCCACAGCTGCGACCACTGTGCGTAGTCCTTGCGGTCGAGCAGCTCGGCCTCGCGCCAGACGAATTCGATGGCCTTGGCCAGCGGGCCGGAGAAGCCGTTCAGGGTGTCGTTGCTCATTGGCTCATCATCCTTTTCCACATCTGGTACGCCTCGCGCATGCCGCCTTCGTCGGTGGCGTGGGAGACCTTGTCGCCGTTCTCGGCGACCACTTCGCGGTTCAGGCCGCGGTTGACCAGGATCGGCGCGTCGACACCGGCGTAGGAGCCACGCTGCACGCGGTCCCAGGCCTCTGCATCATCCGGGCTGCCAAAACCGAACGGGCCCTGGAAGTGCTCGTGGATGCGCATGCGCTCACGGTTGGCGATTTCCGGGCCGCCATCCATGCCCAGGGCGACGTGGCGAATCTCGGTCTCGGTGACGGAGATCGGCCGCAGCACGCGGAAGAACGACATGGACATGGCCACGTTGGGGAACAGGTTGAGGTTGAAGCCGGCGCCATGCAGCGAGCGGACGATGCGGCGCACCTGTTCCGGCGGCATGGTTTTCGACAGTTCCTCGGTGACGTGGGCGAAGCGTTCCTGGAGCTGCTCGGTGCCGTCGTCGTGGTCGAGGTCGACGTGCTCGGGGACCATCACCATCACGCTGTGGCCGTTACCCAGGGCGTGGGTCACCGCCTGCTCGTCGCTCATGAACGAGAGCATTTCCTCGGTTTCTTCATCCACCGAGGACATGAACGACTTGTGCACGATGGGGAAGTGGTAGCCGTCGGTGGTGTTTTCCAGCTGGATCTTCCAGTTGCCGCGGAAGGTGAACTTGTGTTCGCCCTGGGTCTTGATCGGGTAGCCGGCGCCCTGCTTCATGAACAGGTCCATCCAGTGTTTGGCCCCGCCGAGGAAGTCTTCCAGCGGTTCGATCTCGTCGTTGTAGGTGGCGAATACCATGCCGGCGTAGCTTTCCACGCGCAGGCTGGTCAGCGGCAGCTCGGACTTGTCGAGGATGTCCTCGTAGCCGTCCGGGTACGGAAGCGCACGCAGCTTGCCGTCCAGCGCGTAGGACCAGCTGTGGTACGGGCAGGTAAAGCCGGTGGCGTTGCCCTTGTGCTTCTCGCAGACGGTGGCGCCACGGTGGCGGCAGCGGTTCTCCAGGACGTTGATGTTGCCCTTCTTGTCGCGCACCACGATCACCGGGCGGCGGCCGACGCTGGTGGTCTTGAAGTCACCGGCGTTGCGCACTTCGCTTTCGTGGGCGACCCACACCCAGGTGCGGTAGAAGATCTTGTCCATCTCCGCTTCGAACAGTTGCGGGTCGTTGTACAGCGAGACATCGACGCGGTCGTCACCGACCAGCTCTTCGACGCTGCGCGACCGGGCGATCAGCCGGTATTCGTGAGCGCTCATGCCCATCTCCTCATGCCGATTTCTTATGTTTTTGCGCAGTCCGCGTGGCGGCCAGGCTGTGTTCGAGTTGCGCACCGAAGGCGCATACGCGTTCGTCGTCGCCCTTGCGGCCGACGATCTGCAGGCCGACTTTCAGCCCGCCGCAATCCAGGTCCACCGGCACCGTAAGCGCCGGGTGTCCGCTGAGGTTGAAAGGCCGCACCAGGGGCGTCATGCCGGCCACCGATTTGCCGTTGCGCGCATCGCTGAGCAGCGGCGGCAGGTCGGGCATGGTCGGCAAAAGCAGGACTTCGAAGTCCTCCAGCGCGGCGTCGATGGCGCGGGTGAAGTGCTCGCGCACTTTCTCCGCCTCGGCGCGCTCGGCGTCGGTGGTGCGGCTGGCCAGCAACAGGCGCTGCTCGACATCGGCGCCGATCAGGCCCTTGCCGGTCAGCGCCGCATAGGCGGCCCAGTTCTCGTGGTTGATCACCACCAGCCCGGCCTGGAAGGCCGCCTCGAACTCACCGAGGAACAGGTGGCTGCGGCGCCAGCCGGCGCGATCGGCGGCGGCACCCAGGCAGGCCTGGATGTGCGGCGCCGACGGCACTTCGAGGAAGGCCACGCGGGCGCCCTCGCCCGGCAACTGCACGTTGCCGAAGCCGGGGCAGATGACCTGCATGGCGGCGATCAGGTCGGCCATGTTGGCGGCGAACGGGCCGACGCAATCCAGGCTGCTCTGCGCCGGGTGCACGCCATCGCGGCTGACGCGGCCGAACGTCGGCTTCAGCCCGGCGATACCACAGCAAGCCGCCGGCACGCGCACCGAACCACCGGTATCGGTGCCCAGCGCGATGTCCGCCAGGCCCGCCGCCACGGCGGACGCGGAGCCGCTGGAAGAGCCACCGGGCACGCGGTCCGGTGCCATCGGGTTGATCGGCGTGCCGGTCCAGTCGTTGATGCCGGTGACGCCGAAGGCCAGTTCGTGAAGATTGGTCTTGCCGACGATCTGCCAGCCGGCGTTCAGCACGGCGTCGACCACGAACGCGTTGCGCGTGGCCGGCGCGGCGTCGGCCAGCGCACGGGTACCGCAACGGGTCGGGTAGCCGGCGATGTCGATGCTGTCCTTGACCGCGACACGCTTGCCGTCGCCGCCGAGGAGGAATTCGCTGACGAAGGTGCTCATGGACGGCCCTCCCCTGCACCATCCAGCGCACGTTGCGAGAGGCGCTGGGTACGGAAATGACTGATCTGCCAGCGTCCGTCGATCTCGCGGAAGTCGATATCCAGGCGCGTGCCGAACAGTTCGGTGTGGCCTTCGGAGTAGGTCGAGAGCTGCTGCATGATCCATTGCCCGCGCGCGGTGCGGCCGTCGACGCGGATCGACTCGCTGGTGAGGAAGTGCAGGTTCAGCGTGAAGTGCGGCGACGGCGGCAGGTAGCCGAAGACGAACGCGGCGATCGCCTCGCGGCCCTGGTGATGGCCGAAGGTCTGCGCCGTGGTCGTGCCGATGCCTTCCCACACCGCGTCCTCGCTGAACAGCTCGGCCAATTCGGTGATCGCCACCGGCGCGCGCGGCACGTCGCAGAGGTCCATGTAGCGGGCCATCAACCGGCGCACCTGGCTTTCCCCTTCGAGGACCTCCAGGCGGCGGTTCAGCTCGGCCATGCTCAGGCTGCTCATGGCTCAGGTCCGCGCGGCTTCGGGAATGGTCAGCGGGCGGCCGATGCGCGCCTCGACCTTGGCGTACTTCCACAGGCTGTACTCGCCCACCGGGGTGGTGCGGAACAGGTTGCAGGCGTCGATCACGGTCTGGTGGCAATCCACGTCGGCCATGATGTAGACGGTCCAGGGCGAGGTGGTGGACGGGCCGACCATCAGGCGGTCGTCATCCAGCACGCCGAGCACGTTCATGCCCGGCAGCGCGCCGAGGTCGCCCATCATCTGCGAGAAGCCCTTCCACACGGTGATGCCTTCACCGGTGGGCAGGTCGAAGAACGGCTGGGCGATGCCGATGCAGAACAGTACGCGCAAGGGTTCGGTGGTCGGACGGGTCATGCTTCGAGTCCTTGTTTTTATGTCAGATGTATCCGGGGAACGGCGGCACATCGAGCAGCACCGCGCCGGCGCCGTCGTACATGCCATCGCTCAGGAAGGCGTGCTGGGTGACCACCATGGCGTCGCGCAGGTAGCGCTGCAGCGGGTGGTTCAGGTAGATCGCCGTGGTGCCGGCCAGGCTGTAGGCGCGGCGCACCACGTCGGCGCCGGCGCGGGATACGTGCACGGCGGCCAGGCGCAGCTGGCTGACCTGCTCGGGCGTCACGGCATTACCGGCGAGGATGGATTCCCAGACCGTCTCGGTGGCGTCATAGAAGAAGCCGCGCGCGGCCTGCAATTCAGCCTCAGCCTTGCCGATCTCGATGCGCACATAGGCGCGGTCGCCGAGCTTGGGCGCGCCGGTCACGCCGCTGGAAGACGCCATGCGGGTGATCTCGTCCAGCGCCGCGCGGGCCAGGCCGAGGTTGACCACGGCCAGTACCTGGGCGGCGTAGGCAATGGTCGGGTAGCGGTACAGCGGTTCGTCGATGTTCGATTCGCCGCCGCGGATGAAGGTCCAGTCGTCCGGGACGAAGGCGTTGTCCAGCTTCAGGTCGTGACTGCCGGTGCCCTTGAGGCCGACCACGTTCCAGTTCTCGACGATCTCCACGTCCCTGGCGCGCAGCAGCGCGGTGCGCGGCTTGCCACCCGGACCACCGATGCCGATGCCAACGCCGAGCACGTCAGCGCCCTTGCAGCCGCTGGCGAATTTCCAGGTACCACTGACGCGCCAGCCGCCTTCGACCTGAGTGGCCGGCTGGATCGGGAACAGGCCGCCGGCGAACACCAGGTCCGGGCCGTCGGCATAGAGTTCGGCGAGGGTGTGGCGCGGCAGCGCGGTGAGGTAGGTGCTGGCGCTGCCGAAGCTGGCCACCCAGCCGGCGGAGCCGTCGGCTTCGGCGATACGCTCGACCAGTTTCAGGAACTGCGCCGGCGGCAGTGCGTCGCCGCCGAAGCAGCGCGGAGTTGCGGCGCGGTAGATGCCGACATCGCGGAAGCGTTCGATCATGTCGCGGGGAACGTGGGAGCGAGTGTCGAATTCTTCGCGGCGCTGGCGGACTTCATCGAGCACGCGCTGGAATTCGAGGGCACGACCGTCCGCATCGAGCGGTTCGGCGAGGGCGGCACGCAGCATGGCGGCATCTCCGGTTGTTCTTGTAAGGGCCGGCCCGTTCGATGCGGGCTGGTCGTCGTTGGGGCCAGTGTATGAACCGCCATGTGCGCCCAACTATTGGGGCGTGCAGCCCCACGCCTAAAGGAATCCCCTAGTCGGCGCCGGGTTACTCCGCAGTCCCTTCGCGCTACGCTGCGCGGTATAAAGGCGCCACTGCCTACCCGTCCCTGCAATCGAGAGCGAGCTTCGATGTTCCAGCCCAAGCCCGATGACTTCCTCGCCCTGCTCCAGGCCATGCCGCTGTGCGTGATCCTTCACGATGCGCAGACCAAGGAAATCCTCTGGGCCAACAACGCCGCACTGGCGGTGCTTGGTTTTACGCTGGAAGAGCTGGTGCCGCTGAAAGCTCCGGACATGACCGCCAAGGCCCCGCAATACCGCCGTTCGGTCGGCCTGCGCTGGCTGGAAGGCGCGGCGCGCACCGGCCAGCGCACCATCGAGTGGTGCTACCGCTCCAAGCAGGGCGTGGAAATCCTCTCCGAGGCCGTCGCCACCCGCGTGCACCTGCAGGAACGCGACGTGCTGATGGTGCAGTTCCGCGACATCTCGAAGGAGAAACAGGTCGAGCGCGACCTGCAGCGCTTCGAGAGCCGTCTGAAGGCCTTCATGCAGGACCTCGCCGAAGGCGTGGCGGTGCTGGACGGTGACGGCAACCTGCGCTTCCTCAGCGAATCCGCACTGCCTCTGCTGGGCGGCAGCCAGGACGACTGGATGGCGCACAACTTCCTCGGCCGCTGCGACAGCGCCACGCGCCCGCGCCTGGAGCACCACTTGGCAATGCAGCCGCCGAGCCGCGAGCCCTACTCCGTCAGCTACCAGTTGCAGCGCCTGGACGGCGAATGGCGCTGGCATCACGCGACCTGCCGCTACATCGAAATCGAGGACGATCTGGTCGGCCACCTGCTGCTGTTCCGCGACGTCACCGAGCAGGTCCGTGCCGCCCAGGCGCAGCGCCAGAGCGACCAGAAACTGGAGTACCTGGCGCGCTACAACGCCATGGGCGAAATGGCCCTGGCGATTGCCCACGAACTCAGCCAGCCGCTGGCGGCCACGCGCAACTTCATCGAGGGCGCGCTGATCCGCCTGGACCGCGAACAGAAGGCCGAAGCCTCCGCCGCCTGGGGCCTGGACAGCGCCGTGCGGCAGATCGAGCACGCCTCGCTGATCATCAAGAGCGTGCGCGAATACGTGGTGAAACTGGAGCAGGCCGAACAGCGCATCGACCTCAACGAACTACTCGGCGAGACGCTCTACTTCATCAGCCTCAAGGCCCAGCCAAGCAACGTGCGCGTGGAGCTGGAGCGCTGCGACGAACCGCTGTGGGTGAGCTGCGAGAAGGTGCTGGTCGGCCAGGTGATCCTCAACCTTGCCTTCAACGCCATCGAGGAAATGCTCAACCTCCCCGAGGACCGCCGCCTGCTGCGTATCCGCACCGCGCGCGACGGCGACAGCGCGCGGCTCTGTGTGCTGGATCAGGGACGCGGCATCCACGCCGGGGCCAAGGAGCGGCTGTTCGATGGCTTCTTCACCTCCAAGGTGAGCGGCAACGGGATCGGCCTGGCGCTGTGCCAGAGCATCGTCTCGCGGCATCGCGGAGATATCTGGGCGGAGAACGTCGAGCCGTGCGGGGCGATGTTCTGCTTTGGGTTGCCGCTGGCGGAGTGATTGACCGCTAGCGCTTCACGCCCCGAAATCCAAGGGCCGGCAATCCCTGTAGGAGCGAGCTTGCTCGCGAACCACCCAGCTCCGAAGCAGCCGGAAGATCGGTTCGCGAGCAAGCTCGCTCCTACAAAAAGCAGAAGAAACGGCGCCCGTGGGCGCCGTTGTTCGTTGCGGGGGAAGTCAGCCGTGGGACTTCTTGATAATCGCCTCGGCAATATTCGCCGGCGCCTCGGCGTACTTGGTGAACTCCATCGAGTAGCTCGCGCGCCCCTGGGACATCGAGCGCACATCCGTGGCATAGCCGAACATCTCGCCCAGCGGCACCTCCGCGCGGATGACCTTGCCGGCCGGCGTGTCTTCCATGCCCTGGATCAGCCCGCGCCGGCGGTTCAGGTCGCCCATCACGTCGCCCATGTAGTCCTCCGGCGTCACTACCTCGACCTTCATCACCGGCTCCAGCAGCACCGCGCCGCCCTTCTGCGAGAGCTGCTTGGTGGCCATGGAGGCGGCGATCTTGAACGCCATCTCGCTGGAGTCGACGTCGTGGTAGGAACCGTCGAATACCGAGGCCTTCAGGCCGATCAGCGGGTAGCCGGCGAGCACGCCGTTCTGCATCTGTTCCTCGATGCCCTTCTGGATCGCCGGGATGAATTCGCGCGGGATCACGCCGCCGACCACCTCGTTGACGAACTCCAGCCCGTCCTTGCCCTCGTCGCCCGGTTCGAAGCGAATCCAGCAGTGACCGAACTGGCCACGGCCGCCGGACTGGCGGACGAACTTGCCTTCGATCTCGCACTTCCTGCGGATCGCCTCGCGGTAGGCCACCTGCGGCTTGCCGATGTTGGCCTCGACGTTGAACTCGCGGCGCATGCGGTCGACGATGATGTCCAGGTGCAGCTCGCCCATGCCGGAGATGATCGTCTGCCCGGTTTCCTCGTCAGTCTTGACGCGGAACGAGGGGTCTTCCTGGGCCAGTTTGGACAGGGCAATGCCCATCTTCTCCTGGTCGGCCTTGGTCTTGGGTTCCACGGCCACGGAGATCACCGGGTCGGGGAAGTCCATGCGTTCGAGGATGATCGGTTTGTCGATGGAACACAGGGTGTCGCCGGTGGTGACGTCCTTCATGCCGATCAGCGCGGCGATGTCGCCGGCGCGTACTTCCTTGATCTCCTCGCGCTGGTTGGCGTGCATCTGCACCATCCGGCCGACGCGCTCCTTCTTGATCTTCACTGAGTTGAGCACGGCGTCGCCGCTGCTGAGCACGCCGGAATAGACGCGGGCGAAGGTCAGGGTGCCGACGAAGGGGTCGGTGGCGATCTTGAAGGCCAGCGCGGAGAACGGCTCGCTGTCGTCGGCGTGGCGCTCCAGGTGTTTTTCTTCATCGTCCGGGTCGGTGCCGTTGATCGCGGGGATTTCCGAGGGCGCCGGCAAGTAGTCGATGACGGCGTCGAGCACCAGCGGCACGCCCTTGTTCTTGAACGAGGAACCCAGCACCGCCGGGACGATCTCGTTGGCCAGGGTGCGCTGGCGCAGGCCGGCCTTGATTTCCGCGATGCTCAGTTCCTCGCCTTCGAGGTACTTGTTCATCAGCTCGTCGTTGGCTTCGGCGGCGGCCTCGATCATGTGCGCGCGCCACTCGTCTGCCAGCGCCTGCAGTTCGGCGGGGATCGGTTCCTCGGTGTAGCTGGTGCCCTGGTCGGCGTCGTTCCAGACGATGGCCTTCATCTTCACCAGGTCGATCTGCCCGGCGAAGGTTTCCTCCGAGCCGATGGCCAGCTGGATCGGCACCGGCGTGTGGCCCAGGCGCTGCTTGATCTGCGCGACCACGCGAAGGAAGTCGGCGCCCTGGCGGTCCATCTTGTTGACGTAGGCCAGGCGCGGCACGTGGTACTTGTTGGCCTGGCGCCAGACCGTCTCGGACTGCGGTTCGACGCCGTCAGCGCCGCTGAACACCACCACCGCGCCGTCGAGCACGCGCAGGGAGCGCTCCACTTCGATGGTGAAGTCGACGTGGCCGGGGGTGTCGATGATGTTGAAGCGGTACTTGTGGTCGTACTGCTTGGTGGAACCCTGCCAGAACGCCGTGGTGGCCGCCGAGGTGATGGTGATGCCGCGTTCCTGTTCCTGCACCATCCAGTCCATGGTCGCCGCGCCGTCGTGCACCTCGCCCATCTTGTGGTTCACACCGGTGTAGAAAAGGATGCGCTCGGTCGTGGTGGTCTTGCCGGCGTCCACGTGGGCGACGATGCCGATATTGCGGTAAAGCTCGATGGGCGTATTGCGAGCCATGGTGTGCTCCGTTTCTGCTGGTTGACTGCCGGGCCTGCTGCTGCGGGTCCGTTGCCTGCGCGGGACGGCGGGAGGAAGTGCGGCATCAGAAATTTCTGAGCGCAACAGGCTCAAGGTAGCGCGTCTTCGTGGCAATTCCAGTATGGCGGGGGCGCTGGTGTCGCAGTCCGACCGGCTGCGTCGCTCCGGCATTGCGCTGCACGGCGGGAAAACCCTAAAATGATAGGCATTCTCAAATGAAAATCTGACGCACGCACCGTGGCTCTCGTCGAAACCCCCTCCCCACAGCACCTGCACACTCTCTATAACGAGCACAACGGCTGGCTCCAGCAGTGGCTGCGCGGAAAGCTGGGCAACGCCTGGGATGCCGCCGATCTTGCCCATGACACCTTCCTGCGCCTGCTGCGGCGGCCGCTGGAAGACTTCGGCGAACGCCCGCGCGCGCTCCTCACCCACATTGCCAAGGGCCTGCTGGTGGACCGCTGGCGGCGCCAGGATATCGAACGCGCCTACCTGGAAAGCGTCGCGGCGCTGCCCGAAGAGCTGGTGCCCGGCCCGGAAACCCGCGAGCTGATCATCGAGGCGCTGGAGCGCATCGACGCCGCCCTGAGCGAATTGCCGGCGCTGACTCGCGAGGCCTTCCTGTTGTCGCAGCTGGATGGCCTGACCTACCCGGCGATCGCCGAGCGCCTGGGCATTTCCCTGGCCAGCGTGAAGCGCTACATGCGCGCCGGTTTCGTCGCCTGCCTGAGCGTCGCCTGATGCGCGAACAACCGCTGGACCCCGGCATCCTCGGCGAAGCCGCCGACTGGCTGGTGCGCCTGAACGAACACCCGGCCAGCAGCGCCGACCTGCAAGCCATCGAACAATGGCGCGCACGCAGCGCCCAGCATGCCGAAGCCTGGCGCCGCGCCGAAGCCCTGCTCGGCCTGCGCCAGCTGCCGCCGGGGCTCGGCCGGCAAAGCCTGCAACGCACGGGCCTGAGTCGCCGGCAGATGCTCAACCGCCTGGGCGTGCTGATGGCTGTTGCGCCTGCCACCTGGCTGGTAGCCCGGCAGATGCCCTGGGCGGAGTGGAATGCCGACCTGCGCACCGCCGTGGGCGAGCGCAAGCACCTGCGTCTGCCGGACGGCAGCCAGATCACCCTGAACACCAGCAGCGCGGTGAATGTCGCTTTCAACGCCCGCGAACGCCGCCTCAGCCTGGTGGAAGGCGAAATCCTCGTCGACGCCCTCCCCGATCCGCGTCCCTTCCTCGTCGACAGCCGCCACGGCCTGCTGCGTACTCCGGCCGCACGCTTCAGCCTGCGCGACCTGGGCGACGCCTGCCGGGTCGCGGTGCTGGACAAGGAAGTCAGCGTCGAATTGCCGGGAGCCGCGAGCCAGGTGGTCAGCGCCGGCCAGCAGCTGGTGTTCGGGGCGCAGGGCTTCCAGACCCTGCAGACGGCGGACGCCAACGCCAGCGCCTGGGAAAACGGCATGCTGCTGGCCCAGGGGATGCGCCTGGACGATTTGCTGGGCGAATTGGGCCGCTACCGCAGCGGCTTCCTGCGCTGCGACCCGCGCCTGGCCAACCTGCGCGTGACCGGGGCGATTCCCGTGGGCGATAGCGACGCCGGACTGGCGCTGCTGGCGGACATGCTGCCGGTCAAGTTGCGGCGGATGACGCGGTATTGGGTGATGGTGGAGCCGGCGTGAGCCGGGAGCAAAGGGTGCTTCCTGATATTCCTGCGCTCGCGGTTCCCCCTCACCCCAGCCCTCTCCCTCAGGGAGAGGGGGCCGTGTGGTGCAGGACGAAACCCTCGGCGTCAGCCGGCACGATCTGCTCCCTCTCCCCCTGGGAGAGGGTTGGGGTGAGGGCATGCCACCACTCCGAACTATCCATTGCCCTGTAGGAGCGAGCTTGCTCGCGAACAGATTCTCCGGCCGCGCTGACGCTGGGCGGTTCGCGAGCAAGCTCGCTCCTACAACAAAAGCCCAACACTCTGAAATTTTTTCGCCCACCCCTGACACCTTTTCCGATCTCGCCCGGTGAAGAGGAAGACAACCTCTATTCGCCGACAGGAACACTCCATGCTCCTCCGCTCCCGCCTCCGCCCCCATTCCCTCGCCCTGGCCGTCAGCCTGGCCCTGACTGGCGGCGTCGTGCTGCCCACCCTGGCGGCCGAAGCCAGCAGCCAGCAGCGCCAGTACGACATCGCCCCCGGACCGCTGGGCGAGGTGCTGGCCCGCTTCGCCGCACAGGCCGGCGTGCCGCTGGCCTTCGAGGCGCAGGTGCTGAATCGCCAGCAAAGTGCTGGATTGAAAGGCAACTACGCGCCGGAGCAGGGACTTGAGCACCTGCTCGAAGGCAGCGGCTACCGCCTGGTGCGCAAGAGCAGCGGCTACGGCGTGGAAGCGGCGCCGGATGACAGTGGTGCCCTGGAGATGGACGCCACCACCGTCAGCGGCGCCGTACAGCAGCGCGGCGAGCTGCCGCCCGCCTATGCCGGCGGCCAGGTCGCCCGTGGCGCGCGGCTGGGCATGCTGGGTGACCAGGACATGCAGGACGTGCCCTTCAGCTTCGCCAGCTACACCGCCAGGACCATCCAGGACCAGCAGGCGCAGACCGTCGGTGACGTGCTGCTCAACGATGCCTCGGTGCGCCAGGGCAATGGCTACGGCAACTTCTCGCAGATCTTCGTCATCCGCGGCCTGCCGCTGAGCACCGACGACGTCTCGCTCAACGGCCTGTACGGCGTCACCCCGCGGCAGATCATCGGCACCGAATCGCTGGAGCGCGTCGAGCTGTTCAAGGGCCCGAACGCCTTCATCAACGGCGTGACACCCAGCGGCAGCGGCATCGGTGGTGCGGTCAACCTGCAGACCAAGCGCGCCGAAGACGTACCGACCCGCAGCGTGACCCTGGGCTATGGCAGCGACAACCAGATCGGCGAGCACCTCGACCTCGGCCAGCGCTTCGGCGAGGACAACCGCTTCGGCGCGCGGGTCAACCTGGCCCAGCGCGAGGGCGAGACCGGCGTCGACGACGAGAACCAGCGCTACAAGCTGGCCACCGTCAACCTCGACTACCGCGGCGAGCGCCTGCGCCTGATGACCGACTTCGGCTACCAGAAGCAGCGCATCAACCAGGGCCGCCCGGTGGTCTACGTCGGCACCGGCGTCACCAGCATTCCCCACGCTCCGGACGCCGACCACAACTACGGCCAGTCCTGGAGCTATTCCCAGCTGGAAGACACCTTCGGCATGTTCCGCGCCGAGTACGACCTCAACGACAGCTGGACCGCCTACCTCTCCGGCGGCGCCAAGCACACCCGCGAGAACGGCGCCTACTCGGCCCTGACGCTCAGCGACAACAGCGGCGCCGCAGGCGGCGGCATGATGGATGCCACCCACGACGAGGACAACAAGAGCGCCATGGCCGGCCTCAACGGCCATTTCGCCACCGGTCCGGTCAGCCATCAGATGAACCTCAGCGTCGCCGGCATCTGGGCCGAGCAGCGCAGCGCCTACACCATGACCACCAAGCGCTACCCCACCGACATCTATAACCCGGTGCAGACGCCCAAGCCCGCGCCAACCCTCACCGGCGGCGACTACAGCGACCCCGGCATCGTCGGCAAGACACTGAACAAGAGCCTGGCTGCCGCCGATACCCTGGGCTTCCTCGACGACCGCGTGCTGCTGACCGTCGGCGTGCGCCGCCAGAGCATCGGCACCGACGGCTGGAACTACGTCGGCAAGCGCACCGCCACCTACGACGAATCCATCACCACGCCGGTCTACGGCCTGGTGGTGAAGCCCACCGAGTACCTGTCGCTCTACGCCAACCGCATCGAAGGCCTGGCCGCCGGCCCGACCGCGCCCAGCAGCGCGGCGAACTTCGGCGAAGTCTTCGCGCCGAACCGCTCCAAGCAGGTGGAAGTGGGCGCCAAGCTGGACTTCGGCAGCTACGGCGGCAACCTGGCCTTCTACCGCATCGAGCAGCCCTTCAGCACCACCGACCCGGACTCGAAAATCTTCAGCGTCGACGGCGAGCAGGAGAACCGCGGCATCGAGCTGAACCTGTTCGGCGAGCCGGTGGACGGCCTGCGCCTGCTGGCCGGCGGCACCTGGATCGACACCGAGCTGAAGAACACCGCTGGCGGCAAGACCGACGGCAACCGCGCCGTGGGCGTGCCGACCTTCCAGTACAACCTGGGCGCCGACTGGGATGTTCCGGGCATCCAGGGCGCCGCCATCAACGGCCGCGTGCTGCGTACCGGCGGCCAGTACCTGGACGCGGCCAACGACCTGAGCATCCCGGCCTGGACCCGCTTCGACCTCGGCGCCCGCTACGCCTTCAAGGTGGACGAGCGCGACGTGACCCTGCGCGCCAACCTGGAGAACGTCGCCAACAAGTCGTACTGGGCCTCCACCATCGGCGGCTACCTGACCCAGGGCGACCCGCGCACCCTGAAGCTGTCGATGACCCTGGACTTCTGATTTCCCCTTCGCGACAGGGACGTCGCCCCTCTTGCACCGATGGCGCCGGCCTTCCTGCCGGCTCGCCGTCGGACGGCAAAACGCCGATCAGCCTTTGAGAATCAGCGGGTTGCACGGATTCTGGGGTTGCCGCGGAGCCGTCTGTCCGCCTCGTTACTGGATTGAAACACCCATTCGGGTCCATGCTTGATGCTCGCCCATTTGCCGGAGATCGCCCCCATGAGCGATGCCATTACCGTTGATTTCGTCTCCGACGTGGTCTGCCCCTGGTGTGCCATCGGCCTCAACGGCCTGCTCGAAGCCATGCGCCGGGTGGACGGCGAGCTGACCGTCGACCTGCGCATCAAACCCTTCGAGCTCAACGCCGATATGCCCGCCGAAGGGGAAGACCTGGTTGAGCACCTGCAGCGCAAGTACGGCAGCAGCGCCGAGGACATTGCCCGTAACCAGGAACACCTGCGCTCCATGGGCGAGGAAGTCGGTGTGCACTTCGACCTGAAGAAGCGCGACCGCATCTACAACACCTTCGATGCCCATCGCCTGCTGCACTGGGCGGCGGAATCGCACCGTGACGTGGCGTTGAAACAGGCGCTGCTGCATGCCTATTTCGGCGAGGGCCGCGACCCGAGCGACCCGGAAGTGCTGCTGGAAGTGGCCGTCAGTGTCGGCCTGGACGCCGTGCGCGCGCGGGAAATCCTCGACAGCGACGCCTACGCCGACGAGGTGGTGGCGGAGGAAGACTTCTACACCAGCCACGGCATCCGCGCGGTGCCGGCGGTGATACTCAACGGCCGCCAGTTGATCTCCGGGGCGCAGAGCACCGACTACTACGAGCAGGCGCTGCGCCAGGTGGCGCGGAACGCACCGTTGCCGGAGTGACCCGGCCTTTCGTAGGACCGAGGGGGACGCCTAGTCCTTGCTCGCGAACCCGCCTGACGATGGCGCCGCCGGGAAAACCGCTTCGCGAGCAAGCTCGCTCCTACAAACAGACGTAGGGCGCATAACCTGGAACAGGTTATCCGCCGACCCATTCGCGGCGGATAACGCTGGCGCGGTATGCGCCCTACGGAACTACGAGCAGGCGCTGCGCCAGGTGGCGCGCAATGCGCCGTTGCCGGAGTGACCCGGCCTTTCGTAGGACCGAGGGGGACGCCTAGTCCTTGCTCGCAAACCCGCCTGACGCTGACGCCGCCGGGAAAACCGCTTCGCGAGCAAGCTCGCTCCTACAAACAGACGTAGGGCGCATAACCTGGAACAGGTTATCCGCCGGCCCTTTCGCGGCGGATAACGCTGGCGCGTTATGCGCCCTACGGAACTGCGCTACGCCCAAAGAAAAACGGCGCCCGAAGGCGCCGTTTTTCATGAGGCATCAGCCGATCAGAGCGCCGACCAGCCGTCCATCTGACCACCCAGGTCGGCGGAGTGCTCGGACAGCAGCGCCGCGTAGCCGCTGATGTGCTCGTGGGAGAGCTCCATCACCGGGTAGGCGAGGACCTGCCAGGGCAGCTTGTCGTTGCCGTCGTACTCGGAGTACGCCACCTTCTGCCCGTTCTGCAGCAGCATGATGGCGAAGTCCAGGGCGGACTGCTCGTCCGGGAAGATCACCGCGAACTCCACCTCATGCTCGAGGGAGAGGTCTTCGCCGTCTTCCTGCAGGGCCCACAGGGCATCGCCGATTTCGTCTTCCGGGAAAAGCTGCTTGTCGCGGCTCATGTCACTGCTCCAATTCGATTTACAAAATGCCCGTTCTGGGCACGCCCGCGCAGGATACCTGTCCTGCATGACAGATGCCGGAAAATCTCGCCGGCACCATCGCCTTTGGTGATGTTCACCATCACGGTGTTTCACTTCCGCCCTTGCCCGCCCGGCGCGACGATGCCTCCATCGGGCCTGCGCCCTCCCACACCGAGCCTGCGACCATGCACAGCACCGAGGCGGCATACCGCATCACCTACATCACTCTGGACGAAGTGCAGTTGCACTTCGAGACCCAGATCGCCGTGCCCGACGAGGAAGGCGGCCTGGCCCTGCACAACGCCGCCACCCTGCCCGAAGAACGCCGAGTGCTGCGCGAGCTGATCTGCGAAGGGCACGAAGAGCAGGCCCTGGTCGCCTGATCTCGGGAAAGTTTAGACCCTGCCAAGCAAATGCCCCGCTCGTGCGGGGCATTTGTGTTACCAGCCGGGCATCACGCCTGCAGCTGATTGCCGATCGGCAGGTTGCGGATGCGCTTGCCGGTCGCCGCAAACAGCGCGTTGGCCAGTGCCGGCGCCAGCGGCGGAACCCCCGGTTCGCCAACACCGGTTGGCGGCTCGGCCGATGGCACGATGTGCACCTCCACCACCGGCATCTCGTTGATCCGCAATACCTGGAAGTCGTGGAAGTTGGACTGGTCGACCTTGCCGTCGGTCAGGGTGATCGCGCTGTGCATCGCCGCCGACAGCGCGAAGCCGATGCCGCCTTCCATCTGCGCCTTGATCACGTCCGGGTTGATCGCCAGGCCGCAATCCACCGCGCAGACCACGCGGTCCACCTTGAAGCTCTTGTCCGCCTTGTAGGTCACCTCCACTACCTGGGCGACAAAGCTGCCGAACGACTCGTGCACGGCAATACCCCGGCCGCGCTGCTCGCCTTCCTTGCCCTTCTCCAGCGGCGCCAGCCAGTTGGCGCGCTGCGCCACCAGCTCCAGCGCACCGCGATGACGCGGGTGTTCCGCCAGCAATTTGCGGCGGAACTCGTACGGGTCCTGCTTGGCAGCGATGGCCGCTTCGTCGATCAGCGTCTCGGTGGAGAATGCCGTGTGGGTATGGCCCACCGAGCGCCACCACTGGGTCGGTACCGTGACGTTTTCCGCCAGCGCCTGCTCGACGCGCAGGTTCGGCACGGCGTAAGGCAGGTCGGCGGCGCCTTCCACGGCAATCTTGTCGACGCCATCCTTGACCATGAACTTCTCGAACGGCGTGCCGACGATGAAGGATTGCCCCACCAGCCGCTGCTCCCAGCCCACCAGGTTGCCCTGGGCATCCACCGCCAGTCGCGCGCGGTGCAGGAAGGCCGGACGGTAATAGCCGGCGCGGGTGTCGTCCTCGCGGGTCCAGACCATCTTGATCGGCACCTTCACGCCCTGCTCGCGGGCGGCCTTGGCGATGGCGACCGCCTCCAGCACGTAGTCCGAGTGCGGGTTGGCGCGACGGCCGAAGCTGCCGCCGGCATACAGTTGCGTGATGGTCACCTGCTCGGGCTGCATGCCCAGTAGCTGTGCCACCGACATCTGGTCCCCGGTCTGCCACTGCTCGCCGTTCCAGATCTGGCAGCCGTCCTCCTTGAGGAATACCACGCAGTTGAGCGGCTCCATGGCGGCGTGGGCCAGATAGGGGAACTGGTATTCGGCTTCGATCAGGTGCGCCGGCTTTTCCAGCACCTTGGCGACATCGCCGTCGTTGCGCGCCACCAGGCCCGGCTTGCTGGCCATGTCGCGGTACTGGGCGAAGATTTCCTTGCTGCCCATCTTGAAGGCCTTGCTTTCGTCCCATTCGACCTGCAATGCATCGCGGCCCTGGCGGGCCGCCCAGGTGTTCTTCGCCAGCACGGCAACGCCAGCGAAACGGCGCTCGCTCCCCGGAAACTGCACCACGTCGACCACGCCGGGCACGGCTTTCGCCTTGCTCGCATCGACCTTGGCCGGCAAACCGCCGAAGCGCGGCGGGTGGGCGACCACGGCCACCAGCATGTCCGGCAGGTGTACGTCCTGGGTGAACTGCGCGGTACCGTCGGTCTTGGACGGGCTGTCCTTGCGCGGCAGCTGTACCTGGCCGATCAGCTTGAAGTCCTTCGGGTCCTTGAGCTTCACGTCCGCTGGCACCGGCTGTTTCGCCGCCGCCTCCGCCAGTTCGCCGAAGCCGGCCTTGCGTCCGGAAGCAGCGTGGCTGACGACGCCGCCCTGCACCTCGATCTGCTCCGCAGGCACCCTCCACTGTTCCGCCGCCGCGCCCACCAGCATGGCGCGGGCGCTGGCTCCGGCCTTGCGCATCTGTTCGAAGGAGTTGGCCATGGCGTTGCTGCCGCCAGTGCCCTGCAGGTTGCCGAAGGCCAGGTTGGCGTAGCGCTTGGCGTCCGCCGGCGCGCCTTCGACCTGCACGTGGCTCCAGTCGGCATCCAGCTCCTCCGCCACCAGGGTGGCGAGGCCGGTGTAACTGCCCTGGCCCATTTCCACGTGCTTGGCGATCACGGTGACGGTGCCATCAGGGGCGATTCGCACGAAGGCATTCGGTTCGAAGTCGCTGGCCGCCTGGGCATCGCCCGGCTTGCCCAGCAGCGGTGCGAAGTAGATGCCCAGGGCCAGGCCGCCGGCGCCGCGCAGGAAGCTGCGGCGACTGACGTTGAGGATGCTGCCGGCCTCGGCCGGCAGTTGGTCGATACGGGGTTCGAGCATGGTGTCGGTCCTCAGGCCAGGGTCTGGGCGGCGTCGTGGATGGCCGCGCGGATCCGCGCATAAGTGGCGCAGCGGCAGATGTTGCCGCTCATCGCTGCATCGATGTCGGCGTCGCTGGGCGCCTTGTTCGAAGCCAGCAGCGCGGTGGCCGACATGATCTGCCCGGACTGGCAGTAGCCGCACTGCACCACGTCGAGCTTGCGCCAGGCGTCCTGCACCGCCTTGCCGGCGGGCTGCTCGGCCACCGCCTCGATGGTGGTGATCTTCTTGCCGGCCACCGCCGCCAGCGGGGTGACGCAGGAGCGCGTGGGCTGGCCATCGACATGCACGGTGCAGGCACCGCACAGCGCCATGCCGCAGCCGTATTTGGTGCCGGTCAGCCCGGCGACGTCACGAATGGCCCAGAGCAGCGGCATCTCGCCGGGAGCGTCGAGCTGGTGGTCCTTGCCGTTCAGGTTCACGGTAATCATCAGGGGGTTCACCTCTTCTGCGGGTGATGGAATGGGGCGAAGCACAACCGCTTCGTCACGCAATGGATTCAGCCTAGGCGCAAGCGCCGGCCTGCGCCGCGACGATACGCCAGGAAGGCGCCGAGCGGTTTGCCTGGTTCTCTTGAGGCTTGCCTGATACTGCGCAGGGTGTGACCGGATGTGAGCGGTGCTGGCGGTGAGCGATCGCGGACGGAGTCCGCTCCTACTCTCCCGGAGCGCACCATAACGCTTCCGTAGGAGCGGACTCCGTCCGCGATCGGCTTCAGGCCGCACCGCACTGACATAAGGGTTCGCGAGCAAGCTCGCTCCTACAGGGACAACGGAGAATCACGCGCGCACAAAAAAGCCACTCCGAAGAGTGGCTTTCTCGCCTCACGGATGCCGAATCACTCCGGCATCCTGATCACCACACGGCCGCCGCCCGGGCAGGTTTCCATGTAGGTGTTGGCGTCCAGATACTGGGCGAAATCGAACACCCGGTCGATGCTCGGCTTGAGCAACTGGTCGGCGGTCATCTGGTTGATCGCGGTCAGCGCCCGTTGCACGGCTTCGTCGTTGCGGGTCAAGCCGATCTCCGGTTGCCCGGTGAAGTCCAGCACGCAGTGACGGAAGAACTGCAGGTGCTTCTTGAAGGCCGCACAGGCCGGGAAGGCTGCGTCGTTGCCGCCATTGATGCCGTACAGGATCAGCTTGCCGCGCGGAGCCGCCACATCGCCCAGCAGCTTCATCTGCGGGCCGGCGCACTGGTCGAGGACGATCTCGACGCCTTCACCCTTGGTGAAGCGCTCGACTTCCAGGACCAGGTCCTGTTCCTCGGTATAGATGACCTTGTCCGCCCCCAGGCCCTTGAGGAACTCGCGGGTTTCCTCATGGCTGGTGGTGGCGATCACCTGGGCGCCCAGTGCCTTGGCGAGCTGCACCGCCTGCGGAGCCAGGCAATGGCCGGCCTCGGTGATCAGCACGCGCTGGCCGGGCTTGATCTGGGCAAGCTCCACCAGGGCGAAATAGGAGTACATCAGGCCGGTGTAGTGCACCGCCGCCTCGACCGGGGTCAGGACATCCGGATAGCGGGTCAGCGAAGTGCGCGGCAGGATGACGTGGTCACCCCAGGCCGGATACAGGTTCGGCGAGTTCGCCGGGAAGCTGGCCACCGCCACGCCGGGCTCGAGGTCTTCCACGCCCTCGCCCACGGCTTCGACGATGCCGGAAAGTTCATAGCCGATGCCCGCCGGTAACTTGGCCTGATCAGGGGCGAGGTTCTGCCGCCAGAGCACGTCGCGCCAACTGACGCCCAGTGCCTGGGTACGGATCAGTACTTCACCCGGCCCCGGTTGCGGGGTCGGCATTTCCTCGATCTTCAGGACCGAGGCGTCACCGAACTGGTGGAAACGGATCATGCGGGACATCACATACCTCGCCTTAGTAGTGCTCATAGCCACGGACTCTATCCGGGCTTTCCGGGTGACGCCACCGTTCGCCATTGATAATGGACATAAACGGCGATGATTCGGCACGCGGTGAAATGCTTGTCCGGCGCGGCCCGGAGGCTCTGCGGCGGGTCTGCGCGACTGAGCGTGGACGTCAGCACCTTACAGATTCTGACCACGCATCCGGGACGGGATTCTCTTTAAAAAAGTAGAAATTGATCAAGGACTTATCTGACAGACTTGACTCAGGGCACGGTCGGCCTCACTTTTCCCCCATCGCCAGGGAGTCCCCATGAACCGCAACGACCTTCGCAAGGTTGACCTCAACCTGTTGATCGTTTTCGAGACGCTGATGCATGAACGCAGCGTGACCCGCGCCGCCGAGAAGCTGTTCCTCGGCCAGCCGGCGATCAGTGCGGCCCTGGCGCGCCTGCGCGGCCTGTTCGACGATCCGCTGTTCGTCCGCACCGGGCGCAGCATGGAACCCACCGCGCGGGCCCAGGAAATCTTCGGCCACCTCTCGCCGGCGCTGGACTCCATCTCCACTGCCCTGAGCCGCGCCGCCGACTTCGACCCGGCCACCAGCAAGGCGGTGTTCCGCATCGGCCTGTCCGACGACGTGGAGTTCGGCCTGCTGCCTCCGCTGCTGCGCCGTCTGCGCTCGGAAGCACCGGGCATCACCCTGGTGGTGCGCCGCGCCAACTACCTGCTGATGCCGCAGCTGCTGTCGTCCGGGGAAATCTCCGTCGGCGTGAGCTACACCGACGAGCTGCCGGCCAATGCCAAGCGCAAGACCCTGCGCCGCAGCACCTGGAAGATCCTGCGGGCCGATTCGATTCCCGGTGCGCTATCCCTCGATGATTACTGCGCGCGCCCGCACGCGCTGGTGTCCTATGCGGGCGACCTGGACGGTTTCGTCGACCAGACGCTGGCCGAGATGGAGCGCAAGCGCCAGGTAGTGCTGGCCGTGCCGCAGTTCGTCGGCCTCGCCCAGTTGCTGGCCGGCACCGATATCATCGCCACCGTGCCAGAGTACGTGGCCCTCGCGCTGACCGCCGCCGGCGGCCTGCGCGCCGAAGACCCGCCCTTCCCCACCCGTCTGGCCGAGCTGTCGATGGTCTGGCGCGGCGCCCAGGACCAGGACCCGGCCGAGCGCTGGTTGCGTTCGCGGATCACCATGTTCGTGGGTGACCCCGACAGCCTGTGACGGTCGACGCCGGATTCAACCTGTAGGAGCGCGCCATGTGCGCAATCGCGGGTATGGCCCGCTCCTACGTAGTTTGGGACTCCTCAGCGAGGGCTTGCCCTCTCCCTAACCCTCTCCCTGAAGGGAGAGGGGACCGTTCGGAGTAGGATGAAACCGTGGCATCAGCCGGCACGGACGGCTCCCTCTCCCTTCAGGGAGAGGGCTGGGGAGAGGGAGGAGCCCCCGAGCACGGACTCGCAGAAGAAGCCAGTTGCTCCTACAGGGGAACTCCGCGCGTCCGGGCAATCTCCGTGCCCACTCCTTCTATCTATTCCTGCGCATAGTGCAAAAGCATTTATCACTGCGCGTGATAATCAAAATCTGCTCGTTCGATTAGTTCCCAACCCCCCGCGCACGCAGACTCCGCTCCATTAGAAATCCATAAACCAATTAGAACGCCGGAGTCTTTTCCATGGAGCGAAATCTGAACACCTTGCGTATTCCGTTGGCGTTGGCCGCCGTGCTGGTTCTCAGCGCCTGCGGCAAGGGCCAGGAGGCGGCACAGAACATGGCCGCCCCCAAGGTCAGCGTGGCGGACGTCATCGAACAGCCGATCAATGAATGGGACGAATTCACTGGCCGCCTGGAGGCTCCGGAATCCGTCGAACTGCGTCCGCGCGTGTCCGGCTACATCGACCGCGTCGCCTTCCGTGAAGGCGCCCTGGTGAAGAAAGGCGACCTGCTGTTCCAGATCGACCCGCGGCCGTTCCAGGCCGAGGTCCATCGCCTGGAAGCCCAGCTGCAACAGGCCCGCGCCAACCAGACCCGTACCGTCAACGAAGATGCCCGTGGCGTGCGCCTGCGCGCCACCAACGCCATCTCCGCTGAATTGGCCGACGCCCGCACCGCCGCCGCCACCGAGGCGAAAGCCGTGGTCGCCGCGACCCAGGCGGAACTCGACAACGCCCGCCTGAACCTGTCGTTCACCCAGATCACCGCGCCCATCGACGGCCGCGTCTCACGCGCCGAAGTGACCGCCGGCAACCTGGTGAACAGTGGCCAGAGCGTGCTCACCACCCTGGTCTCCACCGACAAGGTCTACGCCTACTTCGACGCCGACGAGCGCGTCTACCTGAAGTACGTCGACCTCGCCCGCAAGGGCGGCCCGGACGCCCGCGGCACCAGCCCGGTGTACCTGGGCCTGACCGGCGAGGACGGTTTCCCCCACCAGGGCCGCCTGGACTTCCTCGACAACCAGGTCAACCCGAAGACCGGCACCATCCGCGGTCGCGCAGTGTTCGACAACGACGCCAACCAGTTCACCCCCGGCCTGTATGCCCGCATCAAGCTGGTCGGCAGCGGCACCTACCCCGCCGCGCTGATCAAGGACGAAGCGGTCGGCACCGACCTGGGCAAGAAGTTCGTGCTGGTGGTGGACAAGGACAGCAAGGCGCAGTACCGCGGCATCGAATTGGGCCCGAAACTGGAAGGCCTGCGCATCGTCCGCACCGGCCTGGTGAAGGGTGACCGTATCGTGGTCAACGGCCTGCAACGGGTTCGCCCCGGTGCCCAGGTCGACGCCCAGGGTGTCGAGATGGCCAGCAAGGAAACCCTCGCCAACCTCGAAAACCAGCGTCGTGCGCTGGAGAGCTTCGAAGCGCCGAAGGTGGCCGAGAAATCTGCCAAGCCGGGCGCGCCGCGCGGCTGACATTCCCCCTGTCTTAAACGATTGATGTACCAGGCCCTGTCCCACCAGGGCCTTGGGTGACCTTTGTCCCGGGTTTGGCGAACCGCAGCGTTCGCGACAGGAACCAGCCATGAACTTTTCGCAATTCTTCATCCAGCGGCCGATCTTCGCCGCCGTGCTTTCGCTGATCATCCTGATCGGCGGGGCCATCTCGCTGTTCCAGCTACCGATCAGCGAATACCCCGAAGTGGTGCCGCCCACCGTGGTGGTGCGCGCCAACTTCCCCGGCGCCAACCCCAAGGTGATCGGCGAGACCGTCGCCGCGCCGCTGGAACAGGCCATCACCGGCGTCGAGAACATGCTCTACATGTCCTCGCAGTCCACCGCCGACGGCAAGATGACCCTGACCATCACCTTCGCCCTGGGTACCGACCTGGACAACGCGCAGGTGCAGGTGCAGAACCGCGTGACCCGTACGCAGCCCAAGCTGCCCGAGGAAGTCACACGGATCGGCATCACCGTCGACAAGGCTTCGCCCGACCTGACCATGGTCGTGCACCTGACCTCGCCGGATAACCGCTACGACATGCTCTATCTGTCCAACTACGCCATCCTCAACATCAAGGACGAGCTGGCGCGCCTGGACGGCGTGGGCGACGTGCAGCTGTTCGGCATGGGCGACTACTCGTTACGCGTGTGGCTCGACCCGAACAAGGTCGCCTCGCGCAACCTGACCGCCACCGACGTGGTCACCGCGATCCGCGAGCAGAACCGTCAGGTCGCCGCTGGCTCGCTGGGCGCCCCGCCCTCGCCGAGCGACACCAGCTTCCAGCTGTCGATCAACACCCAGGGCCGTCTGGTCACCGAGGAAGAGTTCGAGAACATCATCATCCGCAGCGGCCCGGACGGCGAGATCACCCGCCTGAAGGACATCGCCCGCGTCGAACTCGGCTCCAGCCAGTACGCCCTGCGTTCGCTGCTGGACAACCAGCCGGCGGTCGCTATCCCGATCTTCCAGCGCCCCGGTTCCAACGCCATCGCCATCTCCAACCTGGTGCGCGAGAAGATGGCCGAGCTGAAGAAGGAATTCCCGCAGGGCGTGGATTACTCCATCGTCTATGACCCGACCATCTTCGTCCGCGGCTCCATCGAAGCGGTGGTGCACACCCTGTTCGAAGCGCTGATCCTGGTGGTGCTGGTGGTCGTGCTGTTCCTGCAGACCTGGCGCGCCTCGATCATCCCGCTGGCCGCCGTGCCAGTGTCGCTGATCGGCACCTTCGCGGTGATGCACGCCTTCGGCTTCTCGCTCAACGCGCTATCCCTGTTCGGTTTGGTACTAGCCATCGGCATCGTGGTGGACGACGCCATCGTGGTGGTGGAGAACGTCGAGCGGAACATCGGGCTGGGGCTCACTCCCGTCGAGGCGACCAAGCGCGCCATGAAGGAAGTGACCGGGCCGATCATCGCCACCGCGCTGGTGCTGTGCGCCGTGTTCATCCCCACCGCGTTCATCTCCGGCCTCACCGGGCAGTTCTACCGGCAGTTCGCGCTGACCATCGCGATTTCCACGGTGATCTCCGCGTTCAACTCGCTGACCCTGTCGCCGGCGCTGTCCGCCGTGCTGCTCAAGGGGCACCACGAGCCGAAGGACCGCTTCTCGGTGATCCTCGACAAGCTGCTGGGCAGTTGGCTGTTCCGTCCGTTCAACCGCTTCTTCGACCGCGCCAGCCATGGCTACGTCGGCACCGTCACCCGTGTGCTGCGCGGCAGCTCCATCGCGCTGCTGCTGTATGCGGGGCTGATCGGCCTGACCTACCTGGGCTTCTCCAGCACTCCGACCGGCTTCGTGCCGCAACAGGACAAGCAGTACCTGGTGGCCTTCGCGCAACTGCCCGACGCCGCCACGCTGGACCGCACCGAAGCGGTGATCAAGCGGATGTCGGAAATCGCCGGCAAGCACCCGGGCATCGAGCACACCGTGTCGTTCCCCGGCCTGTCGATCAACGGCTTCACCAACAGCCCCAACAGCGGCATCGTCTTCACCCCGCTGAAGGATTTCAGCGAGCGCAAGGGCCCGGGCATGTCGGCCAATGAGATCGCCGCCGAGCTGAACAAGCAGTTCGCGGATATCCAGGACGCCTACATCGCGATCTTCCCGCCGCCGCCGGTACAGGGGCTGGGCACCATCGGCGGCTTCCGCCTGCAGATCGAGGACCGTGGCAACGCCGGTTACGAGGAGCTCTACGCTCAGACCCAGAACATCCTCAACAAGGCCCGCGCGCTGCCGGAGCTGAACCCCATGTCGGTGTTCACCAGTTACCAGGTGAACGTGCCGCAGGTGGACGCTGCCATCGACCGCGAGAAGGCCAAGACCCACGGCGTGGCGATCAGCGACATCTTCGACACCCTGCAGGTCTACCTGGGCTCGCTGTACGCGAACGACTTCAACCGCTTCGGCCGTACCTACCAGGTGAACGTCCAGGGCGAGCAGCAGTTCCGTCTCGAACCCGAGCAGATCGGCCAGCTGAAGGTACGCAACAACCAGGGTGAAATGGTCCCGCTGGCCACCTTCATCAAGATCAGCGACACCTCCGGCCCCGACCGCGTGATGCACTACAACGGCTTCATCACCGCCGAGATCAACGGCGCCGCCGCACCGGGCTACAGCTCCGGCCAGGCCGAGGCCGCCATCGAGCGCCTGCTCAAGCAGGAGCTGCCCAATGGCATGACCTACGAATGGACCGAGCTGACCTACCAGCAGATCCTCGCCGGCAACTCCGCGATCTACGTGTTCCCGCTCTGCGTGCTGCTCGCCTTCCTGGTGCTGGCCGCGCTGTACGAGAGCTGGGGCCTGCCGCTGGCGGTGATCCTGATCGTGCCGATGACCCTGCTGTCGGCCATCGCGGGCGTGATCCTGTCCGGTGGCGACAACAACATCTTCACCCAGATCGGCCTGATCGTACTGGTGGGCCTGGCGTGCAAGAACGCGATCCTGATCGTCGAGTTCGCCAAGGACAAACAGGACGAAGGCATGGACCGCCTGAGCGCGGTACTGGAAGCCTGCCGCCTGCGTCTGCGGCCGATCCTGATGACCTCCATCGCCTTCATCATGGGCGTGGTGCCCCTGGTGCTGTCGTCCGGCGCCGGCGCCGAAATGCGCCATGCCATGGGTGTCGCGGTGTTCTCCGGGATGCTCGGCGTGACCTTCTTCGGCCTGCTGCTGACCCCGGTCTTCTATGTGCTGATCCGCCGCTTCATGGAAGCCCGTGAAGCGAAGAAGCAGGTGCAGCAAGCACGCATCGCCCAGAACCACGAGGCCCATCAGGCATGAGCGTCATGACCATCAATGCTGTGAGCAAGAGTGCCGTGAAACTGTTCGTCCCTTCCCTGCTCGCGCTGGCCCTCAGCGCGTGCATGGTCGGCCCCGACTACCAGAAGCCGGACACCGCGCCGGCCCAGCTGGACAGCAATGCCCAGGCGAAGAACTACGACCGCAGCCGTTACGAAGACGCCTGGTGGAAGCAGTTCGACGACCCCGTGCTGACCCAACTGGTCGACCAGTCCCTCAAGGAAAACCGCGAGCTGCGCGTGGCCTATGCCCGCGTGCTGGCTTCGCGGGCGATCCGCGACGACGTGGCCAATGACCGTTTCCCCACGGTCACCAGCCGCGCCGAAGGCCAGGTCGGCAAGGGCCAGGTGCCCGGCCAGACCGAGGACCGGGTGAACCAGGAGCGCTACGACCTGGGCCTGGACATGATCTGGGAAGTTGACCTGTTCGGCCGCGTGCGCCGCCAGCTGGAATCCAGCGACGCGCTGAGTGAAGCGACCGTGGCCGACCTGCAACAGCTGCAGGTCAGCCTGATCGCCGAGCTGGCCGATGCCTATGGGCAGCTGCGCGGTGCGCAACTGCGCGAGAGCATTGCCAGGAGCAACCTGGAGAACCAGCGCGAATCCCGCGACCTGACCATCCAACTGCGCGATGCCGGCGTCGGCAACGAACTGGACGTGCAACGCGCCGAAGCACGCCTGGCCGCCACCGAAGCCAGCGTGCCGCAACTGCAGGCCGAGGAAGTGCGCCAGCGCAACCGCATCGCCACCCTCCTCGGCCAGCGCCCGGACGCGCTGACCGTGGACCTGTCGCCGAAGAAACTGCCCGCCATCGCCAAGGCCCTGCCGATCGGCGATCCGGGCGAGCTGCTGCGCCGCCGGCCGGACGTGGCCTCCGCCGAACGCCGCCTGGCTGCCGCCACCGCGGATGTGGGCGTGGCCACTGCCGACCTGTTCCCGAAAGTCAGCCTCGGCGGCTTCCTCGGTTATACCGCCGGCCGTGGCTCGCAGATCGGCTCGTCCGCCGCCAGTGCCTGGGGCGTGGCCCCGAGCATCACCTGGGCGGCCTTCGACCTGGGCAGCGTGCGGGCCCGCCTGCGCGCCTCCAAGGCCGATGCCGATGGCGCCCTGGCGACTTATGAGCAGCAGGTCCTGCTGGCACTGGAAGAATCGTCGAACGCCTTCAGCGACTACGGCAAGCGCCAGCAGCGCCTGGTCTCGCTGGTGCGCCAGTCCGAAGCCAGCCGCAACGCCGCGCAACAGGCCGGGCTGCAATACCGCGAGGGCACCGTGGACTTCCTCAACCTGCTGGACGCCGAGCGCGAACAACTCGCCGCCGAGGACGCCCAGGCCCTGGCGGAAGTCGACGTGTACCGCGGCATCGTGGCGATCTACAAGGCCCTCGGCGGCGGCTGGCAACCGACGCCGGCGGCCTGATCGGTCCTCCCCGGTCGAGAATTTCTCGACCGTTCTGGCCCTGCGGTCTGACGCTCCGGACCGCGGGGCTTTTTTATGGCCGTGCTTCCGAGGCGCTTCCTAGCTATTGGCAACCCAGTTCCGGAATCTGTCAGATACTTAGATGCTGATCAGTATTTTCTGATAGCAATAGAAAATAAGCTGAAGCCGGTTCGAATTCAGAATTCACTGACACCAGGTATAAGGAATACCGCTCAGTGTCCGACGCCGTTGAAACCAGTACCCCAGCCCCTCGCCGCGGTAACGAGTTGCATGATCTCCTGCGGCGCGTGCGGCGCGGCGACGTTTTTCACCCGCACCTGAAAAGGTGGCTCGTGCACCTTCGGCTGGCCGAGTTCCGCGGCCTGCAGCTGGTGCTGACGAACAAGGGTCTACTTATGGCGCAGACCTGAGCCTTGGGCTGAGCGGTTCGTGCCGTTATGATCCGGCGCGACTTGCCAGGGATCAAAAGAGTTCGCCCTCGCCCTGGCCTAGAATTTCTATATCGGAATTTTCAGACAAGGATTCGCCATGGACGCCACCGCCCATTTCATCCCCCTGGACCCCACGTCCCTCTTCACCACCCTCGGCATCCTCGTCTTCGGCATGTTCATGCTGGGGATCGGCTTCACCATCCGCGAGCGCGGCACGGGCGTGGTGCTCATGTGGATCGGTGTGCTGAGCATGCTGTCGATCATCAGCTACCGCATCTACATCGCCACCTCGGTCTAGTCCTACGCCAGCCTGAAAACGATCGCGGACGGAGTCCGCTCCCACCGAAGTTTCAGACCGGTGTGGGAGCGGACTCCGCCCGCGATTGGCCTCCGGCCACTCCAAATCCCCGCTACCACTGCATCGCTCGCGCGTATCCCTTGGGCGAGAAGCGCACCGTCACCCCCAGCATCAGCACCACCGACACCGCCAGCAGGATCCACGAAGCCTGGAAGCTCCCGGTGCTGTCACGCAGCCAGCCGGTGACGTAGGGCACGATGCCGGTGACGATGAAGCCGATGCCCTGCACGAAGGCCGCCAGCCGACCGGCCGCGCCGGCATCGGCGAGGTGATCCAGGGTCAGCGTCAGGCTCAGCGCAAAGCAGGCGCCCAGGCCGTAGCCGATCATCGCCACCCAGATGCCCGGCAGGTGCAGCGGCGCCGAGATCAGCCCGATGAAGCCCGCCAGTTGAATCAGCAGACACAGGCACAGCCAGCCGCGACGATCCAGCGAGCGACGGATCAGCAAAGGGATGGTCAGCGCGGCGATCACCTGGAAGATGGTCATCAGGCCGATCAACTGGCCGCTGGCCTGGGCCGTCCAGCCCAGCTGGCGGTAATACACCGGCAGCCAGGCCACCATGCTGGTGTAGCCGCCGTTGATCAGGCCGAAGTACAGCGCCAGCAGCCAGGCGCGACGGCTGCCGAAATAGTGCTGCGCCTTCTGCCGGGGCGGCGGCGCCACCGGCGTTTCCCGCGGGCGGGCCACGGCCCAGAGCACCAGGCCGACAATGGCCAGCAGCAGCCAGGCGCCGAGACCGTCCTGCCAGCGATGGAAGTGTTCCGCAACCACCGGCGCCAGGACTGCGGCGCTACCGCCGCCAGCCATCAGCGAAGCCGAGTAGAGCCCCATCGCCGAGGGCACCTTGTGCGGGAACCAGCGCTTGATCACCCCCGGCACGAACGCCTGGATCACCGCCACGCCGCAGCCCGCCAGCACCGCACTGGCAATCAGCGCGAAGCCGCTGTCCAGCAGCAACCGCCAGAAGCATGCCGCGCCAATGGCCAGCAGGCCGAACACCATTCCCCGGCTCTCGCCCAGGCGCGGGCCGACCCAGGGCAGGCCCAGCGCAAACAGGCCCATGCACAGCACCGGCAGCACGGTCAGCATCGACAGGCCCTGGAAGCCCAGACCGGTGGCATCGTGGATATCCGCTAGCAGCGGGCCGATGGACGTGAGGATCGGCCGCAGGTTGATACCCAGCGCGACTATCACCAGCAGGCCGATCCAGCCGGCGTGGCTGTTGCTCTCCTCGACCGGCATGGCCATGCCCCGGCTCACGAGCGCTGCTCCTGCCAGTGCTGGTACAAGCCTTCTTCGCCATTGGGGCGCAACGGGCGCAGCGGCACCGCCTGCCATTGCGGCGGCTGGGTCATCTGTTGGTACATGGCGGAAGTCGACAGCCCGAACGGCTCGCCGTCGTCATTGGAATAGGCGAAATAGGCGCCCTCCACACCGCACAGGTGCATGGCCGCCAGGCACATCGGGCACGGGTGGCCGCTGGCGTAGATCACGCAGCCGTCCAGGCGCGACATGCCCAGCACGGCCGAGGCACGGCGGATCGCCAGCAGCTCGGCGTGGGCGGTAGGGTCGAAATCCAGGTGGATGGAATTGGCGGCGCGGGCGATCACCCGGCCATCCTTGACCAGTACGGCGCCGAACGGGCGGCCGCCGGCCTCGATGTTGTCGCGGGCCAGTTGCAGGGCCTCACGCATGAAGACTTCGTGTGACATGGCAGTTTCCAGCAAATCAATCGGTTCAGTGCGCGCCGGCGACTTCCAGCATCCTGGCGATGGTGGTCTGGTTGCGCTGGCGGGCGTGTTGCAGCGGCGTGATGCCGTCGTTGTCGGCCAGGTTCAGGTTCGCCCCGGCTTCTATGAGTTGTTTCACGATGGCCTGATGGCGCGGGCCGCCGTCGCTGAGCAGGATGGCTTCGAGCAGCCCGGTCCAGCCCAGCTTGTTGACATGGTCCGGATCGACACCGGCCTTGAGCAGCGTGGCCACCACGTCCACATGGCCGCGCTCGCAGGCCGGGATCAACGCCGTGCCGCCATAGCGGTTGGTGCTGCGCAGATCGGCGCCATGGGCCAGCGTCAGCTGGAGGATTTCCAGGCGCCCGGCAGCGCCAGCCAGCAGGTAGGCGCTGTCGTGGATGCGGTTCTGCTGGTTGACGTCTGCACCGGCGGCGACCAGCTGGCGCGCCACGGCAATTCGGTTGTGCGCGGTGGCCAGGAGCAGCGGCGTATTGCCCTGTGCATCGGTGACGTCCACCGGTATGCCACGCTCGAGCAACGTCGCCACATCGTGTTCGCGGCCATCGCTGGCGGCGCTGAGCAGTGCGTCGGCAGCGGCGCGGCTGCGCACGTCCTCGGTCTGGATGGTTGGCATGTCCATGGGCGCTCCCCGTGATGGCTGTCGTGCTTCGAATCACTCTCTATCAATGAGCCGATGCAGTATGACGGAGCGATGTTCTATGCTGAAATTAAATAGAAACATGACTTTCAGTGGAAATCGCAATGCTCGACCCCAACCTGCTGCGCAGCTTCGTGATGGTGGTGGACGCCGGCAACTTCACCCGCGCCGCCGAGCTGCTGCACCTTACCCAGTCCACCGTCAGCCAGCAGATCCTGCGCCTGGAACAGAGCCTGGACTGCCGCCTGCTGGATCGCAGCCAGCGCCAGGTGCTGCCGACCGAACAGGGGGAACGGCTGCTGGGCTATGCGCGGCGCATCCTCGAACTGGGCTCGGAGGCTCGCGAGGCGCTGAGCAGCGAGCACAGTGAAGGCGTGCTGCGCCTGGGGATGCCGGAAGACTTCGCCGGCGAGCGGATGATGCCGCTGCTGGCGGCCTTCAGCGCCGAGCGCCCGCGGCTGCGCCTGGAGGTCTCCAGCGGTCTCAGCCAGGAGCTGTTGCGCCAGTACCGCAGCGGCGAGCTGGACCTGGCACTGGTCAAGCAATGGGGCGCCGACGCCGATTGCCTGGCGCACTGGCCCGAACCGCTGGCCTGGCAGGACAGCGCCGCCACTCCGGCCGCCGCCCGTGATCCGCTGCCGCTGGTGGTCTTCCCGCTGGGTGCGCTGTACCGCCAGGAGATGATCCACGCCCTGGAAGCCAGCGGCCGGCGGTGGCGCATCAGTTACAGCAGCGCGAGCCTGGCCAGCCTGTCAGCGGCGGTGGCGGCCGGCATGGGCGTCAGCCTGCTGCCCCTGCGCGGGCGCCACGAAGGCCACCGGGTGCTGACCGCCGAAGAGGGTTTTGCGCCCATCGAGGGGCTGGAGCTGGCGCTCTACGCACGCCCGGAACTGGGCAGCGCCGGGCGCCGCCTGTGCGAACAACTGCGTGAGCTGTGTACGCAGCTGGCAGCGTTGCCAGCGGAGTACTGAGCCGCTCAGGCCGGAGCGCCGAGACGCTCTAGGAATTGCTCGGCCGGCACCGGCTTGCCAAGCAGGAAGCCCTGCAACGAATCGCAACCCAGGCGGGTGAGGAAGTTCTGCTGGCCGGAGGTTTCCACCCCTTCGGCGACGATGCGCAAATCCAGCGCCTGGCCCAGGGCGACGATGGCTGAGACGATGGCGGCGTCGTCGCTGTCCTGCTCCAGGTCGCGGACGAAACCGCGGTCGATCTTCAACTCGTTGGCCGGCAGGCGCTTGAGGTACAGCAGGCTGGAGTAGCCGGTACCGAAGTCGTCGATGGACAGGTCCACGCCCATCGCCGACAGCTTGCCGAGGATTTCCAGGCTGGAATCGGCATCGCGCATCGCCGTGGTCTCGGTGATTTCCAGGGTCAGGCAGCGCGCCGGCAAGTGGTGGCGCTGCAGCGCATCGGCCACCGACTGCACCAGCGCCCCATGGCAGAACTGCAGGGCCGAGAGGTTAACTGCCACGCGCCAGCTTTCATGGCCCTGCAGGTACCACTCGCGCATCTGCCGGCAGGCCTCGTCGAGCACCCAGTCGCCGATGGGGATGATCAGCCCGGTGCGCTCGGCCAGGGCGATGAAGTTGTCGGGCATCAGCAGTCCGCGTTGCGGATGCTGCCAGCGCAGCAGCGCCTCGGCGCCGATGGGTTCGCCGCTGGCGGCGAACTTGGGCTGGTAATGCAGGATGAACTCGCGACGGTCCAGCGCCGCACGGAGGTCGTGCAGCAGCTGCAGGTGGTTGCGCGCATTGGTGTTCATCGATTGCTCGAAGAAGCTGTAGCCGTTCTTGCCGTTGCCCTTGGCGTGGTACATGGCCGCGTCGGCGTTGCGCAGCAGCTCTTGCTGGCTGGCGCCGTCGCCCGGATAGAGCGCAATGCCGATGCTGGCAGCGATGCGCAGCTCCTGCCCGGCCACCTGGAACGGCTGGGCCAGCAGGTTGACCTGCTGGCTGGCGACGGTCACCGCGTCTTCGGCCTCGGCCAGTTCGACCAGCACCACGAACTCGTCGCCGCCGATGCGCGCAACGGTGTCGTCGCTGCGCAGGTTGCCGCACAGGCGCAGCGCCACATCCTTGAGCAGCAGGTCGCCGACATGGTGGCCGAACGCATCGTTGACCGGCTTGAAGCCATCGAGGTCGAGGAACATCAGCGCGAAGTAGCCGCCGTTGCGCTGGACCTTGCCGATCATCTGTTCGACGCGGTCTTCGAGCAGGATACGGTTGGGCAGACGGGTGAGGTTGTCGTGCAGGGCGAGCTGGGTCAGTTCCTGGTTGGCCTGGGCCAGCGACGAGGTGAGCTGTGCCGTGCGCGATTCCAGGCGCGCATCCAGCACCGACGTGAGCAACGCGATGCCGATCACCGCCAGGGTCACGATGATGATCAACAGTGCCAGCCAGTCGCTGTTCAGCCCGCTGGGAGAGGCACCGCAGAAACTGCCCTCGGGGAAGCGCGCCGCGGCCATGCCGGTGTAGTGCATGCCGACGATCGCCAGGCCCATCACCAGCGCTGCGCCACCGCGAGCCAGACGCACATAGGGGGTGTTCTGCCGTAGCTTGAAGGCGATCCACAATGCGGCGCCGGACGCCGCCACAGCGATCGCCAGGGAAAGCCCGAACAGCGCCGGGTCGTAGTCGATACCCGGCTGCATCAGCATCGCGTACATGCCCAGGTAGTGCATGCAGCTGATCCCCGCGCCCATGGCCAGCGCCCCGCAGACCAGTTGCCAGAGCGGCAGGCGGTCCTGGCTGACCAGCGCCAGGGCGAAGCCTGAGCTGAGCACCGCGATGGCCAGCGACAGCAGCGTCAGGGTGAGGTCGTAGCCCAACGGGATCGGCAGGCTGAAAGCGAGCATGCCGATGAAGTGCATCGACCAGACGCCGATGCCCATCGCCACTCCGCCACCGCCGATCCACAGCAGCACGGGCCAGCCGCGGGTCGTCGCGATGCGCCCGGCCAGGTCCAGGGCGGTGTAGGACGCCAGCATGGCGACGCACAGCGAGATCAGGACCAGGGCGGGATCGTAACTACCGGTAAGCATGGGGGCTCTCTAATGGACTCAAGCGCTGATGGCCGCACGCGGTCCATGCGCGCAAAAGTCCGGGATTCTAGCGAAAACCCACAGGGCTCAACTACTGGCCAGTGGCCCTGCTCGTCGCCAACCGGGCAACATCGTTCTGCTTCAGGCAGCCCTGGGCCAGCCAGGGGCAGGCCCGAGCCCAGAGGAAGCCCTGTTCGCGGTTTCCCTGCGGGTCGTAATAGGCCAGTTGCAGGCCTTGCGCGGAGAAGGCCAGGCGCGCGAAGCCGTGCTGCTCGACGGCGAACAGCGTGCCATCGGCCGGCTCGGCTGGCCGGAGCCCGTCGAGGGTCTGGCCACCGCCTCCGGAGACCAGCCAGGCCGGCTCGCCGGGGCGAACAAGCACCTCCTGGTTGTGCTCGTGGCCGGACAGGTAGAGGTCCACGCCACTATGCTGCATCGCCGGCAGCAGTTGCTGCAGCAATGCATTGTCATCGCCGTGCTTGCCACCGCTGCTGCGCATCGCATGGTGTGCCACCACCATCTTCCACAGCGGTGCGGGCCCCGGCCGGGCGAACGCTCGCTGCAGGAAGTCTGCCTGGCGCTGGCGGCCGGCAGCATCGGCGTTGGTATCGAGGAACGCGACACGTAGCAGCGGCCGCCCCTCCACCTCGCCGAAATCGCGCGTATAGAAGGGAGCGGGCATCTGCCAGCGACCGGAGCCTGCGCGCTGGCGGGCGTAGTCCAGCTCGACGGCGGCAGAATCCGGGTAGTCGTGATTACCCAGCACCACATAGAACGGTACGTGGCTGAGCCAGCGCCCGTGATAGACGCGTTCGAACTTGAGCTGCCAGGCAGGGTCGTCGATAGAGCTCAACGCCTTGCCGTAGAAGTTGTCGCCCAGCAGCAGGACCATGTTCACCCCGCCTTCACTCTCCGCCACGCGCTCCATGCCCTCGGCCACGCGCCATTGCTGCAGGTCGCCACTGCCCTGGTCGCCCAGCGCCAGCAAGGTGACCTGAGCGGGGTTCTGGCCCGGCAAGGGTGTATAGGGCGGCGGTGGAACCAGCACCATGAAGCCGGCCAGGCAGCCGGCCACGACGATCAGCACGAACAGAGCCAGCAGCAGATAACGCCGGCGCAAACGAGGGGCCGGGGTGACACGGGAACCAGGCAGGCGAGCGGACATGGCGACCCCCCAGGGGAGTACCGGGTGAGGGTCGCAGTGAAGCACCGAGAAGGTTAATTTCGCGTTAACGAAATGTCGCCTATACATGCAGGCAACACCCCCTGCCCGTGACCCGCCATGCACCAGCGCCGCCATCTACTCCTCCTGCTCGTGCTGGGCGGCCTGCTGTTCTTCTGCGCGCTGGGCAATCACCAGTTGCAGGGCTCCACCGAACCCAGGGTGGCGGGCATCGCGATGGAAATGCACCTGGATCGCGACTGGGTGACGCCGCGCCTGAACGGCCAGCCGTTCCTGGAAAAGCCGCCACTGAGCCTGTGGCTGGACGTTGCCGCCATCCAGCTGTTCGGCCCGACCACACTGTCCGTGCGGCTGGCCTCGGCATTTGCCGGGCTGTTCTGCGTGCTGCTGCTCTACGGCACGCTCCGGCGTATCGGCCGGTCCGCGACGCTGGCGCTGCTCGCCGCGCTGATGCTTATGACCCTGGCGAGTTTCTGGGCCAATGCACGCCAGGTGGGCGAAGACGCCCTGCTCACCCTGGGCGTGACCCTGGCGCTGCTGTCCTTCCTGCAGGCCTGGCTCCGGCCGCCGGGGCGCACCGGGCACTGGCTGGCGTTCGCCGCGGGGATCGCCATCTCCACCCTGAGCAAGGGCGTGCTGGGGCTGGCGCTGCCGGGAGTGGTGATCTTCGCCTGCCTGCTGTGGGACAGCCTGGCGCGGCGCCGGCTGGAAGTCTCCGCCTGGCTACGCCCCCTGCTGTGGACGCTGCCGGGCCTGGTACCGCTGCTGATCTGGCTGTTGTTTCTCTACCGCGACGGCGGCAGCGCGGCCCTGCAGGAAATCCTCTGGACCAACAGCGTCGGGCGCTTCAGCGGCTCGTTCAGCGACGCCGGGCACTTCGAACCCTTCTACTACTACCTCGTCCGCCTGCCGCAGGCCTTCCTGCCGTGGAACGTCCTGCTCTACCTCGGGCTCTGGCACCTGCGCAAACGCCTGGCGCGGGACCGCTACCTGCTGTTCTTCTGCCTGTGGCTGGCGGCACAGTTCGCCCTGCTCAGCCTCGCCTCCAGCAAGCGCATGGTCTACCTGATGGCGTTGGCCCCGGCGGCGGCGGTGATCGCCGCCGAGTTCAGTCACGTCCTGCTGATGCGCTGGCATGCCCGGGTCTCACAGTGGATGCGCCGTTCTGCCGTGTTCCTGGCGTTGCTGATACCCGCCTGCTACCTGGGGTACGCGATCTGGATCGAACCCCGCGCCGATCTGAAGGAATCCTTCCTGCCGCTGACCGAGCGAATTCGCCAGCACCAGATGGTCGGGCGCCAGGTGGCGCTGTACCAGCCCAGCGAGCGCCTGGCCGGCGCCAGCGTGTTCTACAGCCGCAGCCTGCTGCCGGCCCTGCAGACCAGCGAGGAGCTGACGACCGTCCTCGGCCAACCCGACGAACACATCGCCCTGCTGGAAAGCCAAACCGTGCCACAGGCGCCGCTGAGCGTGCTGCAGCACTTCCGAGTGGGCGAGCGCGACTACTACTTCGTCGGCCAGCAGTCATCGAGATGATTGACCCAGGGCCGGCCGTTCCGGCCGGGAGCGGCTAACCTTGCTGCATCGCCACCGCCCGCACAGGAGCCGCTTCCCTTGGCGAAGCAACCCTCGATCCTGACCTTGCCGTTCCGCCGCCTGGCCAATCCCTACACCCGTTATCGCTACGCCGCCTGGATCCACTGCGTGCGCGTCGGCCTCGCCCTGCTCGCCTCGATGCTGCTGACCAGCGCGCTGAAACTGCCCCACGGGCTCTGGGCCTCGGTGACGGTGCTGGTGGTGATGGGCGGGCTGGTGCACCAGGGGACGATCCGTGGCAAGTCCTACGAACGGGTGCTTGGCACCCTGGCTGGCGCGGCGCTGGGTCTGTGCGTGATCGCGGTTTACGACCGCACGCGCTCGCTCACCCTCACTTATCTGGTGATGTCGGTGCTGGGCGCGGCTTCGGCCTTCTATGCGATTCGCCGTCCCGGCTATGTCGCGCTGCTCGCGGGGATCACCATGTGCATTGTCGCCGGCCCCGGCGAGACCGGCTTCACCGAAGGGTTATGGCGCTCGGCCAATGTGTTGATCGGGGTCGCGGTGGCCCTGGTCTTCTCGCAGATCTACCCGTTGCGGGCGGTCTACGTCTGGCGCTACCTGCTCTCGGACAACCTGCGCGCCTGCGCGCAGATGTACGGACAGTTATCGTCCAACCACGACTTTACCGCCGAGCATTTCGCCCGCCAGCTGGAAGAGCTGGACCATCGACTCGTGGCTTCGCGTGCCCACCTGGGGCCGGTGTCGCGGGAGACAGGCATGCCGCTGCGCGAGCTGGAGATCCTCCAGCGCATCCACCGCGCCATCATGGGCACCCTGGAATCGCTCATTGCCTCGCGGCAATTCGCTGCCCAGGCCGGGGAAATAGAACCGGTACCTGCCAGCCTCGACACGCACCGGCAGATCATCGGACGCCTGTTGCTGCAATCGGCCCACGCCCTGAAGTTCAGCCGCACCAGCAAGCTGGTCCAGGCCTGCCAGGGCCTGGAAAACCTGCCTGCGCGGCCGCACAACCTGACCGATTCCTTCGAGAAGCAGGGCTTCTACTGGCTGACCCTGCGCCTCTACGAACAGGTGGAGATGCTCTCGGAAAAACTCGCCAGCACCTCCGAACACTGGAACATCCAGAGCCGCGACCGGACCTGAGCCCGGCCGCGCTGCGAAGATCAGGAGCCCATCAGGCGCCAAAGCCGCCGTCGATGGTCAGGCTGGCGCCGGTGATGTAGCCGGCTTCAGGGCCCGCCAGGTAGGCAACGAAGGCCGCGATTTCTTCTGCACGGCCATAACGGCCGACCGCCATCAGGTCCATCAGGGATGCCGCGAAGTCGCTGTCGGCCGGGTTCATGTCGGTGTCCACCGGGCCGGGCTGCACATTGTTCACGGTGATGCCACGCGGGCCGAGGTCACGGGCCAGGCCCTTGGTCAGGCCGACGATGGCCGACTTGCTCATGGCATAGACGGCGCCGCCGCCAAAGGGCATGCGGTCGGCGTTGGTGCTGCCGATGGTGATGATGCGCCCGCCCTGCCCCATGTGCCGCGCGGCGGCCTGGATAGCGACGAAGACGCTGCGCACGTTCACCGCCAGGGTGCGGTCGAGGTCTTCCAGGCTGAACTCTTCGACCGGGGCGATGGCCAGCACGCCGGCGTTGTTCACCAGGATGTCGATACCGCCAAAGCGCTGGGCGGCGGTGTCGATGGCCTGCTGCACGGACGCGGCATCCGCGCTGTCGGCTTGCAGCGCCAGGGCTCGGCCGCCGGCGGCTTCGATGCTGGCGGCGAGGTCTTCGGCCTTCTGCGCCGAGCTGACGTAGGTGAAGGCCACGGCGGCGCCTTCACGGGCCAGGCGTTGCACGGTGGCGGCGCCAATGCCGCGGGAGCCGCCCTGTACGAAAGCGACTTTGCCGGCGAGGGTTTGAGTGGTGGTCATTTCGTGTCTCCAGGAATCAGTGGGGGAGTAAGTTCGACAGGGCCAGTTTCGCGCTCGCACTCCTGACCCGGTAGCCAGTAATCGCTATATTCAGTCGATACCAAACGTCCGGAATACCACCCATGGAAAGCCTGATCAGTATCGAATGCTTCGTCCGCAGCGCCGAGGCCGGCAGCTTTGCCGCCGCCGCGCGACGCCTGGGGCTCACGCCGGCGGCGGTAAGCAAGAACGTGGCGCGACTGGAGAACAACCTGGGCGTCCGGCTGTTCCAGCGTAGTACCCGCAGCCTGACCCTGACCGAATCCGGCGAGCGTTTTCTCGATGAAGCCAGCGGCGGCCTGGCCAGCCTGCAGAGCGCCATCGCCAACCTGGCCAGCGCCGACGGCCAACCCAGCGGGGCGCTGAAAGTCAGCATGGGGCTGGTGTTCGGCCGCGACTACATCCTGCCGCTGCTGGGGGACTTCCTCGGGCGCTACCCGGCGATACGCCCGGACTGGCACTTCGACAACCGCCAGGTCGATCTCATCGCCGAAGGCTTCGACGCAGCCATCGGCGGCGGCTTCGAGCTGCCGCCCGGCGTGGTGGCGCGCAAGCTGTGCCCGGCACACCTGGTGCTGCTGGCGGCGCCTGCCTACCTCGAGGGGCGCCCGGCGATCCGTTATCCGTCGGACCTGCCCAGCTATGACGGTATCCGCATCCGCTCGCCACAGACCGGCCGCGTGCGCCCCTGGCCGCTGACCAACCGCCAGCAGGCACAGGCACCGATTTCATTGAAGGAGCGCATGACCTTCAGCGACCCGGAAGCCGCCTGCGTGGCCGCCTTGATGGGCCTGGGGGTCACCCTGGTGAGCATGCAGCACGCCGTGCCATACATCGACAGCGGCCGCCTGGTTCGCGTGCTGCCGGACTGGTACGTGGACGCTGGCAACACCGCGCTCTACTACGCCGCCCAGAAGTTGCTGCCAGCGAAGACCCGGGTATTCGTCGACTACGTGATCGAGCATTTCCGCAGCTACGGCCTGGAGCGGAAGTTCAGCGCCATCTGACCGGCAACACGGACGATCGGGCTTTTCCTGACGAGCGTCAGAAATGAAATGAATTCGCGGGGTAAACGCTGGTCGATTGCTAGCAAGCTAACGTAATTTCGAATTTCTTCGATTCGACATTCGAGATGCAAGGAGAACCTGCATGAAAAAGTACGCTCTGCTCCTGGCCATGGTGTTTTCCGTCCCGGCATTCGCCGATAGCGCGCTGTGCGACGGCAACCTGCAGCAACTCAACGACTTCCTCAAGACCGCCAGCACCAATGCCACCGGCGTCAAGGTGAACGTGGTCCACGATTACATTGCCAAGGCCGAGGAAGCGAAGAAGGCTGGCAACTACGAGGAATGCGTCAACCAGACCACCCAGGCATTGCGGGTGATCCACAAGCCGGCGAACCGCTGATCGCGGCCGGAAATGAAAAAGCCCCGCCTAGGCGGGGCTTTTCATGGGTGCAGCCCATTGGAACGCAATCAGCCGCAGGAGACCTGCTTCACCACCTGGTTGTCATCGACGTCGATGTTCAGGCGCTGCGAGTTGTATTCCATGGTCACCGGCTGGTGCGGGGTGAGCACACGGGCGACGCTGGCGCCCGCATCACGGCGGGCTTCCTCGGTCAGGGTCGGGGTGACGACCTTGCCGACGATCGACTGCACCGCCTTGGCGTTGCAGGTGCCGGTCAGGGCCGGCGGATTGTCCGCCGCCGATTGCGCGGCATCGGACGAAGCATCCTTGGAGCTGCAGCCGGCCAGAGCGGCTGCCGCCAGAAGCGCCAGCAGAGCGCGGTTCAAGGATCTGGGGTTCGAGGGCATGAAAGGTCTCCCTGTTCTGTTCTAAGCGCGAAAAACCGCCACCTTACCAGCCGTGAGGCCGAGGCGGCGCGTGGATGTATTGCAAGCTGCTGCACGCAAAGCCCGTCGCAGAGCCACGCGGTGCCATTTACACAACCTTTACACCAGAGCCGTTACAAAACTCTCGGGGCAGATGTCTCATAGATACCGGGATCCTCGCCGGGTTCCTCAGGAGGTGCATCATGCTTCACCGTCTCCCCCAGATCGCTCTGCTCTGCGCTGGCCTCGCCCTCGCAGGTCAAGCCGCGGCCAACAGCAACACTGATGCCGCCGCCATCGGCGCCGTGGTCGGTGCCGTTGTCGGGGGTGCTGTGGTAGCCGGCTCGCAACCCGCGCCAGCGCCCTATTACGCTCCGCCGCCCCCGGTGGCCTACTACCCGCCGCAACCGGTGTACTACCAACCGGTGCCGGTCTATCAACCCGTCTACCAGCCGGTCTACCGCCCGGTGGTGGTGGTGCCGGGCCCGCGTTACTACGGGCCGCCCCGCTACTATGGTCCGCCACGCTATTACGGGCCGGGCTACTACGGCCCGCCGGGACACTACCGTCACTGGTAGTCGCCATTACAGACAAAAGACCCCGCCTCCTGGCGGGGTCTTTCATTCAGGCCGGCAGGCGAATGCTGCCGGCCAGCTCCTCGAACAACGTCACTACTGCCCGCAAGGCCCGGCAGTCCGGCCGGGTCAGCAGCCAGAGATGGATGCTGCAGCCGGGCAGTGCCGGCTCCAGCACCTGCAAGCCGTCGTCCGGGCGCAGCAGAAACGCCGGCAGCGCCGCCAACCCCAGGCCCGCGCGGCACAGGTCCAGCACCGACAGCATGCTGTTGCAGCGGTAGGCCGGCAGCACCGAGGGGTAAGCCTGGCGGCGCCAGGCAACACTGGAGTGGTCGGGGAGAAAGTCATCCGGGGCGATCCAGCTCATGTCCTGCCAGGGGCGTTCGCCCTGCTCAGCCAGATAATCGCGATGGGCACAGAGGACGTAGTGCACCTCGCCCAGCTTGCGTCCCACCAGATGCTCCGGCGGCGCATTGGTCAGGCGCAGGGCGATGTCGGCATCGCGGCGACTGAGGTTGGCGAAGGCGTTGGAAGTGGTCAGCTCCAGGTTGAGCGCCGGGTAGCGCTTCATGAAGCGCGCCAATGCAGGCAGGAGCAGGCCCTGCAACACGGTATCGGAACAGGTCAGGCGCACGGTGCCACTGAGCACGTCGTGCCCCTGCTCCAGCCCCAGGCGTGCCGCTTCCAGCGCCTGCTCGGCCAGTTCCGCCTGGGTTGCCAGTTGCTGTGCGGTGGCGGTCGCCAGGTAGCCGTTGCGACCCTTCTCAAAAAGCGCGGTGCCCAGCGCCTTCTCCAGCCTGCGCACAGCGCGGAATACGGTGGAAACATCTACCTCGAGCAATTCCGAGGCACGGGCAAGGCTGCCCCCGCGCACCAGCGCCAGCACCAGGGCGAGATCGGCGTATTCCAGACGGTATTGCATCAACGCACTCCAAGGTTGCGCAACCGCCCATTTTCGATTGCGCCTGCGCAACTATAAATTGCCTCCCATGGGCCCGCCAATGGGCCACGACGCCGGGGGAAACAACGGATGGGAAAACGTCGTAAAACACTGCGGATCGGCCTGATCGGCGACCGCGACAGCCGCGTCACCGCCCACTGGGCGATACCCCTGGCCCTGCAGCAATCGCTGCTGCCGCATTCGGGCACCCTGCGCGTGGACTGGCTGGATACCCCACGCCTCGCCGAAGGCCTGGAACTGGAAGCGTACTCGGGCTTCTGGTGCATCCCCGGCAGCCCCTACCTGAACACCGAAGGTGCCTTGCGTGCGATCCGCTTCGCCCGCGAACGCGAGGTGCCTTTCCTCGGCACCTGCGGTGGCTTCCAGCACGCCCTGCTGGAGCGCGCTCGCCATGTACTGGGCTGGAGCGACGCGGCACATGGGGAACTGGAGCCGGAGGCGACGCAGCAGGTGGTCCACGCGCTGCCCTGCTCCCTGCTGGAAGTCAGCGAGACCATTCGCCTCACGCCCGGTTCGAATCTGGCGGCCATTTATGGGCTGCCGGAAATTCGTGAAGGTTACCGCTGCAGCTACGGCGTGAACCCCGAGTTCCAGGACGCCCTGTTCGGCGGCTCGCTGCGCGCCTGCGCCCATGGCGAGGACGACAGCATCCGCGCGCTGGAAGCCGCCGACCATCCCTTTTTCGTCGCCACCTTGTTCCAGCCCGAGCGCAAGGCCCTGGCCGGCATTGCCGTACCGCTGGCCGAGGCATTCCTGTCCGCCGCGTTCCGCCATCAATCCAGCCGAATCGGGAGTCCCGCATGATCGCCTGCACACCGCAACCGCCGTACTACGCCGTGACCTTCACCTCCTACCGTACCGAACTGGACGAAGGCTACGGCGCCACCGCCGAGCGCATGCTCGAACTGGCGGCGCAGCAGGACGGCTTCCTGGGCGTCGAGTCCGCCCGCGGCGCCGACGGCCTGGGTATCACCGTGTCCTACTGGCGCGACGAAGCCGCCATCCGCCACTGGAAGCAGCAGGCCGAACACCGCATGGCCCAGCAGGCAGGGCGCCGCGACTGGTACAGCGCGTTCCGCGTACGTATCAGCCGGGTCGAGCGCGAATACGGTTTCGAACGCTGAGCGACCCGTTCTGGCCCAGACACGACATGCCGGGTTCGATGCCCGGCACACATCGTCTAGGCTGGTCCCCATTGAGCAAAGGGGGACCGACGCATGCACCGACAAGCCCGTGAACTGCAGGCCGCCTACCTGGGTGAAGTCCGCGGCGAGAACTTCTTCCTCGGCCTGGCCGAGCAACTGCCGGAGGGGGCGTCCTCGATGCTCCTGCTGGCGCGACTGGAGCGCCAGACCGGCCTGCGCATGGCGCGCCTGCTGCAACGCCACGGCCTGCCGCTGGGCGATACCGCGCACGCCGCCGCCCTGGGTCGGCAGCGCGCCGCCGACTGGCTCGGGCTCGACTGGTCGCAGACCCTGGAAAAACTCGAAGGGCTGGTGGAACCCTACGTCCAGCGCTACGACAGCCTGGCCGATGACGGCGACGACGATGACCGCGACATCCTCGATGAGCTCGCCGAGCACGAACATGCCCTGCTGGAATTCACCCGCCTCGCCCGCGAGGGCCAGATAACCGCGGCCAAGGCCACCATCACCCGCCTGCTGGCCGTACCGGCCTGAGCCCGACCAGGAGCATGTCCATGGCCCTATCGCCCTTCCACCTGGCCATCCCCGTCTACGACCTGGCGCTGGCGCGGCGCTTCTATGGCGAGGTGCTGGGCCTCGGCGAAGGCCGCAGCAGCGCGCAGTGGGTGGATTTCGACTTCTTCGGTCACCAGCTGGTGATCCACCTGCACCCGCGTACAGCCAGCCAGGCAGCCGCGCACACCAATGCCGTGGACGGCCACGATGTGCCGGTGCCGCACTTCGGCGTAGTGCTGGGCTGGGGGGACTGGGAACGCCTGGCGCAACGCCTGCGCGAGCACGGCACGCAGTTCGTCATCGAGCCCCACGTGCGCTTCCAGGGGCAGGTGGGCGAACAGGCGACGTTCTTCTTCTTCGACCCTTGCGGCAATGCCCTGGAGTTCAAGTCGTTCAAGGATATCGGCCAGCTGTTCGCTTCTTGACCGCCGGTCAGGCGTGGAAATCGCCTTCATGCCACATGGAAATTTCCTACATAGCACCTGGTCGCCAGTTCCTAGGATAACGCCCGTCTCCAACGCTCACCCTGAGGTGACTCGACGTGCGCCCCATCCGCTGGCTTCCGTTTTACCTGTTCTGCACCCTGGGTGCGTCCATCGCCCTGGCAGATGAGTACGACGCCCCGGACTGGCGTCGCTACGAAAGCGCCTCGATCGACCGGAGCTTCTCGCCCGCTGGCCACGCTTCGATCGGCGGCGAGCAACGCGGCGTGGCCCATCGCATGCAGCGCAGCGGGGAATTCTCACAGGCTCACCAGCGAAGCGCCGCGGTCCTGCCCTCTCGTGGCCACGACAAGGGCAGCCGGCAATTCAGCCCGGTAGACACCTCGCGCATCGTCGAGCGCGCCCACGAACTGATCGGCACGCCATACCGCTGGGGTGGTGAAAGCGAGGAAAACGGCTTCGACTGCAGCGGCCTGCTCGTCTACCTCTACCGCAGCATCGCCAACCGCAAGCTGCCGCGCACCACCCATTCGATGATTGCCCAGCGCCAGAACGAAGTCAGCCGCGACGAACTGCAACCCGGCGACGCGGTGTTCTTCAACCACAACGGCGGCGGCAGCGCCAGCCACGTGGGCCTGTACATCGGCGACGACCGCTTCATCCACGCGCCGCGAACCGGCAAGACCATCCGCATCGACTCGCTGGACAACAGCTACTGGAACCGCAGCTTCACCACGGCCCGCCGTTTCAGTGGCTAATACGACAGGCCACCGAGCGCAGGTCACCTCCGCGCCATCAATCAGAAAAGCCCTACCCGCATTTGCAGTATTCCCACGTTAACTCTTCCCCGGAGATTTCTAAGATGGCGCCCCGTTTTACTCGTTAGTCACACGATGTAGCCCAAATGCGCCCCCTGATTCTCCTGAGTACAGCGTTGCTGCTCATTCTTTCCGTTCCGCAGGCCGAAGCCCGCGAGAGCAAAAGCCCGCCTCCGCACAAGACCAGCGCGAAACTCGCGCGGGCCGCACAGGGCAAACCGCTCAACCGCAACAACGTCCGACTGCACACAGCGGCAAAGCGCCCGTTGCAGTCCGGCGTGCACAAGCTGCAACTGAGCAGCAACTCGCGAGTGGTCGCCCGCGCACGTCAGCTGGTCGGCGTCCCTTACAGCTTCGGAGGCACCACGGTGGCCAGCGGTTTCGACTGCAGCGGCCTGCTGGTCTATCTGTTCCGCACGGAAGCGGGAGTGAAGGTGCCGCGCACCACCGGCGAAATGATCCAGCGCGGCGGCAAGCGCGTCGATCGTCATGACCTGCGCCCCGGCGATGCAGTGTTCTTCAATCGCAACGGTCGCGGCAGTGTCAGCCACGTCGGGCTGTACATCGGCAACAACCAGTTCATCCATGCGCCCAGTACCGGCGAAAGCGTTCGCATGGACTCGCTGGCGCAAAGCTACTGGCAACGCAGCTTCACCACCGCCCGCCGTTTCAACGGCTGAGCCACACCTCATGAAGGGATGCCATGCGCATGTCCAGCGTTCGGGTCGAGATCGTGCGTTATACCGACGAGTGCTTCGCCGGCTGGGCCGAGTGCCGCCTGATCGATGCAGCGGGCCATGCCTGGCGTTTCCTCAAGCCGCGCGCGCGGCTGCGTACCGCGCAGGATGACGACAGCCTTCCGGCAGTCGGCCATATCGACTGCGAAGTCCTGGAACAAGGTGATGGCACGGCGCTGGTGAGCACCGCGCGACCGCGCGGCATCACCTCGCTGGACGGCGAGAGCCGCTTCCGCATCCCTCTGAGCGCACTGAGCGAGGACTGACCCGCCGTCAGTCCCGGGTCGCCTGGCCTTCCTCGGCAATCTTCGCCGCATCCCAGCCGCCGCCCAGCGCGGCGATCAACTGCACACTGGCAGTCAGCCGGCTGCCAGTCAGGGTCAGCAGTGTCCGCTCGTTGGACAGCGCGCTGGTCTGGGTGGTGACCACGTCGCTGTAGTCGATGGTGCCGGCCTTGTACTGGTTTGTGGTCAGGCGCAGTGCCTCACGGGCGGAGTCCAGCGCTTCCTGCTGTACGCCGCTCTCCTCTTCCAGCACCTTGAGCTGGACCATGTAGTCCTCGACCTCACGGAAGCTGTCCAGCACCGTCTGCCGGTAGCTGGCGACCGTCTGGTCGTAGCTCGCCTCGGCCTGCTCGACCTGGGAGGCGATCAGCCCGCCGTCGAACAGCGTCATGGCGAACTGCGGGCCGATGGACCAGTAGCGGTTGGGCGTCTCGATCCAGTTCTGGAAGCTGCCGCTGCGGTAGCCGCCGGCGGCGGTGAGGGTCAGGTCGGGGAACCACGCGGCCTTGGCCACGCCGATCTTGGCGTTGGCGGAGATCACCTGGCGCTCCGCGGAAGCCACGTCCGGGCGGCGCTGCAACAGTTCCGAAGGCAGCAACGCGGGCACCGACGGCAGGCTCGGAACACCCTCCACAGCAGCCAGGGAGAACTGCGCTGGCGGCAAGCCGACCAGCACGGCGATGGCGTGCTCCAGTTGCGCGCGCTGGTACTTCAGGTCGATGGCCTGGGCCTCGGTGCTTTTCAGCTGAGTACGTGCCTGGGCGACGTCGGCCTTGGTGACAATGCCGGCGTTGTACTGGTTCTCGGTGAGTTTGAGCGAACGCTGGTAGGCGACGACGGTGTCATTGAGCAGCTTGATCTGCTGGTCCATGACCCGCAGTTGCAGGTAGTTCTGGGTCAGCTGGGATTGCAGCGAAAGACGCGAGTTGGCCAAGTCCGCGGCACTGGCATCCATGCTGGCGTTATCGGCTTCCAGCTGGCGACGCAGTTTGCCCCACAGGTCCAGCTCCCAGCTCACGCCGAGGCTCGCCGAATAACTGTTGCTGATCGAGCTGCTGCCGCCGCCACTGCTGACGGTGGAGCCATCCGGCAGCCGCACGCTGCCGCCGCTGCCGGTGCCTTGCCCGGAGCGGGTCTTGCCGACGTCGGCACTGATGGTGGGGAAGAACGAGGAGCGCGCGCCCTTGGCCAGTGCCTGGGCCTGGCGGTAGGACGCGACCGACTGCGCCAGGGTCTGGTTGGCAGCAACCAGGCGGGTCTGCAGGTCGTTCAGCGTGGCGTCGCCGTACAGCTCCCACCAGGCGCCGTGGTTGAAGCCGTCTTGCGGCTTCGCCAGTTGCCAACCCTCACCCTCCTTGAAGCTGGCGGGCACCGTCAGCTCGGGGCGCTGGTAGTCCGGGCCGATGGCGCAACCGGCCAGGGCCACGGCCAGCGCCAGAGCCAGCGGAGTGAGCAGGGAACGGGAATGGATCATACGGGTGTCTCCAGGGCGCCGTCGGTTTTCACGCCGCGCTTCTTGTTGACCCAATGGCGCAGGCGGTCGAGGTAGAGGTAGACGACGGGGGTGGTGTACAGGGTCAGCAACTGGCTGCCGATCAGGCCGCCGACGATGGTCATGCCCAGTGGGCGGCGCAGTGCGGCATCGCCACCGATGCCGAAGATCAGCGGCAGCGCGCCGAGGATGGCGGCCAGGGTGGTCATCATGATCGGCCGGAAGCGCTTCATCGCCGCTTCCAGGATCGCGTCCCGTGGCGACAGGCCGAGGGTGCGTTCGGCGTCCAGGGCGAAGTCGATCATCATGATCGCGTTCTTCTTCACGATGCCGATCAGCAGGATCACCCCGATCAACGCGATCAGCGACAGCTCGGTGCGGAACAGCATCAGTGTGAGCAGTGCACCGACACCGGCCGAGGGCAGTGTCGAGAGAATGGTCAGCGGATGAACATAGCTCTCGTAGAGGATGCCCAGCACGATGTAAACCGACACCAGCGCCAGCAGGATCAGCCAGGGCATGTCGTTCTGGGTGTCCTGCACGGCGCCGGCGTTGCCTTCGAAGGTGGCCTGAATTTCCATCGGCAGGTGGATGGGTTCCACCGCCGCCAGGATCGCGTCGCGGGCCGGGCCGATCTGCGCGCCCTGCGCCAGGTTGAAGGAGAAGGTGGTCGCGGCGAACTGGCCCTGGTGGTTGACCTCCAGCGGCGCGCGGCTCGGCTCGATATGGGTGAAGGCCGAGAGCGGGATGCGCTCGCCCTCGCTATTGATCACGTAGACCTGGCGCAGCTCTTCGGGCGTCTCCTGGTACGGCTGGGCGACTTCCATCACCACGTGGTACTGGTTCAGCGGGTTGAAGATGGTCGAAACCTGGCGCTGGCCATAGGAGTTGTTCAGCACCGCATCCACCTCGGCGACGTTCACGCCCAAGCTGGCCGCGCGGTCGCGGTCGATCACCAGGCGGCTCTGCACGCCCTTGTCCTGGGCGTCGCTGCTCACGTCGACGATCTGCGGCACCTTGTTCATCGCCGCCTCGACCTTCGGCGCCCACTCGCGCAGCAGGTTGAGGTCATCGCTGCGCAGGGTGAAATCGTACTGCGCGTTGCCCTGGCGGCCGCCGATGCGCACGTCCTGGCCGGCGACCAGGAACAGGTTGGCGCCGGGCACCTGCGCCAGCTTCTTGCGCAGGCGGTTGACGATGGTTTCGGCGGAGTCGCGCTCGGTGATGTCCTTGAGGGTGACGAAGAAGGAGCCGGTGTTGCTCGACTGCCATTTGCCGCCACCGACGAAGCCCACCACGTTCTCCACGCCCGGGTCCTCGGAGAGGATCTTGCGGAACTGCGCCATCTTCTTGTCCAGCGCCTGGAACGAGATGCTCTGGTCGGCCACCGCGAAGCCGCGCAGGCGTCCGGAATCCTGCTGCGGCAGGAAGCCCTTGGGCACCACCACGAACAGGTACAGGTTCAGCGCGATGCAGCCGAGCATGATCACCACCATCAGCCGCGAATGCTCCAGCGCCCAACTCAGGCTGGCGTGGTAACGCTGCATGAAGGCGACGAAGAAACGGTTGCTCTGGCGATCCACCGAGGCCTTCTTCGGCCCTCGCTCGACAGGCTTGAGCAGGCGCGCGCAGAGCATCGGCGTCAGTGTCAGGGACACCACCAGCGACACCAGGATGGCCGCCGCCAGGGTCACCGAGAACTCGCGGAACAGCCGCCCGGTGATGCCGCCCATCAGCAGCAGCGGGATGAACACCGCCACCAGCGACAGGGTCATCGACAGCACGGTGAAGCTCACCTCTCTAGCCCCGCGAATGGCGGCCTGGATCGGCGGGTCGCCCTCCTCGATACGCCGGGCGATGTTCTCCACCACGACGATGGCGTCGTCCACCACGAAGCCGGTGGCGATGATCAGTGCCATCAGCGACAGGTTGTTCAGCGAGAAGCCGCACAGGTACATGACCGCGAAGGTCCCCACCAGCGACACCGGCACCGCGAGGCTGGGGATCAGCGTGGCGCGGCCGTTGCGCAGGAACAGGTAGACCACCAGGATCACCAGCACCACGGAGATGATCAGGGTCAGCTCGGCCTCTTCCAGCGAGGAGCGGATCGACGGGCTGCGGTCGTCCATCACCGACAGTTTCACCTGCGGGCCGAGCACATCCTGGATGATCGGCAACTGCTCGTGGATCGCGTCGGTGGCTTCGATGATGTTCGCGCCGGGCTGCCGGGTGATGATCAGCAGCACCGCCGGCAGGTCGTCGGAGAAGCCGGCGTTGCGGATGTCCTCAACCGAATCGGTGACCTTGGCGACGTCCTTCAGGCGCACCGACGCGCCGGTTTCGGCGTTGTAGTGGACGATCAGCGGGGCGTACTCGCTGGCCTTGCGCAGCTGGTCGTTGGAGTCCACCTGCCAATGGCGCTCGCCGAACTCCAGCGAGCCCTTGGGACCGTCGGCGTTGGTGTTGTTGATCGCATTGCGCACCGTGTCCAGCGAAATGCCGTAGTGGCTGAGCTGGTCCGGATTGACGTCGACGCGCACCGCCGGCAGCGACGAGCCGCCGATGCTCACCTGGCCCACTCCCTTCACCTGCGCGAGCTTGGGCGAGACGATGGTCGAGGCCAGGTCGTACATCTCACCGCGGGTGTAGGTGTCCGAGGTCAGCGTGAGGATCATGATCGGCATGTCCGACGGGTTCGCCTTGCGGTACGTCGGGTTGTTCGGCATGCCGGTGGGCAGCAGGCTCATCGCCGCGTTGATCGCCGACTGCACCTCGCGCGCCGCGCCGTCGATGTCCTTGGACAGGTCGAACTGCACGATGATGGTGGTGTTGCCCAGGGAGCTGCTGGAGGTCATGTCGGTGACCCCGGCGATGCGTCCCAGGGAGCGCTCCAGCGGCGTGGCCACGGTGGAAGCCATGGTCTCCGGGCTGGCGCCGGGCAAGGTGGCCTGCACCATGATGGTCGGGAAGTCGACGTTGGGCAGCGGCGCCACCGGCAGCAGGCTGAACGACAGCGCGCCGGCCAGCATCAGCGCCAGGGTCAGCAGGCAGGTGGCGACCGGGCGCAGGATGAACAGGCGCGAGAGGCCGCCCATCAGGTCCGCTCCGCCGGGTCGATGCTGTTCACGTCGAGGCCGTGACGGCCACGCCAGGCCGCCCAGCGCGCGGCGAGGCGGTCGAAGTACAGGTAGATCACCGGCGTGGTGAACAGCGTCAGCAGCTGGCTGACCAGCAGGCCGCCAACCATGGTGATGCCCAGCGGCTGGCGCAGCTCGGCGCCGGCGCCGCCGGCGAGCATCAGCGGCAGTGCGCCGAGCAGCGCGGCCATGGTGGTCATCAGGATCGGCCGGAAGCGCAGCAGGCACGCCTGATAGATCGCCTCATGGGGCGGCTTGCCCTCGTTGCGTTCGGCATCCAGGGCGAAGTCGATCATCATGATCGCGTTCTTCTTGACGATACCGATCAGCAGGATGATACCGATGATCGCCACGATGCCGATGTCCTGGCCCGACAGCATCAGCGCCAGCAGCGCGCCCACGCCCGCCGAGGGCAGCGTGGAAAGGATGGTCACCGGGTGGATGAAGCTCTCGTAGAGGATGCCCAGCACGATGTACATGGTGACGATGGACGCCAGCACCAGCAGCAGGGTGTTCGACAGCGAGGCCTCGAAGGCCTGCGCCGCGCCACGGAAACTGCCCTGCAGGCTGACGGGCATTTCCATCTGCGCCTCGACGTCGCGGATCGCCTGCACCGCCTCACCCAGGGCGACGCCCTTGGCCAGGTTGAAGGAGATGGTCGCCGCCGGGAACTGGGCGATGTGGTTGACCGCCAGCAGGGTGTGGCGCTCCTCCACCTTGGCCAGGCTCGACAGGCGCACCTGGGTGCCGTCGCTGGAGGGCACGTAGAGGTTCTCCAGCGACTGCGGGCCGATCTGGAATTCCGGCGCCACTTCCAGCACCACGCGGTACTGCGTGGCCTGGGTGAAGATGGTGGAGATCAGCCGCTGGCCGAAGGCGTTGTACAGCACGCTGTCGATGTTCGACAGGCTCACACCCAGACGCGAAGCGGTGTCGCGGTCGATATTGATGTAGGCCTGCAGGCCCTTGTCCTGCCAGTCGGTGGCCACGTCGGCCAGCTCCGGCAGTTGCTGCAGGCGGTCCACCAGGCGCGGCACCCAGTCGGCGAGGACGTCCGGGTCAGCATCCTGCAGGGTGAACTGGTACTGCGTCCGGGCGATGCGGTCTTCGATGGTCAGGTCCTGCACCGGCTGCATGTACAGCTTGATGCCGGCGATCTGGTCCACTTCCGGCTGCAGGCGCTGGATCACCTCGCTGGCGGTCACGTCGCGGTCGGCGTGGGGCTTGAGGTTGATCAGCAGGCGCCCGGTGTTGAGCGTGGCGTTGGTGCCGTCGACGCCGATGAAGGACGACAGGCTTTCCACCGCCGGGTCCTGCAGCACGATCTTCGCCAGCTCCTGCTGGCGGCCCGCCATGGCCTGGAAGGAAATCGACTGCGGCGCTTCGGCGATGCCCTGGATCACACCGGTGTCCTGGATCGGGAAGAAGCCCTTGGGCATGAAGATGTACAGCAGCGCGGTGAGTACCACGGTGGCGATGGCCACCAGCAGGGTCAGCGGCTGGTGACGCAGAACGACACGCAGGGCCGCCGCGTAGCGCTCGATCAGGTTGTCGATGAAGCGCCCGGCGGCGCGGGCGAAGCGCCCTTCCTTCTCCGGCTCGACGTGGCGCAGCAGCTTGGCGCTGAGCATCGGCGTCAGGGTCAGGGAGACGAAGCCCGATATGAGAATCGCCACCGCCAGGGTGATGGCGAATTCGCGGAACAATCGGCCGGCCACATCGCCCATGAACAGCAGTGGGATCAGCACGGCGATCAGCGAGAAGGTCAGCGAGATGATGGTGAAGCCGATCTGCTTCGAGCCCTTGAGCGCGGCTTCCAGCGGCGTATCGCCCTTCTCCAGGTAGCGTGCGATGTTCTCCACCATGACGATGGCGTCGTCCACCACGAAGCCGGTGGCGATGGTCAGCGCCATCAGCGTCAGGTTGTTGATCGAGAAGCCGGCGAGGTACATCACGCCGAAGGTGCCGATCAGCGACAGCGGCACGGCGAAGCTGGGGATCAGCGTTGCCGAGATGTTGCGCAGGAACAGGAAGGTAACCATCACCACCAGGCAGACGGCGAGGAACAGCTCGAACTGCACGTCCGCCACCGAAGCGCGGATGGTCGTGGTGCGGTCGGTCAGCACCGACACTTCGAGGCTGCCGGGCAGGGTTGCCTGCAGTTGCGGGAGCATCTTCTTGATGCTGTCCACCACCTCGATGACGTTGGCCCCCGGCTGGCGCTGGATGTTCAGCACCACGGCCGGCGAGGTATTGGCCCAGGCGGCCAGGCGCACGTTCTCGGCGTCATCCTCCACGCTCGCCACGTCACGCACGCGCAGGGGCGAGCCGTTCTTGTAGGCGATGATCAGGTCGCGGTAGGCGTCAGCGGACTTGAGCTGGTCGTTGGCGTCGAGGGTCGAGGAACGGGTCGGGCCATCAAAGCTGCCCTTGGGGCCGTTGAGGTTGTTGTTGGTGACGGTGGTCTGCAGGTCCTGCAGGCTCAGGCCGGCCGCCGCCAGCGCGCCGGGGTTGGCGCGGATGCGCACCGCGGGGCGCTGGCCGCCGCTGATGCTGACCAGGCCGACGCCGGAAATCTGCGAAATCTTCTGCGCGAGGCGCGTATCCACCAGGTCCTGGATCTGCGGCAGCGGCATGTCCGTGGACATCACCGCCAGCGTCAGGATTGGTGCATCCGCCGGGTTCACCTTGCTGTACACCGGCTGGTTCGGCAGGTCCTTGGGCAGCAGGCTCTGCGCGGTGTTGATCGCCGCCTGGACTTCCTGCTCGGCCACATCCAGGTTGATCTGCAGGCTGAACTGCAGGGTGATCACCGAAGCGCCGCCGGAGCTGGTGGAGGACATCTCGTTGAGGCCGGGAATCTGCCCCAGCTGGTTCTCCAGCGGCGCGGTCACCGAGGAGGTCATGATGTCCGGGCTGGCACCGGGATACAGGGTCACCACCTGGATGGTCGGGTAATCCACCTCCGGCAGCGCCGAGATCGGCAGGAAGCGATAGGCAATGATCCCCGACAGCAGGATTGCCACCATCAGGAGCGTGGTGGCGACCGGCCGCAGGATGAACAGGCGGGACGGGTTCATTCGCTCTTACCGCTATCCTGGACCGGCGCATCCGAGCCGAACGGCTTGGCGGTGGACTTGTCGGCTTCCTCTCCCGCAGCGGCGCGGGCCTTCTCGGCAGAGGCGGCGATGGTCATGCGGGTACCTTCGCGCAGGCGGTCGGTACCTTCGACAACGACGCGGTCGCCTTCCTTCAGGCCCTCGGTAACCACCACGCGCTCGCTCTCGCTGGTGCCCAGGGTGACCAGTTGGCGCTTGGCCTTGTTCTCCTCGCCGACCAGATACACATAAGTGCCGTCGTTGCCACGCTGCACGGCATTGGCCGGGATAGTCAGTACGCCCGGCAGAGTCTCGGCGAGCAGGCGCACGTTGACGAACTGGTTGGGGAACAGCTTGTGGTCGTCGTTCTCGAACCCGGCCTTGAGCTTGACCGTGCCGGTGGTGGTGTCGATCTGGTTGTCCAGGGTCTTCAGCACGCCGGTGGCCAGGGTCTGGTTCTGGTTGCGGTCCAGCGCTTCCACCGGCACCGGCTTGCCGCTGTAGAGTTCGCGGGCGACGGTGCCCAGTTGCTGCTGGGGCAGGCTGAAGACCACGGAGATCGGCTTGACCTGGGTGATGACCACCAGCGGCGTGGTGTCGCCGGAAGTGACCAGGTTGCCCACGTCCACCTGGCGCAGGCCGACGCGGCCGGCGATGGGCGCGCGCACCTGGGTGAATTCGAGGTTGAGCTTGGCGTCGGCGACCTGGCCCTGGTTGGTCTTCAAGGTGCCCTCGTACTGGCGCACCTGGGCTTCCTGGGTGTCCAGGGTCTGCTTGGCGATTGAGTCCTCGGCGTACAGGCCCTTGTAGCGGGCGAGGTCGATCTGCGCGTTCTTCAGTTGCGCCTGGTTCTGCAGCAGGGTGCCCTGGGCCTGGTCCAGCGCGGCCTGGAACGGACGCGGGTCGATCACCGCAAGCACATCGCCGGCCTTCACTTCCTGGCCTTCCTGGAACGGTACCTTGACCAGTTGGCCGCTGACCCGCGCGCGCACGTTGACGGTGTTGTAGGCGGTCACCGTGCCCAATGCATGGTAGTGAACCGGCAGGTCGCCCTTGACCACCGGCGCGACGCTGACGGTCACCGCCGTACCGCCCTGCCCCGCGGCCATCTGCCCCGGCCCCGGCCGGCCGCCGCGCCCGCCCTGGGCTGCCGGTGCGCCAGTGGAGGTCGAGTGCAGCCACATGATCAGCCCCACCACGGCGGCGAACAGCAGTGCCGTGATAAGCCAGGGGCGCAGTTTGCGGAGTTTGGAGGGCGATCCGTTGCTTGCAGTCATGGGGCTCTGTCTTGTTGAAAAGAGGGCTTCACGCAAAAAAGTGAGAATAGCGAGGCTGAACGATAAGCACAGCCGCGCCGCAGGCAAAGTCTCTTTACCCGCTATTTACCTTTGATTTACCGGGAGTTACGAAAGTCCGGGGCATTGCGACCCGGATTGGCCGGAAGGGTTCCCGACCTGACGGACCGACCCTGGCGGGTCGGCCCGGCTTTCCTACGAAAGCAGCAGCGTCATCAGGCCAGGGCGGCGATGGCGGCGGCGTAGTTCGGCTCGTCGGCGATCTCGCCTACCAGCTCGCTGTGCAGCACCTTGTTCTGCTCGTCCAGCACCACCACGGCGCGGGCAGCCAGGCCGGCCAGGGGGCCGTCGGCGATGGCGACGCCGTAGTTGGCGAGGAACTCGCGGCCACGCAGGGTGGACAGGTTCACCACGTTCTCCAGGCCTTCGGCGCCGCAGAAGCGCGCCTGGGCGAACGGCAGGTCAGCGGAGATGCACAGCACCACGGTGTTGGCCAGCTTGCTCGCCTCGGTGTTGAACTTGCGCACGGAGGTGGCGCAGGTCGGGGTGTCGACGCTGGGGAAGATATTCAGCACCTTGCGCTTGCCGGCGTAGGTTTCCAGGGTGACGTCGGACAGGTTGCCGGCGACCAGCGACAGAGCCGGAGCCTGCTCGCCTTTCTGCGGCAGCTTGCCGTCTACGGATACCGGGTTGCCCTTGAGGGTGACTTGAGCCATTGCTTGGGTCCTTCTGTGAGGGATGGCGGCGCTGGCTGGTTGCCAGCGCCGCAGGAGGATTCGGGGCCGGAGCAGATGCTAGCACGACTTGCCCGAGCGGAATGCTCGGACATGCATCCGGCCAACCCTCCCCTCAGGCCCGGCTCAAGCGGCAGCCGCTACAGGAGCGCCGGCAGCAGCACCTACGAATGCCTGGTCCTGGAACCCACGCGGCAGCCGCTGGGTGCCGGGCATCGCGGCCAGACGTTTCTCCCAGAAGCTGCGCCAGTCGTTGTGCACGGCTTCGGCGCGGGCCTTGCGCTGGGCGCGGCGCGCGGCATTGCGCGCATTGCGGCGGGCTTCCTTGTAGACGTCAGTGTTGCGGCAGCTACGGCATTTCACCCGGTTCAGCTCGGTGGTGGATTCCAGGTGCTTGCCCGCATGCCCGCAAGCCAGGTGGCCTTTGACCTTGTAGTGAGTGACCATCGCAGATTCTCCCTGTCCGGCGAGCGCACCCTCGCCGCTTGGCGGTGCCGCAGTCGGGCAAACGGTGCGTGCCGGTTGACTGTGGCGCTCAGGGAGTTGGACGGGCCACTGCGCAACGAGGTTCGAAATATCTGCCGGGCGCGGCCGTCAGTGAGTCGCCACCATCCGCGCGCCGAACAGCAGGTAGCAGCAGCCGGCAAAGCGATCCAGCGCCCGGCGGAAGCGGCGGTAGACGCCTGCCATGCGCTCGCTGGCGAAGACCAGCACCACGCAGCAGTACCAGCTCAAGGACAGCGTCACCATCAGTGCGATGGCCATGCCCAGCAGCGGTACCGAGGGCGAAGCCGGCATGGCGGTGGCGAACAGGGTCGCGACGAAGAGCGCGGTCTTGGGATTGGTCAGGTTGCCCAGCAGGCCGAGGCGGAACGCCGAGAAGGCGCTGCGCTCACGGCTGACTTCAGCGAGGCTCTCTCCACCGTCGGCCAGCGTCCTGCGCTTGAGCAGCTTGATGCCGAGGTAGATCAGGTAGGCGCCGCCGGCCAGCTTGAAGCCCAGGTACAACGCCGGCGCAGCGCTGAACAGCGACTTGATTCCCAACCCGCCGGCGAGCCCCCAGATCACCGTACCGCAGGCAACGCCCAGGGCAGCGATGAGTCCATGGCGGCGCGAATGCACGGCGGCGATGCGCGCCGTGGTGAAGAAGTTCGGCCCCGGCGTGACCACCGCCACGGCCCACAACAGGGCCACGGAAAGCAGCGGAGCGAAGGTGCTGGCAGCGGTCATGGGCATTCTCGTCGACAGGATGGCGAGTGCGCATTCTAGCGCCCTCGCGCGCCGCTCACTCCGGCAGATGACAGACGCAACACAGCTTGTTGCCATCCAGGTCGCGCACATAGGCGCCGTAATAGGTCGGCGAATAATGCAGACGCAGGCCCGGCGGCCCTTCATCGACGCCACCCAGCTGCATGGCACGAGTATAGAAACTGTCCACCTGATGCCGGGTGCGCGCCTCGAAGGCCACCAGGCTGCCATTTCCGGCACTCGCCGCCTGGCCGTCGATGGGCTCGTAGACGCAGAACACCACGTCGCTGTCAGGATGGGCGAAGATCGCCCGCTCCGGCGTATGACGGTGAGCCTTGAGGACGATCCCCAGCGGCTCGAGCAGCTTGCTGTAGAAAGCGATGGCCCGCGGCAGGTCGTTGGTGCCGACGGTGATATGGCTGAACATGCCGCGCGCCCTCCTCTTCCGGCTTCAATTACCCGCGTGGGCGCGCTCGATGGCGGCCATGTCCAGCTTCTTCATGCCCATCACCGCCTGCAGCGTGCGACTGGCCTTGGCCTTGTCCGGGTCGGCGACCATGTCGCCGACGTGGCGCGGGCAGATCTGCCAGGAGACCCCGTAGCGATCCTTCAGCCAGCCGCAGATCTGTGCCTCCACCGGGCCACCAGCGCCGAGCTTGTCCCAGAAGTGGTCGATTTCCTTCTGGCTGTCGCACATCACCTGCAGCGACAGCGCCTCGGTGAAGTTGAACGCCGGCCCGCCGTTCAGGGCGATGAAAGTCTGGCCGTCGAGCTCGAACTCCACCGTCAGCACCGAGCCGGGCACACCGCCGTGGCGGTCCTTCTCGGCTTCGGGGTAATAGGCGGTCTGGACGATCCGCGAGTTGGGGAATATCCCGGTGTAGAACTTGGCCGCTTCCTCGGCCTTGCCGTCGAACCACAGGCAGGGGGTGACGCGTTGCAGGCTGGACATGGTGACTCTCCTGATTCTCGCGCGGTCGGTGTGACCGGCATGCAGCTTGGTCGCCTGGGCGACGACGGAATCGACAAGTCTAGGCGGACTTTCGCGCATCACCGGACGACCGGTCGAGCGGCATGCCAGGCCTGTGGCCAAGGAGCTCTGGAAACAAAAAAGGCACCCGAAGGTGCCTCTTGCGTAGGATCGGTAGGATGGGTGGAGCGCAGCGATACCCATCGATGCCTATGCACGGACAGCATGGGTATCGCTACGCTCCACCCATCCTACAAACGTCGCTCGGCCATACTCCTGGCAGGGGCGTGGAACCGAGCGGTATCCGCTGAATATCCCGCCGGATCAGCGCGCCACTGCCCTGGCACGAGCCTGGTGCAGCTTCTTGTAGCTCTCGATCAGGCGCAGGTGCTTGTCCAGCCCTTCCAGCTTCATGCTGGTCGGCGTCAGGCCGTAGAAGCGCACGCTGCCGTCCAGCGAGCCGAGCACCGCGTCCATGCGCTCGTTGCCGAACATGCGACGGAAGTTGGCCTCGAAATCGGCCATCTCCAGTTCCTCGTCCAGCTGCACTTCCAGCGCCGCGTTGAGCGCCTGGTAGAACAGCCCGCGCTCGACGGTGTTGTCGTTGTACTGGAGGAACATCTCCACCAGTTCCTTGGCGTTCTCGAAGCGCTTCACCGCGAGGTTGATCAGCAGCTTGAGTTCGAGGATGGTCAGCTGGCCCCAGACCGTGTTGTCGTCGAACTCGATGCCGATCAGCGTGGTGATGTCGGTGTAGTCGTCCACCTCGCAGCTCTCCAGGCGCTTGAGCAGCGACTTGAGGCGGACGACGTTGAGGCTGTGCAGGTTGAGGATGTCGGCGCGGAACGCCAGGGCCTTGTTGGTGTTGTCCCAGATCAGGTCTTCCACCGGGTAGATTTCCGAGTAGCCCGGCACCAGGATGCGGCACGCCGTGGCGCCCAGGTGTTGGTACACGGCCATGTAGACCTCCTTGCCCTGCTCTTCGAGGATGCCGAACAGAGTCTGCGCTTCCTGGACGTTGGAGTCGTCGCCGTGGCCGGAGAAGTCCCATTCGACGAACTCGAAGTCGGCCTTGGCGCTGAAGAAGCGCCACGACACCACGCCGCTGGAGTCGATGAAGTGCTCGACGAAGTTGTTCGGCTCGGTCACCGCCTGGCTTTCGAAGGTCGGCTTCGGCAGATCGTTGAGGCCCTCGAAGCTGCGGCCCTGGAGCAGCTCGGTGAGGCTGCGCTCCAGCGCCACTTCCAGGCTGGGGTGCGCGCCGAAGGAGGCGAACACGCCGCCGGTGCGCGGGTTCATCAGGGTCACGCACATCACCGGGAATTCACCGCCCAGCGACGCGTCCTTGACCAGTACGGGGAAGCCCTGCTCCTCCAGACCGCGGATGCCGGCGAGGATGCCGGGGTACTTGGCCAGCACCTCCTGCGGCACGTCCGGCAGCGCCAGCTCGCCTTCGAGGATTTCGCGCTTCACCGCGCGCTCGAAGATTTCCGACAGGCACTGCACCTGCGCCTCGGCCAGGGTGTTGCCGGCACTCATACCGTTGGAGAGGTAGAGGTTCTCGATCAGGTTGGACGGGAAGTACACCGTCTCACCGTCGGACTGGCGCACGAACGGCAGCGAGCAGATGCCGCGCTCGGTGTTGCCTGAGTTGGTGTCGTACAGGTGCGAACCGCGCAGTTCGCCGTCCGGGTTGTAGACCTCCAGGCAATGTTCATCGAGGATTTCCTCCGGCAGCGCATCCTTGGGTCCGGGCTTGAACCAGCGCTCATCGGGGTAATGCACGAAGGGCGCGTTGGCGATCTCCTCGCCCCAGAACTGATCGTTGTAGAAGAAGTTGCAGTTCAGTCGCTCGATGAATTCGCCCAACGCCGAGGCCAGCGCACTTTCCTTGGTAGCGCCCTTGCCGTTGGTGAAGCACATCGGCGACTGCGCATCACGGATGTGCAGCGACCAGACGTTGGGCACGATGTTGCGCCACGAAGCGATCTCGATCTTCATCCCCAGGCCGGCGAGGATTTCCGACATGTTGGCGATGGTCTGCTCCAGCGGCAGGTCCTTGCCCTGGATATAGGTGCTGGCGCCGGCGTCGGTGCCCGGCATCAGCAGCGCCTGGGCGTCGGCGTCGAGGTTTTCCACCTCTTCGATGACGAAGTCCGGGCCGGTCTGCACCACCTTCTTCACCGTGCAGCGGTCGATGGAGCGCAGGATGCCCTGGCGGTCCTTCTCGGAGATGTCCGCCGGCAGTTCCACCTGGATCTTGAAGATCTGCTTGTAGCGATTTTCCGGGTCGACAATGTTGTTCTGCGAGAGGCGGATATTGTCGGTGGGGATGTCGCGGGTCTGGCAGTAGAGCTTGACGAAGTAAGCCGCGCACAGCGCCGAGGAGGCCAGGAAGTAATCGAACGGACCGGGGGCCGAACCGTCGCCCTTGTAGCGGATGGGCTGGTCGGCAATCACCGTGAAGTCGTCGAACTTGGCTTCGAGTCGGAGGTTGTCGAGAAAATTGACCTTGATTTCCATGCGGGCATTACCACGAAAAAGTAGAAAGCGAACTGGCCGGCATTATCCGGACAAAAGCGCTGCGGGGATATCCCGACGTGGTCGGCGCCGGTCGGGAAACCTGCCCCGGCAGGTGATGCGCAGTCGACGCCCGGTCGACTCCAGGCAGCCGGCGCGCCCGTGCTTCGGGTAAGATGCGCCGCCTCAAGCGCCCGCTACCCCGTACAGAAGGAAACCACCGTGCTCACATCCCAGGTCATCATCATCGGCGCCGGCGCCGCGGGACTGATGTGCGCCATGAGCGCCGCCGCGCGCGGTCGCCAGGTCCTGCTGATCGACCACGCGAACAAGGCCGGCAAGAAGATCCTCATGTCCGGTGGCGGGCGCTGCAACTTCACCAACATGTACTGCGAGCCGGTCAACTTCCTCTCGCACAACCCGCACTTCTGCAAGTCCGCACTGGCACGTTTCACCCAGTGGGACTTCATCGCCCTGGTGGCCAAGCACGGCGTGCCCTACCACGAGAAGAAGCTCGGCCAGCTGTTCTGCGATAACAAGTCCAGCGACATCCTCGGCCTGCTGCTGGACGAGTGCGACCAGGCCGGCGTCGACCTGCGCCTGGACACCTCGGTGAGCGAGATCGCCCGCCTCGACGAAGGCGGCTACCAGTTGCAGACCAGCCTCGGCCCCGCTCGCTGCGAATCCCTGGTGATCGCCACCGGCGGCCTGTCCATCCCGACCCTGGGCGCCACCGGCTTCGGCTACCAGATCGCCCGCCAGTTCGGCCACAGCGTGCTGCCGACCCGCGCCGGCCTGGTGCCCTTCACCCTCACCGACCCGCAGCTCAAGGCGCTGTGCACGGAGCTGTCCGGTACCTCGGTGGAGGACTGCCGCGTCAGCTGCAACGGCCAGAGCTTCGTCGAGAACATCCTGTTCACCCACCGCGGCCTCAGCGGCCCGGCGATCCTGCAGATTTCCTCCTACTGGCAGCCTGGCGACACCATCAGCATCGACCTGCTGCCGCGCATCGACCTGCCCGTCTGGCTCGTCGAGCAGCAGCGCGAGCGCCCCAACAGCGAGCTGAAGACGCTGCTGGGCGAGTTGTTCACCAAGAAGATGGCCGGTCTGCTGGCCGAGCAGTGGTTCGTCTCCAAGCCCATGAAGCAGTACACACCCGGCGAGCTCAAAGCGATTGCCGAGCGCCTGGGCGACTGGCAACTGGTGCCCGCCGGCACCGAGGGCTACCGCACGGCGGAAGTCACCCTGGGCGGCGTGGACACCCGCGAGGTGTCGTCCAAGACCCTGGAATCGCTGAAATCCCCCGGCCTGTACTTCGTCGGCGAAGTGCTGGACGTCACCGGCCACCTGGGCGGCTTCAACTTCCAGTGGGCCTGGGCCTCGGGCTACGCGGCGGCGCAGTTCGTCTAGGGCTGGCGACGCATTGGACGACCGGCGGAGCGGCACGCCCGGTCGTTCCGCATCAAGTCCAGCGGCGCCACGCCCCTAGACTCGAAAGCCAGGCCCGGCCAGCCCGGCACGGGCATTGCTCCCGGAGCCGCCATGCCAACGCTTGCCAGCCGCACCCTCGACACCGGCCTGGAACGCCAGGGCCGCATCGACCTCGCCTGCGCCTTTCGCTGGGTCGCACGCCTGAACCTGCACGAAGCCATCGCCAACCACTTCAGCCTGGTCCTGTCTGCCGATGGCCGCGACTTCCTCATCAACCCCTACGGCCGGCACTTCTCGCAGATACGCGCCAGCGACCTGCTGCGCCTGCACGCGGACGACCCCGAGGCGCTCGACCGCCCGGACGCGCCGGATATCACCGCCTGGGCGCTGCATGGCGCACTGCACCGCAACAACCCGCAGGCACGCTGCATCCTGCATGTGCATTCGAAATACGCCACCGCCCTCGCCTGCCTGGCCGACTCGCGCCTGCCGCCCATCGAGCAGAACAGCATGCGCTTCTTCGAGCGCGTGGCCATCGACGAGGGCTTCGACGGCATGGGCCTGGGCGACGAGGCCGAACGCGTCAGCCGCCTGCTGGGCGACAAGCCGATCCTGCTGATGGGCAACCACGGTGTGCTGGTGGCCGCACCCAGCGTGGCCCAGGCCTTCGATGACCTGTACTACTTCGAGCGCGCCTGCGAAACCTACCTCACCGCCCTGGCCACCGGCCGCCCGCTGCGCATCGCCAGCGACGAGGTCGCACGCAAGACCATGCGCCAGTGGCTGGAGTATCCGGGGTTCGCCGAGCGGCATTTCGCGGCGCTGCGGGAGATGCTGATGGAGAGCGAACCCACCTTCGCGGGCTGACAGGCACCTGTAGGAGCGAGCTTGCTCGCGAACCGTTCGCCGGTGACCCGGTGCTTCCGGCGGTTCGCGAGCAAGCTCGCTCCTACGAAAAGCCTTTACGCCGTCAGTTATCGCGCCCCAGCGGCTGGCGCATCACCGGCGCAGTATAGGTCTGGGTGCGGTCCGCACTGGGCGGGCAACCGAAATGCGCGCGGTACGCGCGGGAGAAATGCTCCAGCGAACCGAAGCCGGAACTCGCCGCGACCTGCGCCACGCTCAGGCGCGTCTGCTGCAGCAGGCTATGGGCACGGCCCAGCCTCAGGACGATGTAGTACTTGAGCGGCGACAACCCGGTGTGCTGCTTGAACTGCCGCTCCAGCTGGCGGCGCGACAGGCCGACGCGCTCGGCAATGGCGTCGCATTCCAGCGGTTCCTCCAGCGCCTGCTCCATCAGCGTGATGGCGCGGCGTACCTTGCCGCCGTGGGCGTGGGCGTCGCTTTGCCGGCCCTGCAACTGATGCGCACCGGGCTCGCGGGTTTCGCCCAGCAACAGGTGCATTGCGATCTCCCGCGACAGGTCGGCGTCCACCCGCTGGGCGATCCAGCCCAGCATCAGGTCGAGGATGGCGCTGGCACCCGCGCAGGTCAGGCGCTGGCGGTCGAGGGTGTAGAGCTGCGCGCGGGCCTGGACCTTCGGGTAACTCTCCTGGAAGCCCTGCAGGTTGTCCCAGTGCACCGCCGCCGGGAAGCCATCCAGCACTCCCGCCGCGGCCAGCAGTTCGGTGCCGGTCTCGATGCCCGCCAGCGTCGCGCCGAACGCTGCCTGGCGGCGCAGCCAGCTTTTCAGCGGGCGATTGCGCGCATGCTTGTGCACGTCGAAACTGGCGATGACGAAGCAGGCATCCCAGCCCCGCTCCGGGTCGATGGCCTCGTGGACCGTGCTGGTCAGGCCGTTGCTGGCGGTGACAGGCTCGCCGTCCAGCGACAGCAACTGCCACTCGAACAGCGCCTCGCCGCCCAGCCAGTTGGCGATGGCCAGCGGTTCCACCACCGCCGCCAGCCCCAGGCCGGGGAATGACGGCAACAGCAGCAGGCCCACGCGCAAAGGTTCGCGGCGGAACCGGGAAGGCGGTGCAACACTGGCCATCGACTCTCCTTAGCGCTGTTGGTGCTGCCACTGCGGATGCAGCCACACCGGGACATTGGCCGCCGGCAGCGGCGGCAACCCCCGGATCATATCGCTGGCTTTCTCCGCGATCATCACTGTCGGCGCATTGGTGTTGCCGCTGACGATGCTCGGCATGATCGATGCGTCCACCACCCGCAAACCCCGCAGGCCATGCACGCGTAGCTGCGGATCGACCACCGCCTCGGGATCGTTGGCCAGCCCCATCTTGCAGGTACCGCTGGCATGGTAGCCGGTCTCGGTAACGCGCCGCGCCCAGGCGTCCAGCTCGGCGTCGCTGTGGGCCAGCGGGCCGGGCGTCAGCTCTTCGCCCGCCAGCCCGCGCATCGACGGCTGGCGCACCAGTTCGCGCACCAGACGGGCGCCGGCGCGCATGTCGGCGCGGTCCTGCTCGGTCTGCAGGTAGTTGAAGAGGATGCGCGGCGCTTGCCGGGGCTCAGCGCTGCGCAGGGTGACGCTGCCCAGGCTGGTGGGCCGCATCAGGTCGATATGTACCTGGAAGGCGTGGTCCGGCACCGGCGCCACACTGCCCGGCTGCACCGCCAGCGGCATGAAGGTCAGTTGCAGATCGGGATGTTCGACTCCCGCGCGGGAGCGGATGAAAGCGCCCGCCTCGAAATGGTTGCTCGCCGCCAGCCCGTCATGGGTGGCGAACCAACGCGCGCCGATCCACCATTTGCCCGGCGCGCAGGTCCAGGGGTAGATCGACACCGGTGCCTTGCAGATGAACTGCACGACGCTGTCGGGGTGATCGTTAAGGCGCCGGCCGACGCCGGGCAGGTCGTGCTTCACCGCGATGCCCAACTGGCGCAGTTCGTCCGCCGGGCCGATGCCCGAGAGCAATAGCAGATGCGGCGAATTGATCGCCCCCGCCGTCAGCAATACTTCGCGGCTTGCACCGGCGGTCAGTGCCTGGCCATTCTGCTCGTACTCCACGCCTGCCGCGCGATCTCCCTCGAAGAGAATGCGCAACGCCAGCGCCCCCGTGGCGACGGTGACGTTGCCGCGCCCCAATGCCTCGCCCAGATACCCGCGCGACGTGCTCCAGCGCCTGCCCTGCCGCGTGGTACGGTCCACCGGGCCGAAGCCCTCCTGGCGATGGCCATTGAGATCGCTGCTGCGCCCGTAGCCCGCCTCCTCGCCCGCCGCGACGAAGGCCGCGCACAATGGCGTATCGATTTCGCCCGGCGTGACATGCAGGTGCCCGGCCGCGCCGTGGTAATCGTCGGCGCCACTGGCATGGTTCTCCGAGCGAATGAAGTACGGCAGCACGCGCTGGTAGTCCCAGCCTTCGCAGCCCTGCGCCGCCCAGCCGTCATAGTCGCGGGCGTGGCCACGGATGTAGACCATGCCATTGATCGACGACGACCCGCCCAGCGTACGCCCGCGCGGCGTGGCGATCCGTCGGCCATCCAGGTACGGCTCCGGCTCGCTGCTGTAGCTCCAGTTGTAACGTGTACCGCCGACCACGATGCCCACCGCCGAGGGCATGTCGATGGTCCAGCTCTTGTCGGCCAGCCCCGCCTCCAGCAACAGGATGCGCACGGCCGGATCGGCGCCCAGGCGGTTGGCCAGCACGCAGCCGGCCGAGCCCGCGCCAACGATGACGTAGTCGTAGTCCATGGCCATCCCTCAGAGCTGCGCGCCGTGGATGCCCTGGAACACCAGGCGGTGGAAGTGGTGCACCAGGTGTTCACTCTCGTTGCTGCGCTCGGCGTCGATCATGTAGCGGCCCTGGTCGTAGCCCATGGAGTGCAGGCCCTTCTGCACGCTGATGTTCAGGGCGATGTCCTCGGGCCCCAGCTCCTCGTTCATCCAGCGCATGCAGGCCTTGCTCACCTCGGCGGTCTGCTCGTTCGCCGAGTAGTAGCCAAAGCGCAGCAGCGAGCGCTCGGCGTCGAGCGGAATCATGATGAAGGTGCCGAGGAACTCGGAGAACGGGAAGGTGTAGAAGGTGTTGTTCGGCCACATGCCGATGTTGAAGAAGCACTCGTCGGGGTTCAGGTCGCTGCGCAGTTTCACCCCGTAAGCCTCGCCTGCTTCGAGGTTGGCCGGGGCGATGTAGGTCCACCAGTTGTCGCGCTTGGTCAGGCGGTAGCCCTTGAAGTCGATCAGCTTGGCCAGGTCGATGTGGCAGGGCCCGGAGAGTTTGAAGTGATAGCCCTCGATGGAGTTGTCCATGATCACCTTCCAGTTGGCCGGGACCACGACATCTGCCTCTTCGATCAGGCGCATGTCGGCGAGGTTCGGGAACACCCGGTGCATCTCCTCGTCGGCGCCGGGGAACAGCTCGGCCAGTGACGGCGCGCTCGGGTCGAGGTTGAAGTAGAGGAAGCCGCCCAGCTCTTCAAGGCGCACCTGCGGGATGGCGAATTCTTCCTTGTCGAAGTTCTTGATGCGCTCGCAGCGCGGCGCACTGCGCAGCGCACCATCCATCTCGTAGCACCAGGAGTGATAGGCGCAGCGCACGATGCCACCGGTGTTGCCGCGACGCTCCTCCAGCAGACGATTGCCGCGGTGCTGGCAGACGTTGTGGAAGGCGCGGATGTCGCCACTGCGGCTGCGGGCGATGACGATGCTCTGGTCGAACAGGTCGCAGACCACATACTGCCCGATTTCCGCGAACTCGCTCAGGTGCCCGGCTACGTGCCAGGAGCGCAGGAAGATGTTGTCGCGCTCGGCCTTGAACAGCGCCTCGTCGAAGAAATAGCGCGACGGCAGGGTGAAGGCCTGTTCCGGGTCCTGGTGGTCCCAGCCGTCAATGGAAGTACGCAGTTTCAGACTCTCGATGGACGACATGTTCGACTCTCCTCGGCTTCTTCTGGCGTGGCCGGCTCATGGGCCGGCGGCTCGGTTCGAGGACAAATCTAGGGGCACACCTGCGGCGGCTCTTGATGAAAAACGACAAGTTTTCCGTCAGACGCATCAAGGCCGGCAGGCACGAAAAGTCGCCGTTGGCAGCAAACGAACGCTGGCTGTCCGGATTCGCTCCCTCGCTCTCGTTGTCCGCGCAAGGCCGTGGATTTCCAATGGATGTAACCGCGACGCAGCCCGCGCCGCACCCTGGAAACCCAGCCCTGGAGCCCGCCATGAGCCTCGACCTGAACGGCGTCAAAGTCCCCGATAGCAGCCTCGCCAAGGCCATCACCGAGATGGTCCGCGACAACGCCACCCCGCTGCTCTTCCACCACTCATCCCGCGTCTATTACTGGGGCGCGCTGACCGGTGCACGCAAGAGCCTGAAGTTCGACGCCGAACTGCTGTACGCCGGCGCGATGTTCCACGACATGGGCCTGATGCCGCGCTATTGCAGCCAGTGCGAACGCTTCGAAGTGGACGGCGCCGACTGCGCCGCCGAATTCCTGCGCAGCCATGGCATCGCCGCAAGCGACATCGACACCGTGTGGACGGCCATCGCCCTGCACACCACGCCGGGCATTCCGCAGCACATGAGGCCGGAGATCGCCCTGGTCACGGCCGGCGTTGAAATGGACGTGCTGGGCATCGCCTACGAGCAGTTCCCCGACGCCCAGCGTGACGCCGTGGTCGCCGCCCACCCGCGCGGCGGGCAGTTCAAGCAGGACATCCTTCAAGCCTTCTACGACGGCATCAAAACCAAGCCGGAAACCACCTTCGGCAACGTCAAGGCCGACGTGCTGGCCATGAAGGATGCGAACTTCGTGCGCGGCAACTTCTGCGAGGTGATCCTGAATTCCGATTGGGCCAGCTAGGGCCTGGCGATCACGGGCGAACCCAGCACACCGGGCTCGCCCAGCAGTTGCGTCAGCCACTGCATGAAGGCGCGAACCCGCTGCGGCAGGCGGCGGTGCGCGTAGAGCAGGGAGATTTCCATGGGTGGCAGCGGAATGTGCCCCAGCACCTGCACCAGACGCCCCACCTCCAGGTCATCCAGCACGCCATGGACCGGCACCTGGATGATCCCCAGCCCACCCATGGCCGCGCTCTCGTAGGCCTCGGCGTTGTTCACCGACAACGCTCCGCCCATCGGTATGTAGCGCACCTCGCCCTGATGCAGGTACTCGAAGCCTGGCGGCCGGGCGCCCAGCACCGTCACGTAATGGATCAGTTGGTGCCCCGCAAGGTCGTCCAGTGATTGCGGGGTGCCATGTGCGGCGAGGTAGGACGGGCTGGCGCAGGTCACCTGAGGGAACTGCCCAAGGGTGCGCGCCACCACAGACGGATCGTTCACCGCACCGACCCGCACCACGCAATCGAAGCCCTCGCGCACCAGATCGACACGGCGGTCGGTGCAGCTCACCTCCAGCTCCAGCGCCGGGTGCCGCGCAAGGAATTCGCCCAGGCGTGGCATCACCAGCTTGCGCGCCATCACCGTCGGCATGTCTACCCGCAGGCGGCCGCCGAGGGCTTCGTCGTCCTGGCGGAACAGGCCCTGCAACTCGTCCAGCTGGGCCAGCATGTCCTTGCTGCGTTCGTAGAGCACCAGGCCGTCCTGGGTTGCGGTGACGCGCCGAGTGGTGCGCTGCAGCAGGCGCGTGCCCAGCAGCTCCTCCAGCGCCTGCACGTGCTCGGAGACGGTGGAGCGCGGCAGGCCGAGTTGCTCGCCAGCCTGGGTGAAGCTGGCCAGTTCGGTAACGCGGACGAAAGTACGCAGCAGGTCGGGGCGGATCATGGGCAGGCCTGTTGTTCGCGGATCATTGTTCGTTCATGCCGACCAGTATTTCCGATTTTTGCCGGTTTATCACTATCCACTCGAACAATAAGCTTTCCCTCAATCCCACCCGCCAGCTACCGCAACAAGGAGCTTCGCCATGACCCGCAAGATCGCTCTCATCACCGGCGCCAGCCGTGGCCTTGGCCGCAACGCCGCTCTGCACCTCGCCGCCGCAGGCGTCGACATCATCGGCACCTACCGTAGCCAGGCCGACGAGGCCCAGGCCGTCACCACCGAGATCGAGCAGCACGGCGGCCGCGCCGTGATGCTGCGCCTGGATGTGGCGGAGAGCGCCAGCTTTGCTGCCTTTGCCGAACAGATCCGCGCCACCCTGGGCGAGACGTTTGGCCGCCAGAACTTCGACTTCCTGGTGAACAACGCCGGCATCGGCCTCTACGCCAGCTTCGCCGAGACCAGCGAGGAGATGTTCGACCAGTTGATGAACATCCAGCTCAAGGGCCCGTTCTTCCTGACCCAGAAGCTGCTGCCGCTGATTGCCGACGGCGGGCGCATCCTCAACGTCTCCAGCGGCCTGACGCGTTTCTCCCTGCCCGGCTACGCCGCCTACGCGACCATGAAGGGCGCGATGGAGACGCTGACCAAGTACCAGGCGAAAGAACTGGGCGCGCGCGGCATTGCCGTGAACATCCTCGCCCCTGGCGCCATCGAGACCGATTTCGGTGGCGGCCGGGTGCGCGATAACGCCGAACTGAACCAGCAGATCGCCGGCAACACCGCCCTGGGCCGTGTCGGCCTGCCGGATGACATCGGCGCGGTGATCGCGGCCCTGCTCTCCGACGGCGGCCGCTGGATCAACGGCCAGCGCGTGGAAGCGTCGGGCGGCATGTTCCTCTGATCCGCACGATGGCATGACGCGAGCGTAGGAGCGGACTCCGTCCGCGATTGGCCCGCATTGCGTCGGAGACCATCGCGGACCGAGTCCGCTCCTACCCACCTGGCCAGCCAGGAGTGGCTCTACGACGCGGACTTTATCAATATCCGCAATAAACCTTTGCCACGAAAAACCTGCAACATTCTGTTACGGCCTCTAGTCTAAAAACGCGCGTGGAGAAGACGAATCGCAGATTCCACCTGGGCGAAGGACCCGTTCAGCCGATCTGCACAGCGCCCCGACGGGGCGACTTCGCACCCTCGCTCCGCTCATGCGGCACCTGCCGCGAGCGCAGATCACCGTGAACTGACCTGGCACTACCCGTCCCTGCCACCTCGATAACGAGCGGACGGGGTGCTGCCTCAGGAGCCGAAATGACCGAACACCCCAAGGGATTCACCCGGCGTCAGCTGTTGAAGTCGTCCGCCGCCTCCCTGGCCGTGGGCGCCGCCGCCAGCACCCAGGCCGCCACCGTGATCGGCACGCCGAAATGGCTGCCCTTCGACCACAACGGCCCGCTGCACTACGACAGCCCCGGCTGGCAGTTCTTCACCACCGAGGAAGCCACCGAGGTGGAAGCCATTGTCGAGCAACTGATTCCTGCCGATGACCTGAGCGTCAGCGGCAAGGACGCCGGTTGCGCAGTGTTCATCGACCGCCAGTTGGTGAGCGATTACGGCGACTTTGGCCGCCTGTACATGACCGGGCCCTTCACGCCGGGCACGCCGGCCCAGGCCGACCAGTCGCCACTGGTGCCACGCGAGCGCTATCGCATCGGCCTGGCCGCGCTGGGCAAGTACTGCCAGGGCAAGTTCCAGAAGCCGTTCAGCGCCCTGCCCGGCGAACAGCGCGACCAGGTGCTGGCCGACCTGGAAAAAGGCGCCATCGCCCTCGACGGCATCGACGCCAAGGCGTTCTTCCAGCAGGTGCTGGACAACACCATGGAAGGCTTCTTCGCCGACCCCATCTATGGCGGAAATCGCGACATGGTGTCGTGGAAGATGCTCGGCTTCCCCGGCGCGCGCTACGACTACCGCGACTACATCAGCCTGCACAACCAGAAGCTGAATCTCGTGCCGCTCTCCATCGTCGGCAGCTCCGCCTGGACCAAGAAGGGTTAACAACGCCATGGCCAAGAAACTACCTTCCACCGACGTCGTGGTTGTCGGGCTCGGCTGGGCGGGCTCCATCATCGCCCACGAACTGGCCGACGCCGGCCTCGCTGTGATCGGCTTCGAACGCGGCCCCTGGCGCGACACCGCCAGCGACTTCAACCTCGCCTCGGCCGCCGACGAACTGCGCTACAACCGCCGCCAGGAGCTGATGCTGCGCACCCGGCAGAACACCTGCACGATGCGCAACAAGGAGTCGGAGACCGCCCTGCCGATGCGCGTCTGGGGTTCGTTCCACCCCGGCAACGGCACCGGCGGCGCAGGCAACCACTGGGCCGGCATCACCTTCCGCTTCCAGCCCGAGGAATTCCGCCTGGCCAGCCACCTGAAGGAGCGCTACGGCAAGGAAGTGCCCGAAGAGCTGACCCTGCAGGACTGGGGCACCACCTGGGAGGAAATGGAGCCGCACTACGACGCCTTCGAGCGGCTCGCCGGCGTTTCCGGCAAGGCCGGCAACCTCGGCGGCACCCTCGTCGAAGGCGGCAACCCCTTCGAAGGCGCGCGCTCGCGCGAGTACCCCAACCCGCCCACCGCACAGACCTACGCCCCGACGCTGTTCGCCGAAGCGGCGCGCAACCTGGGCTACAAACCCTTCCCGGTGCCCTCGGCACTGGCCTCCCAGGGCTACACCAACCAGCTGGGCGTGACCATGGGGCCCTGCACCTTCTGCGGCTTCTGCACCAACTACGGCTGCGCCAACTATTCCAAGGCCAGCGCCATCGTCAACGTCCTGCCGGCGCTGATCCGCAAACCCAACTTCACCGCCAGGACCAACTCCGAAGTGCTCAAGGTGACTATGGACAGCACCGGTTCCCGTGCCACCGGTATCGTCTACGTCGACTCCAGCGGTGAGGAATGGGAACAGCCGGCAGAGATCGTGGTGGTCGCCGCGTTCATCTTCGAGAACGTGCGGCTGATGCTGCTCTCCGGCGTCGGCGAGCCCTACAACCCGATCGCCAACACCGGCACCACCGGGCGCAACTTCGCCTACCAGACGGCCAACAGCGTCAAGCTGTTCTTCAAGGACAAGAACTTCAATCCCTTCATCGGTGGCGGCGCCATCGGCATGGGCATCGACGAGTTCAACAACGACAACTTCGACCACTCCGGACTGGGTTTCGTCGGCGGCGGCAGCACCCGCGTGACCCCAATCGGCGCCGCCCCCATCGACTCGCGGCCGGTTCCGCCCGGTACGCCCGCCTGGGGCTCCCAATGGAAGAAGGCCACGGTAGAGAGCTACCTGAGCAACATGTCCATCGGCTGTGAGGCCAGCAGCTACACCACGCGCAGCAACTACCTGTCGCTGGACCCCAACTACAACGACCCCCACGGTCGGCCGCTGCTGCGCATCACCTTCGACTTCCCGGAAAACGACCTGCGGATGGCGCAGTACTGCACCGACAAGGTGGCAGAGATCGCCCGCAGCATGAACCCGCAGCAGATAGTCCCGGCACCGCGCAAAGGCCCCTGGTCGAATACCTCTTACCAGTCTTCGCACATCGTCGGCGGTTTCATCATGGGCGCCGACCCGAAGAACAGCTCGGTGAACAAGCACCTGCAGGTCTGGGGCGTGCCCAACCTGTTCGTGGTGGGCTCCTCGGCCTTCCCGCAGAACCCCGGCTACAACCCTACCGGCACTGTCGGCGCACTGGCCTTCAAGGCCGCCGATGCGATCCGCAGGCTATACCTGAAACGCCCCGGGGAGATGATCAGCGCATGAAGACTCTCCTTCGCATCGGCACCCTCGCCCTGCTGGGCCTGAACCTGCAGCAAGCCAGTGCAGGAACGGGCGCGGACTCCTACAACCTGGTGGAAAAGGGTCGCTATCTCGCCGTCGTCGGCGACTGCACCGCCTGCCACACCCTGCCCGGCGGCGCGCCGTTCGCCGGCGGCGTGGCCATCGAGACACCGTTCGGCAAACTGGTCGGCGCCAACATCACCCCTGACCCGGACACCGGCCTGGGACGCTGGAGCTTCGAGGACTTTCAGGCGGTGATGTCCACCGGTCACAGCCGCGGCGGCAAACGCCTGTACGGCGCCATGCCGTTCACCGCGTACACCAAGGTACGCCGCGAGGACAACCGGGCGCTCTGGGCCTACCTGCAGACCCTGCAACCGGTGCGCAACCCGGTGGAAACCAACCAGCTGCCCTTCCCCTTCAGCGTGCGTACCAGCCTGATCGGCTGGAACTGGCTGAGCTTCACCCAGGGCGAGTTCGTTCCCAAGCCAGACAAGTCGGCGCAGTGGAACCGTGGCGCCTACCTGGTGGAGGGCCTCGGCCATTGCGGCACCTGCCATACGCCGAAGAACCTGATCGGCGGCGACGACAATGAGCGCTTCCTCGCCGGCGCCAACCTGCAGGGCTGGGTCGCCCCGGACATCACCGCCAACCCGCACAGCGGCATCGGCCAGTGGAGCACGCAGGACCTGGTGCAGTACCTGAAAACCGGCTCCAACCGCTTCGACATCGCCTCCGGCCCGATGGCCGAAGCGGTGGAGAATTCCACCCAGCACTGGAGCGACGAAGACCTGATGGCGGTCGCCGTGTATCTCAAGGATGGCGCCCCCGGCAAGGCCGCTCCCCCACCCGTGGCGGCGGACGACGCCGCCATGGTGGCGGGCAAGGCGATCTACGCGGACCGCTGCTCCGCCTGCCATGTGAGCAACGGCGAAGGCGTGAAGAACCTGTTCCCGACCCTGGCCGCTGCCCCCCTGGTCAACAACGACGACCCCACCTCGCTGATCCGCGTGGTGCTGGCCGGCAGCCGCGCCGGAAGCACTGACGCCGCCCCGACGGCGCCGGCCATGCCCTCGTTCGCCTGGAACCTCGACGACGACAAGGTCGCCAAGGTACTGACCTACGTGCGCAACACCTGGGGCAACGCGGCGACGCCGGTGAGCGCCAGCCAGGTGGCGGACCTGCGCAAGGAGCTGGCTCAGTAAGGTGCAATGAGCGTGGGAGCGGACTCTGTTCGCGATGGTCTCCGCGCGATGCGGACCTATCGCGGACGGAGCCCGCTCCTACGTATCCTGCTATCTCGTACCCTGCAGGAGCGAGCCCGCGAACCCCTCCCCGGCTTCGCGCAACCCGGCGCTCCCCGCCCCTGCGAACGCCCGGCGCCCGGGCGTGGTGATCACTTCAGCCGACGCTCGGCGGCGATCTCCGGCAGATCGGTGCGGCGCAGATAGGTGAGCAACGCCTCGTTGAGGTTCAGCCTGTCGTGGATATTCTGCTCGGCGAGGATCTGCAGGCACTCTCTGCTCAAGGTCATCACCTCGCCGCTCCTGGGTGCCCAGACGAACTCGCACGCCGGACGGATACTGTCCTCGGCCACGTCCATGCCGAAGGAATCCTCGCTGAAGCGCACGATGTACTTGCCGGTCTTGAGATTGAAGCCGACGAAGCCGGACAGGCCCTCGGCGGCGTTGCAGATATCGCTGGAACTGATGGCCATGATGGTGCCCCCTGGATTTCTTCTGTTATGGATTCGCACGCAGGAGGTCCCTGCTTCTGGGAGCAGGTGAACGAGGAATTCTGACAGCCTTCCCCAAGCCTGCTCAGGGGCCGGTTGTCGCACCCGCCACTGTTGCCTGGCCAACACCCGGCCAGCAGCATTGCTCCCGGCAAAACACCCACTGCTGTCCCGGCGAATCGGCAAGCTACTGATCAGGCTGGAGTTTCCCCCCATGGCACGGCTTTCGCTCTGATCATGTTGCGGCACCTTCGCCGCCGTACAGCAACGAGGAGCCGCGCCATGAGCCAACCACCGATCCGCTTTGCCTACTGGGTGCCCAACGTCAGTGGCGGCCTGGTCGTCAGCAAGATCGAACAGCGCACCCACTGGGACATCGACTACAACCGCGAACTGGCGCGCATCGCCGAGGACGCCGGGTTCGACTACGCGCTGACACAGATTCGCTTCACCGCCGGCTACGGCGCCGAGAACCAGCATGAGTCCGTCGCCTTCAGCCACGCGCTACTGGGCGCCACGCAAAAGCTCAAGGTGATCGCCGCCATCCTCCCCGGCCCCTGGACGCCCTCGCTGGCCGCCAAGCAGCTGGCCACCATCGACCAGCTCACCGCCGGACGCATCGCCGTGAACATCGTCAGCGGCTGGTTCAAGGGCGAGTTCCAGGCCATCGGCGAGCCGTGGCTGGAGCACGATGAGCGCTACCGTCGCTCGGAGGAATTCATTCGCGCCCTGAAGGGCATCTGGACCCAGGACAACTTCACCTTCAAGGGCGACTTCTACCGCTTCCACGACTACAACCTCAAACCCAAGCCGATCCAGCGTCCGCATCCGGAAATCTTCCAGGGCGGCAGCTCGCGCGCCGCGCGGGACATGGCCTCGCGCGTCTCCGACTGGTACTTCACCAACGGCAACAGCGTCGAAGGTATCAAGGCCCAGGTGGACGACATCCGCGAGAAGGCCGCCGCCAACGGCCATTCGGTGAAGATCGGGGTGAACGCCTTCGTCATCGCCCGCGACACCGAGGAAGAAGCCCGCGCGGTACTCGCCGAGATCATCGACAAGGCCGACCCGGAAGCGGTGAATGCCTTCGGCCACGCGGCGAAACAGGCCGGGGCGGCTTCACCGGAAGGCGAAGGCAACTGGGCCAAGTCCAGCTTCGAAGACCTGGTGCAATACAACGACGGCTTCAAGACCAACCTGATCGGCACGCCGCAGCAGATCGCCGAACGCATCGTCGCGCTCAAGGCAGTGGGCGTGGACCTGGTGCTGGCGGGCTTCCTGCACTTCCAGGAAGAGGTGCGCTACTTCGGCGAGAAGGTACTGCCGCTGGTGCGCGAGCTGGAGCAGAAGAAGGCGCGGCGGACCGAGGCGGCGTGATCACCGGCGGTTCGGCGTGGGCGGAAATCAATCGCGGACAGAGTCCGCTCCTACGCATCCGGTGAGCACGGTGTAGGAGCGGACTCCGTCCGCGATCGTTTCCAGGCGGCATCACAAGCAGGCGTTGGTTCGCGCCCTTACGCGCCCTGGGTCAGGTGCTTGGCAATCGCCGTGCGCAGCGGCGGCAGGTTCTGCGCCAGGCGCAGGCCGGCATTGCGCAACAGGCGCACCGGCGGGCGCGGATCGGTGTACATGCCGACGATCAATCGGGTCGCCTGGTACAGCGGCCAGGTCGCCAGACGGTGGCTCATCGCGTAGCGGCGCAGCGGCCAGACGCCACCGATATCGCCGCCACGGCGGTGGGTCGCGAGGATCTCATTGGCCAGCCGGCGCTGGCTCTGCAGGCCGAAGTTGAAGCCGTGCGCCGTCACCGGGTGCATGCCGACGGCGGCATCGCCGATCAGCGCGCTGCGCGGGCCGACGAAGCGGTCGGAGAAGACGCCCACCAGCGGGTAGCTGTGCCTCGGGCCGAGCAGCTCCATCCCTCCCAGGCGGCGGTCGAAGCGACGTTCCATTTCGTGGGCAAAGGCTTTCTCGTCCATCTCCAGCAGCGGCGCCATCTCGCGCTGCGGCAAGGTCAGCACCACGGAGGAGCGGTCGCCGTTGATCGGCAGCAGCGCCAGGGTCTGGCCGTAGCCGAACCATTCCCAGGCGACGTTGTGATGCGGCTTTTCGTGGGCCATGCGGCAAACCATCATGGTCTTGCCGAAGTCTTCCATGTGCGCGCCGATGCCGAGCATCCGCCGCGTCTCGGAGAAGCGGCTGTCGGCGGCGACCAGCAGGCGCGCATGGACACGGCTGTCGTCGTCCAGCGTCAGGTCCACGCCATTTTGTTCGACACGCAGCGAGCGCAGCGCACGGCCGCAGACCAGCGAAACGTCAGCGCACTCGTGCACCGCATCGAAGGCCGCGCGGCGGATCATCTGGTTCGACACGAAGTAGCCCAACTGTTCGGCCCCGGCCTGTTCCGCCTCGATGCGCAGGGTGAACAGCGACGGACCGTTGAGCACCTGGGCATCGCGCAGCGGCGAGACTTCCTGCGGGTCGATCCGCGACCACATGCCCAGGCGCTGCAACTCGGCGCGTGAAGCGTGGGTCAGGGCGATCTCCCGGCCATCCTCGGCGGGTTCGGCAACGGCGGCCAGCGGCTGGCGGTCGATCAGCAGGATCGACAGGCCATTGCCCGACAGCGAGCGGGCCAGGCAAAGCCCGGCGGGGCCGGCGCCGACGATGGCGATGTCCACGTGCATGGGTGACTCCTTTCGCTTGGGATGGGCGGTCCCGGAGTCTAGGCTGGCCACTGGCCCGTTTCGTTGCCGTGGATCAGTTGCCCGCGGCGAATACCTCCAAATAGACGGGCCTAGATCGACAGCCGCACGCCTCGCTGCGGATCGATCACCGCCGCGCCTCGGCGCTTGTTCACCACCAGTTCGCCGATCTCGATCAGCCGCGTGCGCGTGACGTTGCGGCTCAGGCCCAGCAGGTTGGCGGTGTGCACCTGGTTGCAGTGGCAGAAGCGATAGGCCGCGCGCAGCAGTGCATCCTCCACCCGCGCGTGCAGGTTGCCGCCCTGCTCCTCGAACAGGCGCTGGAATGCCTGCTGGAGAATCTGCTCGGCACCGAGGGATTCCAGCCGTGGCTCATCGCTGCGCTCGATGCGCAGGTTGGACAGGTGCAAGTCTTCCGCGCGCACCACGCCGTCGCGACAGATGAGCAAGGTGTGGTGGATGACGTTTTCCAGCTCGCGGATATTCCCCGGCCAGGAATAGCTGCGCAGCTTCTGCGCTGCTTCGGCGCTGAGCTGGCTCTGGCCGTAGCCCAGGCGCCGGCTGTACTCGGCGATGAAATGGCGGGTCAGCGGGAGGATGTCGCCGGGGCGCTCGCGCAACGGTGAAAGCTCCAGGCTGACCACGTTGAGCCGGTAGTAGAGGTCCTCGCGGAAATGCCCGGCGTTGATCGCCTTCTCCAACTGCACGTTGGTGGCCGCCAGCACCCGCACGTTGATCGGGATGCTCTTGCGCGAACCGAGGCGCACCACTTCGCGCTCCTGCAGGACGCGCAGCAGCTTGACCTGGATTGGCATCGGCAAGTCGCCGATCTCATCGAGAAACAACGTGCCGCCGTTGGCCTCTTCGAACCAACCGGCCTTGGCCGCCAGGGCGCCAGTGAAGGCACCCTTCTCGTGGCCGAACAGCTCGGCCTCCACCAGGGATTCGGAGAAGGCGCCACAGTTCACCGCCACGAATGGGCCGCTGCGCCGCGCGCTGAGGTTGTGGATGTGCCGCGCCACCAGCTCCTTGCCGGTGCCGGTCTCGCCGATGATCAACACGCTCGCCTCGCTGGGCGCGACCTGTTGCAGGTGGTCGAGCAGCGCCTGGGATTTCGGGTCCTCGAACACCTGCGCCGTGGCGCGGATGGAAGTGGCCAGCGCGGGGGACTTGGGCAGGGTCAACAGCCCTTCGGGTGTGGTCGCATTCATGAGTAGAAAGTCGGTTGCGGGAGTTGCTGGTTCAGCGCCCAGTCGCCCAGCTCGCGGACCTTGTAGTCCACCGGGTCATGCAGGGTCTGGGTGCGCAGATTGCGCCAGTAGCGGTCGATGCGCAGCGCGGCATGGGTAGAGCGCGCGCCGGTCACCTCGAACAGGCGGTTGCAGATTTCCAGGCCGTTGCGCGTGGCCGCGACCTTGGCGGTGGCGATGGCCACGGCCAGCCGGCCGCGCTCTTCGGCATCCAGCGCGGCGCCCTTGTTCCAGGCTTCATCCAGCAGTTGCGCGGCGCGGCGCACCAGCAGGCGGGTGCTTTCCAGGCCGACCCAGAATTCGCCGTAATGGGCGAGCACGTAAGGGTCTTCGCTGACCGTGGCGGCGTTGGAGCGGAACCACGGGCGAGCTTCCTTGAGCGTGTACTGCCGCGCTTCCTCGAACGCGCCTTCGGCGATGCCAAGGAAGACATGGGTGAAGATCAGTTGCGCGATCAGCGGGCGCAGACAAGCGAACGGCGTACTCAGCGGGCCCGGATCGAGCAGCAGCTCGCTCTCCTCCACGCGCACGCGCTCGAAGGTGGCGCTGCCGCTGTCGGTCTGGCGCTGGCCCATGTTGTCCCAGTCGTGAGCAAGGCTGATGCCGCTGCGCGCAGTTGGAATTGCGGCGATCAGCAGCTTGCCGCCCTCGCCGTCCAGCGCCGAGGCGATGAGCATTTCCGAATCCAGCGCGCCGGAGCAGAAGCTCTTGCGCCCGGAAAACTCGCGCCAGCCGGCGAAGCTGCGCGACACCGTGCGAGTGTCCAGCGGGTTCAGGGCGTTGCCCCAGAACCATTGGTTGCGCGCGGTCAGCTCGAACCACGGCTGCCACTGCTCGGGGCGCGAGAACAGGCGCACGGTGGCCAGCATCAGGTGCTGGAAGCCGAACACGTGGGCAATGGAGCTATCGACCACGGCGAACTGGCGAACGATGTCCAGCGTGGTGCTCCAGTCGGCGCCCAGGCCGCCGTATTCGCTGGGGATGATCAGCGACAGCAGCCCGCTCTGGCGCAGCGCATCGCGCTCGGCCTTCGGCGTACCGCCACGGATGTCGCGCTCGGCGGCGGTTTCGGCGAAACCGGCGGCCAGGCGTTGGGCAATCTGCTCGGGAGTCGCTTCGAACTGCCCGGATGTCTGTGCGTCGAGACGCGTCTTGGCGTTCACGCTCGCTTCCTCTTTGTTCGATTGAATGCGCGCCGGGCTCCTGCCCGGCACGTCGTGGGTGGGGCTCAGCCGGCCTTGCGTCCGGGCAGCACATCGTTGGCGATCATTTCGCCGAACGGCCCGGTAAGGTTGGTCACACCGCGCCCGGCGAGGCTCGCATAGGGTTCGGGCAGCAGCGGGAAGACCAGTTCGGCGAATCGGTAGGCCTCTTCCAGGTGCGGGTAGCCGGAGAAGATGAAGCTGTCGATCCCCAGGTCCGCGTACTCCTTGATGCGCTCGGCGACCTGCTGCGGGTCCCCCACCAGCGCGGTGCCGGCGCCGCCGCGCACGAGGCCGACGCCGGCCCAGAGGTTGGGGTAGATCTCCAGCTGGTCACGACGGCCGCCATGCAGCGCAGCCATGCGCCGCTGGCCTTCGGAGTCGAAACGGGAGAAGGACTTCTGCGCGTTGGCGATGGTCTCGTCGGAGATGTTGGCGATCAGTTTGTCGGCGGCCTGCCAGGCTTCCTCGGCGGTCTCGCGGACGATCACGTGCAGGCGGATACCGAACTTCACAGTACGGCCCTGCTTCGCGGCTTTCTCGCGCACGTCGGCGATCTTCTGCGCGACCGCTTGTGGCGGTTCGCCCCAGGTCAGGTAGACATCCACCTGCTCGGCGGCGAGGTCGTGGGCTTCGGCGGAGGAGCCGCCGAAATACAGCGGCGGGTACGGCTTCTGGATCGGCGGATAGAGCGCCTTGGCGTTCTCCACCTGCAGGTGCTTGCCGGCGAAATCCACGGATTCGCCCTGCAGCACGCGGCGCCAGATACGCAGGAATTCGTCGGTGACTTCGTAGCGCTCGGCGTGGCTGAGGTGGATGCCGTCACCACGGTTTTCGTCCGGGTCGCCACCGGTGACCACGTTGATCAGCAGGCGCCCGCCGGACAGGCGATCCAGGGTCGCCGCCATGCGTGCGGAGACGGTCGGCGAGATGATTCCCGGGCGGATTGCGACGAGATAACGCAGGCGCTCGGTGAGCGGCGCAAGGGCAGAGGCGACTACCCAGGAATCCTCGCAGGAGCGGCCGGTGGGAATCAGCACGCCGTAGTAGCCGAGGGAGTCGGCGGCCTGGGCGATCTGCTTGAGATAAGGCAGCGACACCGGGCGCGCGCCCTCGCTGGTGCCGAGAAAGTGGCCGTCACCGTGGGTGGGCAGGAACCAGAAAACGTTCATCGAGGGCTCCTCAGGCGGTCTTGCGCAGTTGCGGGCGGGCGAACAGCGGTGCGGCACGTTCGGCGGCCAGCTGGATGCGAGCGCGCAGGGTGTCGCTGGTGATCTGGTAGTTGGCGAAGTCCGCCTCGCTGGCGTACACGCCGATGGGCAGCGTGATCGACTGGAAGAAGCTGAACAGCGGGCGCAGCTGGTGGTCGAGAACCAGCGCGTGGCGCTCGCTGCCACCGGTGGCGGCGAGCAGCACCGGGGTGTCGATCAGGGCGTTCATATCCACCAGATCGAACAGGTGCTTGAGCAGGCCCGGATAGGAGCCGCGGTAGACCGGCGAGGCAACGACCAGCAGGTCGGCGGTCTCGATCTCGCGCAGGGTGGCCTCCAGCTCGGCAGAGAGTTCCTGGCGGGACAGCGCGGCGCCCAGTGGGCGGGCGATGTCGGCCAGTTCGATCACTCGGGCGTCTACCGGAAGCTGCTCGCCGAGGGCGTCCAGCACGGCCTGGGTGAGCACCAGGGTGCGCGAGGGGCGATAGGTGCCGCCGGAGACGGCGACCACTTTGATGGGGCTGGTCATGGGTTTTCCCTGTTGACTGTTGCGCTAGGTACAGAGGCCTTGAGCAAGGGCCGTACCAACCCCAGAAAGGGCCGTAACAACAAGGAAATGTGCGATTTCAGGGCACTTGAGCGGGGTTTCCGAGGTAACTCATGTCACTCAGGCAACAGCGTTGCTGATCGACTGTTGCCAGGGCAACACCCGATGCTCAATGCACGGCCAGCTCGCGCAGGCCGTGGGAGATATCCAGGCCCTCCAGTTCAGCCACGTACTCATCCTTGCTGAGCAGGCCGATACAGGGCGTGGCGCCGCGTTGGCGCAGCTGCCCGGCGGCCAGCTTGCGTGCCAGCGCCACCGCCGCCATGCAGGGGATGTTCGGGCCATGGTCGCGCTGCGCGAGCATTTCCCAGCACAGCGCCAGCGGCTTGCCTTCGCCGTCAAGGCCGTGCAGCTGGACGAACATGCCGCTGCGGCCATCGCCCAGCGGCTCCATGGCCACGGCCATGCGGTGCAGGCCGGCGCCCAGTCGCGCAGCATCCTTCACCAGGCCGGCGCGCACCAGCCAGGACAGGCCCCAGGTGCCGAACTGGGTGAGCCGCAGCCCCAGGCCGGCGGAGAAACGCACGTCCTGCACACCGACATAGCGCTGCGGGAAAAGGTCCAGGTCCGGCACATCGCAATGGGCCAGCCAGCGCTTGCCCAGGGGGGCGGGAAAACGGTGGCGATTGAGCCCCTGCCAGCCGTGCACGTCCTGCCAGCGCCCCTGGCGCCACTGCCGCAGCGGCTTGCCGCAGTAACCGAGCACCGCGGACACGGTGGCCTGGCCGGGAATCTTCGCCGAGGAGCTGATGCCATGGTGGATGCTGTCCAGCCGCTGGAAGCGCGGCAGCAGTTCGTCGATCACCGAGGCGGCCAGTGCAGGCACGGAGCTGGCACCGCTGCAGACCAGCACGCCGGCGCTGCGCGCGGCGCGGTCGAGTTCATGGATGCCGCAGACGAACTGGCGCGCGTCCGCCAGGTCGATGTAATGCGCGCGGGCGCCGATGGCGGCACGGGCGACGCGGTAATCCTGCCCCTGGAAGGGGCCGGCGGTGGAGATCACCAGGTCCACCTTCAGCTCGTTGAGGCGGCCGGCCAGGGTCGGCTGGTTCATGTCCAGGCACACCGCCTCGCCGCCCACCTGCGCGGCCAGTTCATTGGCGCGGCGCTGGTCGCGTCCGCCGACCAGTACGCGAATTCCATCGATACCGCTCAAACGCCGTACGATCAGGCTGCCGAAGTTGCCGTAGCCACCGAGCACCAGCACGCGAAATTTTCGTTCCATTCCCACTGACCCTGCTACTCCCTGAGTGCTGGCGGCTGCGCCAGCTCATTCATCCTGGTTTTGCACCCTCGTGACGGGGCAGATTGTCCTCCAGCGGCCACCAGCTGGCGCGGGACGCGACGTAATAATGTGCTTCGAGCTTTGTCCGTACCGGCTCGTCCAGGGTTCCCGCACGCACCCGCAAAGTCTCCGGCAGGGCATCGCGGGCGCTGTAGATCGGCGAGCCGCAGGTGCTGCAGAACACGCGTTTCTTATTCGGGGTAGCGCGAAACTCGCGCAGCTGCGACTCACCGCTGAGCAGACGGAACGCCGCGCGATCCACGGGAATGTTGGTGGCGAACGGCCCGCCCTGGGCCTTGCGGCACTGGCTGCAATGGCAGACCTGGACAGGCGCCAGTTCGCCATCGATCTCGAAACGCACTGCGCCGCACAGACAACCGCCCGAATGCATGGCCCTGCTCCTCGTCCCGTTTTCACGAAGTGCAGGAGTCTAGATCAGCAACGCGGGTAATCACCACCGTGCCTTCGAGCGGTTTCAGCCCTTGCTGCCCCAGCCCAGCGGATAGAGCAGTTCCTCCTTGTAACCGGCCCACACCCGCACGGCCGCGGGGAAGCTTGCGTCCAGCTCGGCGTCGCCGCTGTCCACCAGCAGCGGCCGGCCTTCCAGGGTGCCGAGCTTGCGCTTGGTGGCGATCACCCGCAGCCGTTCGATGCCGATGGCGCGCAACACCCGCGGGCTGATCTGCTGGTTGCCACGGCCGAGGATGTGTCCCTGGCCGCCAATGGCCGTCACCAGCAGGAAGGCCGGGTGGCCGTCCACCAGTTCGAACAACTGCGCCTCGGTGACATCGCGGGCGATCACTTCACCGTTCTCGATCACGTCGACGCCCAGCAGCGTGGTGTCCAGGCGCAGGTCGGCGGCCAGCCCATGCAGCGTCGAGCCGGGGCCGAAGACGTAGCGCACGCCGTTTTCCCAGCTGTCCTCCAGCCAGGCAGCGAGATCGGCCAGGACCAGTTCCTCGGTTTCCATGCCGGCCTGCTTCACGTGCTGCATGAAGTGGCCTTCCTCGGGCACCGTCAGTTCGGCGTACCAGCGCGCAGCGACGCGCCCTTCGCGCAGTGCGGCTTCGTCCAGATCGCGCACTTCCCCCTGGGTCAGGCGCACCAGGCCGCCGTCCACCAGTCGCCGTGCCAGTTCCCCGGCGGCACGCGGGCTGATGGCATAGACGCCGGAGTGGATCTTCACCCCGGCGGGAATGCCCAGCACCGGCTGGCCCTCGCGGGCCACTTCGGCCACGTCCCGCGCGGTGCCATCGCCACCGGCGAAGAGGATCAGCGCCACGCCAGCCTCCTGCAGCGCCTGTACGGCATGACGGGTATCCGCCGCGCTGCTCTGCTCCTTTTCCAGCACGCCGACCAGGCGGTGGCCGAAACCCATGTTCGCCAGCAGCTCGGCGCCCATGGCGCCGGGGAACGTGAGGAACTCCAGGCGCTCGCGCACCGGCAGCAGATGCTCCAGGGCGACTCGCGTGCGCTCCGCCGCTCGTGGTTCGGCGCCGCGCGCCAGGGCCAGTTCGGCCACGCCGTCGCTGCCCTTGAGCGCGGTCGGGCCGCCGATACCGGCCAGCGGATTGATGATCAGCCCTATGCGAATCCTGTCCATACTCAACCTCGAGGGAAACTTCTTCGAACCACCGGCGCAATGCCGGGTCGGACCAGGGAAGCGACGGTTCCACTCACTATAACGACAAGCAAACGACCGGGGACCACGCGATTGGCATGCAATCTGCGAGGGCATTGGTCGTCTGTCTTCGGTGACGGTTCTTCGGCGCTGCCGCGCGCAGCCTCTGTCACCGGGCTTTCATCTGATCTGCCTAGACTGCAACGAACCTGATGTAGAGGAGATTGGCCATGAGCCTGCAAACCCACCGTGAACCCACTCCCCGCCCCGCCCCGCGCAACCCGCAGCAGCCGGTCGGCGGCTCGATCATCGATGCCCAGGGCCGCGAGGTCCCGATCACCGAAGACATGATCCAGCGCGCCTGCCAGGAACTGGACAAGACCTGCGAGCAGCCACGCCGCTGACAGTCGGTGCGGCGGCGCGTCCGCCCTACTCCCCGACCCGGTTGGCGCCCAAGGCGGTCAGCAGGCTTTCCAGGCGCGGCGAATCACCCTGGATGTCCACCCATAGCCCGGTGATCTCGCGCCGCGGCGGGTAATGCTTGCGCAGCGCATCGAAGGCCGCCCGCCGGGTCTTGGTATCGCCTACCAGGCTGCGACGGAAGTTGGCGTCGTCGCTGCGCGGGTCATAGACCGCACGGCAGAGCATCGCCAGCGCCCAGTCCGGGTCGCACTCTTCCTTGAGGCTCAATTCGGCCAGCCACTGTGCGGGCAGCAGGTCGTCGAGATCGACTTCCGGCGCGCGCTGCTGCCAGGCGCAGAACGCCTCGTAGATCTGCGCCGTGCCCCGCAGCTTGCCGTCGAGGCTGTAGCCGGCGATGTGCGGCGTCGCGATGCGGCAGAGTTCGGCCAGACGCACATTGACCTCCGGCTCGCCTTCCCAGACATCCAGCGCCACGTCGAGATTCGCGCCGGATTCCAGGTGAACGCGTAGTGCGGTGTTGTCGACCACGCCGCCGCGGCTGGCATTGATCAGCCAGGTGCCGGGGCGCAGCGCCTTGAGGCGCTCGGCGTCGATCAGGTGGCGAGTCGGGTTGTCGCCGTCGCGGGTCAGCGGCGTGTGCAGGCTGATCACGTCGCACTCGCGCAGCACTTCCTCCAGGCTGCGGAAATCGCCGCCCTCGGCAGCCGCGCGCGGCGGATCGCAGACGCGCACATCCCAGCCCAAGCCGCGCAGCACATCCACCAGACGACCGCCCACCTGCCCTGCGCCAATCACGCCATAGCGGCGTTCGGCGAGCTTCGCGCCGTGCACGTCGGCCAGGGCCAGCAGGCTGCCCAGCACCCAGTCAACCACGCCACGGGCATTGCAACCCGGCGCACTGGACCAGGCGATACCAGCCTCGGCAAAGTAATCGAGATCGAGATGATCGGTGCCGATGGTACAGGTGCCGACGAACTTCACCTGGCTGCCCTGGAGCAGCTCGCGGCTGACGTCTGTCACCGAGCGCACCAGCAGCACTTCGGCATCGCCCAGGGCGGCACGGTCGATGCCGCGTCCCGGCAGACGGCGAATATCGCCGTGGGCTCCGAAGAAGGCTTCGACCAGGGGAATGTTTTCATCGGCAAGGATTCGCATGGGCTGACTCCAGAAATCGGCAGCAGGTACTTTACCAGCGTGGCGCTCGGCTCAGGCACGATCATCTGCTCCTCTCAGGGGAATGTAGGGCGCATAACCTGGAACAGGTTATCCGCCGCTCCCTTCAAGGCGGATAACGCTGGCGCGTTATGCGCCCTACGTCAGCGCCGATCCTTCAGCCCTGCGCGCGGTCCCGCGCGGCGCAGGCAAGACTTCCTGACTGGCCCGTCAGCCCTTAAACTGGTCGGCTTCCCGCCAATTTCTTTCGCCAAGGAAAGCCGTGACCAGCCTCACCCAGCCCGTCTCCCGCGGACGGCGCACCGCCACCGAACTCAAGGAACTGCTGACCCTCGCAGCGCCCATCATGATCGCCCAGCTGGCCACTACCGCCATGGGCTTCGTCGATGCGGTGATGGCCGGCAGCGTCGGCCCGCGTGACCTCGCGGCTGTGGCGCTGGGCAACTCGATCTGGATTCCGGTGTTCCTGCTGATGACCGGCACCCTGCTCGCCACCACTGCCAAGGTGGCCCAGCGCTATGGTTCCGGCGATCAGGCCGGGACCGGCCCGTTGGTGCGCCAGGCTCTGTGGCTGGCCCTGCTGGTCGGCCCGCTGGCGGGCGCGACACTGTGGCTGCTCTCCGAGCCGGTACTGCGGGCGATGAAGGTCGAGGAAGCGCTGATCGAGCCCAGTTGCTTCTACCTGCGTGGTATCGCCTGCGGCCTGCCGGCGGTGGCCCTGTACCACGTGCTGCGCTGCTACAGCGACGGCCTGGGGCGCACCCGGCCAAGCATGGTGCTGGGCATCTGCGGGCTGATGCTGAACATCCCGATCAACTACGTGCTGATCTACGGCCACCTCGGCTTCCCGGCCCTTGGCGGCCCCGGCTGCGGCTGGGCAACCGGCTCGGTGATGTGGTTCATGCTGCTGGGCATGCTGTTCTGGGTGAACTGGGCCAAGGTCTACCAGCCGAGCCAGTTGTTCAGCCACTGGGAACTGCCGCAGCCGAAGGTGATCGGCAGCCTGGTGGCGGTGGGCCTGCCCATCGGCATCGCGGTATTCGCCGAATCCAGCATCTTCTCGGTGATCGCCCTGCTGATCGGCGAGCTCGGCGAGAAGGTTGTCGCCGGGCACCAGGTGGCGCTGAACTTCAGCGCGCTGGTATTCATGATCCCCTACTCGCTGGCCATGGCCGTGACGGTGCGCGTCGGCCAGTCGCTGGGCGCCGGCGCCCCGCGCGATGCGCGCTTCGCCGCCGGCGTGGGCATGGGCGCGGCGTTGGCGTACGCCTGCATCTCCGCCAGCGGCATGCTGCTGATGCGCGAGCACATCGCCGGGCTCTACACCCAGGACCCGGAAGTGCTGGCCCTGGCCGCTACGCTGCTGGTGTTCTCGGCGCTGTTCCAGTTCTCCGATGCTGTGCAGGTCACCGCCGCCGGCGCCCTGCGCGGCTACCAGGACACCCGCGCGACCATGATCATGACCCTGTTCGCCTACTGGGGCATCGGCCTGCCGGTGGGCTACAGCCTTGGCCTGGCCCACTGGCTGCAGGAACCCACCGGCCCGCGCGGCCTGTGGGAAGGCCTGATCGTCGGCCTGACCTGTGCAGCGGTGATGCTGTGCATCCGCCTGTCGCGCAGCGCCAAGCGGCAGATCGTGCTGAACGAGAGGCGCGTGGCGGGATAGCGCTGGAGATGTAAAAAGCCGCCCTTGGGCGGCTTTTTCGTTTGGGGTCCTGCAGGAAAAACACTGCCTAGGATGGCGTGGAGCGCAGCGATACCCATCAATCCCGTGCGCGGACAGCATGGGTATCGCTGCGCTCCACCCATCCTACCAACAGGCTCGCCGGATACCTTCTGAGGAGCCGTCAGTCAGTCACCAGCGCCGGCTTCGGCCGGCTGCTCAGCGTCGTCCCAACAGAGGCCACGATGATGGCGCAGATGGCGAGCCACTGGTGCGAGGTCAGTTGCTCACCGAGGAAGAACAAGCCGGACAACGCACCGAACGCGGGCTCGATGCTCATCAGGGTGCCGAAAGTGCGTGCAGGCAAACGGGTGAGCGCAACCATTTCCAGGGTGTAGGGCAAGGCGCTGGAGAGGATCGCCACGCCCAGCAGCGCCGGGAACAGGCTGACATCGAACAGCGCCATGCCGCTGTGCGCGAGGCCGATTGGCGCTACGCAGATCGCCGCAATAGTGATGCCCAGCGCCGCGCCCTGGGCGCCCAGGTCATTGCCGGCGCGCTGGCCGAAGATGATGTAGAGCCCCCAGCAGACCCCCGCTCCCAACGCCAGCGCGGCGCCCTTGGGGTCGATGCCGTTGCCGAAGTCGGCGATCGGCAGTAGCAGGCCAAGACCGACCACCGCGATGGCGATCCACAGGAAGTCGATGGGTTTGCGCGAGTAGAACAGCGCCACCGCCAGCGGCCCGGTGAACTCCAGGGCAACGGCGACACCCAGCGGGATGGTCTGCAGCGCCATATAGAAAGTCAGGTTCATCAGGCCCAGCGTCACGCCATAGATGAACAGCGGCTTGAGCGGCTTGCCGCGCAGGGAGGTTCGCCACGGCCGCAGGATAGCCAGCAGGAGGATGGCGGCGAAGACCAGGCGCATGGAGGTCACGCCTTCCGCGCCGAGCACCGGGAACAGGCTCTTGGCGACGGACGCACCGGTCTGGATCGAGGCCATCGACACGATCAGGATGAGGATGGGAAAGACAGTGGAAAGAAAGCGAGAGCGAGGCATGATGCGGACCTGAACAGGCGTTGCAACGGTGGGAAAATCTTGATTGACTGTTATGCGCAACATAATGCGCAAAAAGGCCAGAATGAGCAATATACTGCCCACCCCTTCTGAACGTCCCAGCGTGCTGGTCCACGTCGCCGATAACGTGAAGACGCACCGTCGTAGCGCCGGCCTCAGCCAGGACGCGCTGGCCAAGGCCTCGGGCGTCAGCCGGCGGATGCTGGTCGGCATCGAGGGAGGCGACAACAACGTCAGCCTCGCGACCCTCGACCGCATCGCCGCCGCGCTGCACGTGACCTTCGCCGACCTGGTACGCCCACCGGCTACCGGCGGCCTGACCCGCGTAGACGCCGTAGCCTGGGGCGGCCAGCAGCCCGACAGCCGCGGCACCCTCCTTGCCAGCACACCCGCCACGCGCCAAGCCGAACTCTGGCACTGGGCACTCGCCCCCGGCGACCGCTACAACGCCGAGCCCGACGCCGAAGGCTGGTACGACATGGCCTATGTCATCGAGGGCCGGCTGACCATTGTCCTCGCCGAGGAGACGGTGGAAGTCGAGGCCGGTGGGTTTCATGTATTCAAGAGCAACCAGCCGTTTTCCTACCAGAACCTTGGGGATGTGCTGGTGCGGTTTGTGCGGAACGTTGTGAATTGAATCCTTTACAGCTGCGCCTCCCAGGGCTCATCACAGGCATAGGCTGCTCCTGCAGGTCGACTCCAGCGTTTGCGGCGGCGCGTAGGAGCGGACTTTGTCCGCGATAGATTCACCGCCGCGCCCAGCCGAACAGGGAGCTGGGCGGAATCATCGCGGACAGAGTCCGCTCCTACGAAAGCGAGCACTCCGCTGCTTTGGCTTTGGCTTTGGCTTTGGCTTTGGCTTTGGCTTTGGCTTTGGCTTTGGCTTTGGCTTTGGCTTTGGCTTTGGCTTTGGCTTTGCAGATTTCCAGCGAAATGTCCGAACACGCCGAATGCCCCGTTCAGGAGGCCTCGTTGAAGCGGAGTTTCAGGGGTTGAGCGACATGGATGTCGCGAGAGCCGCGATGGGCCAGGGACGGCCCTTCGCAGCGTGCCCCTGAAACTTCGTTGCAACGAGGGAATTTTTCGCCTAAGCGAAAAACCGGATGTCCGGGGCAAGCCTTCTTGGTTACTTCTTTGGCGTTTGAAAGAAGTGACTCGCCCGAGGGGGCGAAACCCAATACATCCGAACACGCAAATGCGGCGCAGAAACACCCAACTCCAAAAAAAAGGCCCGCAACAAGCGGGCCTTCCTCGCTCAAACCAAGCGTCAGCTGCTTTGAGGCATCTCGCCCCGCGCCAACCGCGCATTGATATCGGCAATCACCGCCGGCAGTTCGGCGATGGTGTCGATCAGATAGTGCGGCCGCGAGCCTTCGAACATCTGGCCGATGCGGCGGCGTTCCTGCTCCAGCTTCTGGGCCGGTAGCGCCTTGTACTGCTCATAGGTCAGGCCCAGGGCGTTGCCCGAGCAGGTCAGCGCCACAGTCCACATGCCGGCGCTGCGGCCTTCGAGGATGCCCGGCCAGGTGTCGTCGACCTTCACGCAGGCCGCGACATCGTTGATGCCCAGAGCGATCACGTTGGCCAGCGCCTGTGCCGGGTGCGGGCGGCCGTTCGGTACCTCGTCGGTGGCGACCACGTGGTCGGCGACGTAGCCGTTGGTCTTGGCCAGCGCCACGACCTTCTCCATCACCACCGCCGGGTAGCCGGAGCAGGAGCCGATCTTCAGCCCGCCCTTGCGCAGGGTGGCGATGGCTTCCAGCGCGCCGGGAATCAGCGCCGAGTGCTCGGCGATCTTCTCGATCTGCAGCGGCATGAAGCGCTCGTAGATGGCGGTGACGTCATCGTCGCTCGGCACGCGGCCGAACTTGGCCTTGTAGCGCTCGGCGATGGCCGGGATGTCGCACAGAGTACGGATGTGGTCCCACTTGCCCATGCCCATCGGGCCGCGGGCTTCTTCCAGGCTGACCTGCACGCCGAACTCGGCGAAGGCCTCGACGAAGATCTGGGTCGGCGCGAAGGAGCCGAAATCGACCACGGTGCCAGCCCAGTCGAGGATGGCGGCTTGCAGTTGCTTGGGTTGTTCGTAGTTCATGGCATTCAATCCTGTGGGAATTCGGGCGGGCGTCAGATTTCGAAGACTTCCATTTCCTTCAGCGTCTCGGCGATGGCCGCGACGGCGGCGCGCATGCCGCTGGCGTCGACCTGGCCTATGCAGCCGACGCGGAAGGTTTCCACCTGGGTCAGCTTGCCCGGGTAGAGGATGAAACCCTTCTCGCGCACCCGGCCGTAGAACTCGGTGAAGTTGTAACGGCTATCGCGCGGCGCGTGGAAGGTGACGATGATCGGCGCCTGGATCTCGGCCGGCAGGAAGCTGCGCAAACCCAACCTGGCCATCTCGCTGAGCAGAGTCTGGCAATTGTTTGCGTAACGCTGATGACGGGCGGCAAGGCCACCCTCCTCCTCGTACTGGGTCAGCGCTTCGTGCAGCGCGGCGACCACGTGGGTCGGCGGAGTGAAGCGCCACTGGCCGGTCTTGGCCATGTAGGCCTGCTGGTCCTGCAAGTCCATGGACAGCGAATGGCAGTTGCCGGCACTGGCGTTCAGTGCGGTGCTGCGGGCGAAGACGAAGCCCATCCCCGGCACACCTTCCAGACACTTGCCGGAGGCGGCGATCAGTGCATCGAAGGGCACCTGGCGGGCGTCGATATCGAGGGCGCCGAAGGAGCTCATGGCGTCGATGATCAGGCGCTTGCCGTGGGATTCGATGACCTTGGCGATGTCCTGCAGCGGGTTGAGGATGCCGGTGCTGGTCTCGCAATGGATCAGCGCGACGTGGGTGACGCTGGGGTCTTCAGTGAGCAGGCGATCGACGTCGGCGGCGGTGGTCGGCACGTCTTCTTCGGTTTCGAAGGTGCTGAACTCGCGGCCGATCACCTGGCAGATTTTCGCCAGGCGCTTGCCGTAGGCGCCGTTGATCAGCACCAGCACCTTGCCATCACGCGGCACCAGGGTGCCCACGGCGGCCTCGACGGAGAAGGTGCCGCTGCCCTGCAGGGGCACGCAGGTGTGGGTCGCCTCGCCGTGGATGATCGCCAGCAGGCGCTTGCACACATCGGCGGTCAGCTCGTTGAAGTCGGCGTCCCACGAACCCCAGTCGACCATCATGGCGCGACGGGTGCGGGGGGACGTGGTCAGCGGACCGGGAGTCAGCAGGATGGGGGCTCGCTCGGCAGTGCTCATGCTCGATTCCTCTTTCGTGGGAACGTCGTCAGGGCTGAATTCGGTTGGGCCGGGCGGGTTCGCTGCGGCCTGGGCATAACTTGCCGGCCGGGCTGATATCGTTCAAATTGTTTATCACGATGCACTGCATAAGCCGGACATATACCTCATGAATCTCTTCCAGCTCCGCGCCTTCGACGCCGTCGCCCGCGAACGCAGCTTCACCCGCGCCGCCGAGCGCCTGTTCATCAGCCAGCCGGCCGTGACCGGGCACGTGAAGGCGCTGGAGGAGCACTACCAGGTCAACCTGTTCCGCCGCACCGCGCGAGGCGTGGAACTGACAGAAGATGGCGTACGACTGTCGGCCATCAGCCGCACGCTGTTCGCCCTGGAGGAGGAAGCCGAGGCCATGCTCGACGCCAGCCGCGAGCTGGTGACCGGGCGTATAGAGGTAGCCGCCGACGGCCCGCATCTGGTCATGCCGATGCTCGCCCGGCTGCGCGCGTCCTACCCCGGCATCACCGTCAACCTGCGTCTGGGCAACGCCCAGGAAACTCTGGCCGCGCTGCTCGATGAACACGTCGATATCGCCGTGCTGACCGAAGTGGAGCCGCGCGCCGGGCTGTTCCTGCGCGAGCTGGTGGAGTCGCGCATCTGCGCTCTGGTGCCGGCCAGCCATGCGTGGGCCGGGTATGTCGGCGAACTGCCGCTGGCCGAACTGGACCAGCAGATCATGGTGCTGCGCGAGCCCGACTCCATCACTCGCCGTACCTTCGATGCAGCCTGTTCGGCCCAGTCCGTGGCGCCGCGCGTGCTGCTGGAGCTGGACAGCCGCGAGGCGGTGACCGAGGCGGTCGCGGCGGAACTGGGGGTGGGCATCGTGTCGTCGATGGAAGTCAGCCCGGACCCACGGGTGAAGGCTATTCCCCTGAGCGGCGAGGGCCTGATGAATCGACACGCCATCGGTTGCCTGGAGCGCCGCCGGGGATTGCGGGTGGTGAGTGCGTTTCTAGAGTTGGCGGAAGCCTGATGTGAGGTTCGGCAGGATGCGGTTCGCGAGCAAGCTCGCTCCTACAGTCCGTGCATACGCTGGAGCGCTCTTCGTAGGAGCGAGCTTGCTCGCGAACCACCGCCTTACTTCGACGGTAAATCTTCCTTCACCAGATCGAGAAACGTCGCCACGATTCGCCGGGTGCTCTGCTCACGCAGGCACACCAGGGTCTCGCTCATGTGTCGCTCGCAATCGACGATCGGCAACGCCTGGACGCGGTTGTCCGAACCGAATTCCGCCGCCGACACCACCCCCACGCCAATGCCCGCCACGACTGCCTCGCGGGCGGCCTCGCGGCCCTCGACCTCGATCGCCGCGCGCATGCGCAAACCGGCGCGGCGCATTTCCTCCTCCAGCGTCTGGCGGGTGACCGAGCCGTGCTCGCGCAGCACCAACGGCGCGTCGTCGAGGTCGGCCAGATGGATCGACTCGCGGCCTGCCCAGGGGTGGCCGCTGGCGACGAAGGCGACTATGGGGTCGCGGCGCAGGGTGAAGGACACCAGGCGTTCGTCCTCCACCGCACGCCCGAGCAGCGCCAGGTCGGCGCGATAGCCGAACAAAGCCTGCAGGGACTCGTCGGTGTTGCCCGTCTCGATGCGTACGCGAATGCCGGGGTGGCGCTGGCAGAACAGCGCCACCTGTGGCAGCAGGTGAACTGCCGCGTCCACAGCCAGCACCAGGCTGCCGGTCTGCAGCGCGCTGGACTCCTGCAACAGCTCCTGGGCCTCGGCCTCGATCACGAACAATCGCTGGGTCACCGCCAGCAGGCGTTCACCCAGTTCCGTCAGCCGTACCGAGCGCTTGTTGCGATGGAACAGCAGCACGCCGTATCGCTCTTCCAGCTTGCGAACCTGGTCGGAAACGGCCGGCTGGGTGAGGAACAGGCGCTCCGCGGCGCGAGTGAAGCTGCCGTGCACGGCGACGGCATGGAAGGCTTTGAGCTGGGCGTGGGAAACGGACATTCAGGCATTCCTCGCAAGCGGCGATCTGACCGCTTTCCCGCCAATCGACGGAAAGCGACTACAGGGTCATACGACCAGGACGCGAAGGTCGCACAGCAACGCACTTAAAAGGAAAACTTATTTTTAAAATTTGATAAATCGATTTCAGTTATTTATTCGGAATTGTTTCTATCGCTTCACCGCCGCTTCCCACGAGTTTTTCGGCGGTATGCAGAACAGCCTCCGTGCTTCTGACCCGCGCCGCCTCGGCGACGCGCAGTGCTCATGCTCCTAGAACAACAAGAAAAAGAAAGGCGTTACCTCAACGACTGCCGGCACAGCACACACAACAAGAATGAGGTCAGATCATGCTCAACCCTCACGGCAACGCAGCATCGCGCTCGCCCTTCGCATCGATCCAACGCTGGCGCTGGCAGATCTTCGCCATCACCTGGCTGGCCTACGCGGCCTTCTACTTCACTCGCAAGGCTTTCTCGGTGGCCAAGCTGGGCATCGGCGAGGACCCTACCTTCCACCTCGACAAGGCCATGATGGCCAACCTCGACGCCACCTACCTCGCGGCCTACGCCGTGGGCCAGTTCACCTGGGGGGTGCTTGCCGACCGCTTCGGCCCACGGGTGGTGGTGCTCGGCGGCCTGGTGATTTCTGCCGGTGCAGCCATCGTCATGGGCACCTGGGCGACCCTGCCGGTGTTCGCCACCTGCATGGTCATCCAGGGCCTGGCGCAGTCCACCGGCTGGTCAGGGCTGTGCAAGAACATCGGCAGCTTCTTCGCCACCCACGAACGCGGCCGCATCCTCGGCCTGTGGAGCACCTGCTATGCCTTCGGCGGGCTGGTCGCCTCGCCCTTCGCCGGCTGGTGGGCCTATTCGGTATTCGGCACCTGGCATGCGGCCTTCTATTCCAGCGCCGCAGTGGTGGGCGGCGTGGCCGTGCTGTTCCTGCTGCTGCAGCGCAATCGCCCGCAGGACGTCGGCCTGCCTCCGCTGGAAGACGAGCCCGAGGCCGTGCGCTACGCCGGCTTCAAGCCCGAAGGGCAGAACCCCGGCATCAGTGAAACCCTGCGCCTGGTGCTGCGCAATCGCACCGTACTGACCCTGGGCCTGGCTTACTTTCTGCTCAAGCCGGCGCGTTACGCGATCCTGCTGTGGGGCCCGGTGATCGTCTATGAGCGCATGCCCGGACTGGGCAAGGTGGGTGCAGCGATCCTGCCGACCTCGTTCGAGATCGCCGGCCTGCTCGGGCCGATCCTGATCGGCCTGGCCTCGGACAAGATCTTCGGCGCACGGCGCATGCCGGCCTGCGTGATAAGCCTGATCGCCCTCACCGCCTGCCTGGCACTGTTCGTACCGGCCATGCAGACCGGCAGCAGCCTGCTGGTATTCGCCCTGCTGTTCATGATGGGCCTGACCCTGTACGGACCGGACTCGATGATCAGCGGCTCGGCCGCCATCGACTTCGGTACCGGCAAGGCCGCCGCCACCGCCGCCGGTTTCGTCAATGGTTGCGGCTCGGTCGGCGCGATCCTTGGCGGCCTGCTGCCCGGCTACTTCGACACCTACAGCGTGTTCATCGGCTTCACCGTCGCCGCGCTGGTCTCCGCCGCCATTCTGCTGCCGCACTGGAACAGCCTGCCGGAGGGCGCCGCGTCCTCGGCCGCACGCGTCCCGAACCGCTCCGTGAAGGTTCGCATGGCGCGCTCCTGAAGTCCCCGCACAAGGATGTGCCTCCACCTCCGCTACAGGTAGACCCCATGAACATCGAACGCTTCGGCGTGGTGAAACGCCGCGCCGAAATGGTCCTGCACGACCACACGCTCTACATCGGCGGCCAGGTCGCCAGCGATACCGCCGCCGGCATCGAAGGTCAGACACGGGAAATTCTCCACGGCATCGAGCAACTGCTGCACAGCGTCGGCGCCGACCGCACCCACCTGCTGTCGGTGCGCATCCTGCTGGCCGATCGCGCGGACTACGCCGGGCTGAACGCCGTGTGGGACGACTTCTTCCCGCTCGGCCATGCCCCGACCCGCGCCTGCACCCTGGCGCAGCTGATCGACCCCGCCTGGCGCGTGGAGATGATTGCCACCGCCGCCCTGCCCGACCAATGACCACGGAGAACGCCATGCGCCCCTTCTGGCTCGAACAGGCCCTGCTGAGCGATAACGAGCGCGCCGCCGCGCTCGAAGGCGAGACCCGCGCCGACGTCTGCATCGTCGGTGGCGGCTACACCGGTCTGTGGACCGCCATCCTGCTCAAGGAGCAGAATCCGGAACTCGACATTGTCATCGTCGAGGCCGACCTCTGCGGTGCCGGTGCCAGTGGGCGCAATGGCGGCTGCGCGCTGTCCTGGTCGGCGAAGTTCTTCACCCTGGAACGCCTGTTCGGGCTGGCCGAGGCGATCCGCCTGGTGCGCGAGTCGGAGCGGAGCATCCACGCCATCGGCGAATTCTGCGAGCGCTACGGCGTGGATGCCGACTATCGCCTGGACGGCACCCTCTACACCGCCACCAACGCCGCGCAGGTGGGCTCCACCGACAGTGTGATCGCCGCGCTGGAGAAGCACGGCATCAACTCCTTCAGCAAGCGCCCGCTGGAAGACGTGCAGCGCATGGCCGGTTCGAGCAAGCACCTGGAAGGCTGGTTCTCCCCGGCTGCCGCCAGCGTGCAGCCGGGCAAGCTGGTGCGCGGCCTGCGCCGGGTGGCGCTGCAATTGGGCGTGCGGCTTTACGAAGGGACGCCAATGACCGGCCTGGACCACGGCCAACCCGCCACCGTCCACACCGCGCAAGGCTCGGTCAGCGCTGACCGCGTGGTGCTGGCGATGAACGCCTGGATGGCCCGCGCCTTCCCGCAGTTCGAGCGCAGCGTGGCGATCGTTTCCAGCGACATGGTCATCACCGAACCCCGCCCGGACCTGCTGCGGGAAATCGGCCTGACCTCCGGCGTCACCGTGCTGGATTCGCGCATCTTCGTGCACTACTACCACAACACCCCGGACGGCCGGATCATGCTCGGCAAGGGCGGCAACACCTTCGCCTACGGCGGCCGCATGCTGCCGGTGTTCGATCGCCCCTCGCCCTACCTGGGGCTGCTGCGCGAGAGCCTGACAGAGTTCTTCCCGGCCTTCGCCGAAGTCCCCATCGCAGCGAGCTGGAACGGTCCCTCGGACCGCTCGGTGACCGGGCTGCCGTTCTTCGGCCAGTTGGGCGACACGGGCAACGTGTTCTACGGCTTCGGCTACTCCGGCAGCGGCGTCGGGCCGTGCCACATGGGCGGGCAGATTCTCAGTTCGCTGGTCCTGGGGCTGGACAACGAGTGGACCCGCTCGCCGCTCACGCAAGGTCCGCTGGGCTTCTTCCCGCCCGAGCCGATCCGCTACGTCGGTTCGCTGATGGTGCGCAACGCCATCCGCCGCAAGGAGTACGCCGAGGACCGCGGCCAGCGCCCACGCCGCCTGGATGTGCGCCTGGCGCGCTTCGCTGCCGCCGCAGGCAAGGCCGACAAGGCCTGACGACTTCCCCTCATCTGCCGGCTGAGGGAATGGGCGAGGCGCCCCGTGCGCCTCGCCCTTTTTTCATGGGGCCGAGCAACCCGGAACCACGCTTGGGCTTGTGCCGCGCGTCACAGCTGAATAACATTGATTATCATTTGAAAATTATTCCTGCTGGACGCCCTTGTGAGCACTTCCAACCTCGACGCGGTCTTCCTGGCCCAGCGCCTGCCATTGCTGCGCACGCTCGTACGGATGGTGAAGAACCCGAGCATCGCCGAAGACCTGGTGCAGGAAACCTACCTGCGTGTCGCCCGCACCCTGCTCGAACGCCGCATCGATCACCTGGAACCCTTCCTCTTCCAGACCGGCCGCAACCTTGCCCTGGACCACCTGCGCCATCTGCGCATGCAGTCGCGGACCATGCTCGAGGACGTGCCTTTCGATATCGTGCAGGCCGTGCCGGCGCCGGGATCCAGCGCCGAGGACCAGCTCCACGCGGAGAAACTCCTGGAGCACCTGGGCGCCACGCTCGAACAGCTCAGCGAACGCCAGCAACGCATCTTCATCCTCAGCCGCCTGCACGGCTGCGGCTATGCGGAAATCGCCGAGCAGCTGGGCGTCTCGCCCAGCACGGTGCAGAAGGAACTGAAACTGATCATGGCGATCTGTGTCGGACTGGTCAGCCGCCTCGAGGAAACGGTATGACGGACTACCGTTCGCCGGCCGATTCGACAACAATGCGCGGCTCACCCTCCCAGGACCGCCCCGAGGATCGCCCCTTGCCCCACGCCGCGCCCCCCGCAGACCCGCAGCAGATGGCCGAAGCCCTCGACTGGCTGATCCTCGAAGACGACATGGACGCCGCCACCCGTGCGCGCTTCGAGGCCTGGCTCGCTGCCAGCGAAAGCAATGCGCAGGCGTACCAGCGCGTACGCGCTGCCTGGCAGTCGCCGCTGCTGCCGGTCGCCGCCGCGCGCCTGGAACGCAGGCAGGTGCAGGACAAGGTTCGCCCGCTGCGTAGCAATCGGCGTTTCCTGAAGCCCCTGGCAAGCGCAGCCGCGTTGATGCTCACCATCGGTGTCGTGGTACAGGGCGACCTGCTGACACGGCTGCGGGCGGACCATCTCACCGCTATCGGCGAACGCCAGAAGGTCCAGTTGGCCGATGGCTCCAACGTGCTGCTCAATACCGACACGGCGCTCTCCAGCAAGGTCGACGACCAGCAACGGGTCGCCCGCCTCTACCGCGGCGAAGCCTTCTTCGACGTTGCCCATGACCGCAGCCGCCCGTTCGAGGTGGAGGCCGGGCCGGTGCAGGTCACGGTGCGCGGTACCGCGTTCGCCGTGCGCTACCTGGGCAATGAGGCGGAGGTCAGCGTGCAGCGCGGCGAAGTAGACCTGCGCACGCGCCTGGACGATGCCCGCGTCAGCCTCGGCGCCGGCGACAGCATCCGCGTCGGGCCGCAAGGATTCGGCGAGCGCCAGCACGGCGCGGAAGCCGAATCCCAGCTCGCCTGGGTCAAGGGCCGCATGGTGTTCGAGAACTGCCCCATGAGCCAGGTACTGGCCGAGTTGCGCCGCTACTACCCCGGCTGGATCGTCAACACCAACGAGCGCCTGGACAACGTCAGCGTCACCGGCAACTGGCGCCTGGACGACCCGCTGGGCGTGGCGCGCTCGCTGGCGCAGATCACCTCCGCCGAGCTGCACGAATACCCGAAACTGCTGATCCTCAACTGATTCCCCTCCTGCACGGAAATATTTTTACGCGATTCGAAAGGCTCGTTCGTTAAGTCAGAAGCCAATGCAATAGATTCGCATTTACGAATGCGAACAAAGACTGACTAAGAGAGCCCTTCGATGACCATTGCTTCTTCGCGTGCCCCACTGCGCCGGCTGTCCGCGCCGGCCAGCATCTCGCTGCTCGCCCTGTCCATCGGACTCGCCAGCCTGCCGGCCACTTCCGCCATCGCCGCCGAAGCCAGCCAGACCCAGGCCGGCTACAGCTTCGACATCGCCCGCCAGCCCCTGCCGCAGGCGCTGAATGCCTTCAGCGCGGTGACCGGCTGGCAGGTGGGCATGGCTGGCGACCTGGCTGAGGGCGTGGAATCTCCGGGCGTCAACGGCCGCCTGCCGGCGGAGCGCGCACTGAAGACCCTGCTCGGCGGCACCGGCCTGACCGTCCGCCAGCTCGGCCCGCGTAATGTGGTGCTGGAGCGCAACCTCTCCTCCGTCTCCGAGATGCAGCCGCTCACCGTCACCGCCACCCGCCAGGCGCAGAGCGTCACCTCGGTACCGTCCACGGTGAACGTCGTGGGCCGCGAGGAGCTGGACCGCAAGAACGTCAACAACATCAAGGAACTGGTGCGCGACATGCCCGGCGTCTCCGTCGGCGGCACCGGCAACCGTGCCGGCATCACCGGCTATAACATCCGCGGCATCGACGGCGACCGCGTGCTGACGCAGATCGACGGCGTCGAGATCCCCAATAGCTTCTTCAACGGGCCCTACGCGCAGACCGAGCGCAACTATGTCGACCCGGAAATCATCAAGCGCGTGGAAGTGCTGCGCGGCCCTGCCTCGGCCCTGTACGGCAGCAACGCCATCGGCGGCGCGGTGAGCTACTTCACCCTCGACCCGGACGACATCATCAAGGACGGCAAGGACGTCGGCGCGCGCCTGAAGACCGGCTACAGCTCCGCCGATGACAGCTGGCTGACCTCCGCCACCGTCGCCGGCCGCCTCGATACCTTCGACGGCCTGCTGCACCTGAGCCAGCGCAACGGCCACGAGACCGAGTCCTACGGCAGCACCGGCGGCACCGGCCTGTCGCGCACCGAAGCCAACCCCGAAGACGTGCGTACCACTAACGTGCTGGCCAAGCTGGGCTGGAACTACGCCGAAGGCAGCCGCTTCGGCCTGGTCTACGAGAAGTACAAGGACGACGTCGATACCGACCAGAAAAGCGCCTACGGCGGCCCGTACTTCAACGGCGCGCCGACCATTCCCGATTCCGTGCTGCCCGGCGGCATGTACCAATGGCGTACCGGCAACGACACCATCACCCGCGAGCGCTATGGCCTGGAACACCAGATGCTGCTGGACAGCGCCGTGGCCGATCACCTGAAGTGGACCTTCAACTACCAGATCGCCAAGACCGACCAGAGCACCGACGAGTTCTACTACCCCATCACCCGCCAGGTGCTGCGTACCCGCGAGACCCAGTACAAGGAACGCCAGTGGGTGCTCGACCTGCAGATGGACAAGGCCTTCGCCCTGGGCGACACCGACCACCTGCTGACCTACGGCACCACCCTCAAGCGGCAGAAAGTCACCGGCTACCGCGAAGGCGGCGCCACCTGCCTGGCCGTCAGCCGCACCTGCCCCACCATCGGTGGCCCGAGCACCGTGGCCAGCGACCAACTGGCGCGCAGCAGCGACTTTCCCGATCCGACCATCGACACCTACGCGCTCTTCGCCCAGGACGAAATCCGCTGGAACGACTGGACCTTCCTGCCCGGCCTGCGCTACGACCACACCCGCCTGAAGCCCCACGTCACCGACGAGTTCCTCAACACCGTCGACCAGAGCGGCGATGGCGAAGTGAGCAGCGAAAGCAAGACCTGGCACCAGCTCTCGCCCAAGCTCGGCGTGACCTATTCGTTCAACGACAACTACCTGTGGTACGGCCAGTACGCCCAGGGCTTCCGCACCCCGACCGCCAAGGCGCTCTACGGCCGCTTCGACAACCCCACCACCGGCTATCGCGTGGAGCCCAACCCGGACCTGGACCCGGAACGCAGCCAGAGCTACGAGACCGGCCTGCGCGGCAACTTCGAGGAAGGCTCGTTCGACGTGGCGGTCTTCTATAACAAGTACCGCGACTTCATCAACGAAGACGCCATCACCCCCGGCTACGACGAACCGACCTTCACCAGCAACAACATCAAGCACGCCATCATCAAGGGCGTGGAAGTGAAGGGCCGCCTGGAGCTGGGCGCTTTCGGCGCACCGCAGGGTCTCTACACCAAGGGCTCGGTGGCCTATGCCTACGGTCGCAACAAGGACACCGGCGAGCCGATCAACAGCGTCAACCCGCTCACCGGCGTGTTCGGCCTGGGCTACGACGAACAGGCTGGCCGCTACGGCGCGCTGCTCGACTGGACCCTGGTCAAGCGCAAGAACCGCGTGGACGACAGCCAGTTCAACGCCCCCGACGGCACCAGCAGCCAGTTCAAGACGCCGGGCTTCGGCATCCTCGACCTGACCGGCTACTACAAGCTGACCGACGACCTGACCCTCAACGCCGGCCTGTACAACCTCACCGACAAGAAGTACTGGCTGTGGGATGACGTGCGCGGCTACGACGGCGTTGGCGAAGCGGCGGTGCTGGCCCCGGCCAACCTCGACCGCCTGACCCAGCCGGGCCGCAACTTCGCGATCAACCTGGTGTGGGATATCTGATCGACAGTGAATCGCAGGCACGGTCGTCAAGGTGATCTCCGCGGCCTGCGATGTTCGCGAGCAAGCTCGCTCCTACATATTTTGACGCTCTTCGTAGGAGCGAGCTTGCTCGCGAACCTGCCTCGCTCCGGCATCACCCATTGAACACACGACAATCTTTACGCTTTCCAAACGCTGATTCGTCTCGTCTACAAAGCCCTGTAATTTCAAGGAATTGGACATGACCACCGTGGAACTTCCCGCCCTGCGCTCGCAGCGCCTGAACGCCCTGACCCACGCCCCCCACGAGCGCCTCGACCACGCCGTGAAGGCCCGCGAGCCCTTCTCCAGCCGTGAGCGCTTCGCCCGCTTCGTGGTCGCCCAGTACCTGTTCCAGTCCGAGCTGCAGGCCCTGTACCAGGACGCCGAGCTGGGCAAGATCTTCCCCGACCTGCCGCAGCGCTGCCGCGCCGATCAGGCCCGCCTGGACCTGGCCGACCTGGACACCGAAGTCCCCGCTCCGGTTGCCGGCGCCGTCGACAAGCCGAGCCTGGCCCACGCGCTGGGCTGGCTGTTCGTCTCCGAAGGTTCCAAGCTGGGCGCCGCGTTCCTGATCAAGCGTGTTGCCGCGATGGGCCTGGACGAGAACACCGGCGCACGCCACCTGGGCGAGCCCGAAGGCGGTCGCGCTGAAGGCTGGAAGCGCTTCACCCGCACCCTCGACGCCCTGGAGCTCAGCGAAGCCGAGGAACGTGAAGCCGAAGCCGGTGCCATCGCCGCCTTCGAGCGCTTCGCCCATCTGCTGCAACACAGCTATGACAGTGCACCCGCCGCCGTCTGAGGCCATCGAGCGCGCGCCCGTCGCAGGAGCGCGCGCCACGCCTTTCGGCCCGGCACGCTCGCGCCTGGCGCGGTTCGCCTTCGCGCTGCTCGCCTACACCAGCCTGGGCGTGGGCATGGTGGGGCTGGTGGTGCCGGGGCTGCCGACCACCGAGTTCGTGCTATTGGCCGCCTGGGCTGCCTCGAAGAGTTCACCGCGGCTGTCCGCCTGGCTGGAAAACCACCGGCTGTTCGGCCCGATCCTGCACAACTGGCGCAATGGCCGCGCCGTCGCCCGCCGCGCCAAGATAAGTGCCAGCCTGGCAATGCTCGCCGCCCTGGCGATCATGCTGATCACCCTGCCCCACGGCATCTGGCTGTACGCCGTGATCCTCGGTATGGCGGTTGGCAATCTGTGGATCTGGTCGCGCCAGGATACACCCAGGCCGTAGCCAGCCCGCGTCCCCGGAATTATGCTGGAAATCCGATCCCGCATTCTGTCCACGAGCCATGAACCAGCCCACCAGTAAAGTCGACGCCGTCCTCGCCGAAGCCCAACGCCGCCGCGAAACCAGCTACCGCGAAAAAGCCCTGAAGATGTACCCCTGGATCTGCGGCCGCTGCGCCCGCGAGTTCAGCGGCGTGCGCCTGCGCGAACTGACCGTTCACCACCGCGATCACAACCACGACAACAATCCCGAAGACGGCTCCAACTGGGAGCTGCTGTGCCTGTTCTGCCACGACAACGAACACCAGCGGCAGGTCGATCTGCATTACCAGAACAGCAACGACGCGGGGGCCAAGGGGCCGAAGGTCACGCACAAGGGACTGGCCGGGCTGGCCGACCTGCTGAAGAAGAAGGACGACGGGCAGGCGTGAATCCCACGCCGCCACTGTAGGAGCGGACTCTGTCCGCGATGTCTTCCCCCAGCTCCCAGGTCAATCAGAGCGATGGTGACGCGATCGCGGACGAAGTCCGCTCCTACGCCACCTGCCACCATTTGGCATGCACTTGTAGGAGCGAGCTTGCTCGCGAACAACCCTCGCTGCGGAGCCGGTTCGCGAGCAAGAACCAGGCGTCTCCCTCGCTCCAACAAAAGCAGAATCAGCGCAGGCCGGCGACGATCTCCAGCGAACGCAGGCGCAGTTCGTGATCGTAGATGTCGCTGGTGAAGATGATCTCGTCCACGCCGGTCTGCTCCAGCAGGATTTCCAGGCGGCTGCGTACCTTCTCCGGACCACCGATCACCGCCAGCCCGAAGAAGTTGCCGACAGCATCCTGCTCATGGGGAAGCCACAGCCCGGCCATGCTCGGCACTGGCGGCTTCTGCTTCAGGCTGTCGCCACGGATCAGCGCCAGCACACGCTGGAAGGCAGTGGTCGCCAGGTACTCGGCTTCCTCGTCAGTCGGCGCCGCCACCAGCGGCACACCGATCATGGCGTACGGCTTGTCGAGCACCGCCGAAGGCTGGAAGTTCTCGCGGTAGATGCGCAGAGCGTCGTGCAGGTAGCGCGGTGCGAAGTGCGAGGCAAAGGCGTAGGGCAAACCCTTTTGCGCAGCAAGATGTGCGCTGAACAGACTGGAGCCCAGCAGCCAGATCGGCACGTTGGTGCCCTCCCCCGGAATCGCCAGCAGCGACTGCTGCGAGCGACGCGGGCCGAGGAGCATTTCCAGTTCGGCAACCTGTTCGGGGAAGTCGGCACCGTCACCCAGGCGGTCACGGCGCAGCGCGCGCATGGTCGCCTGGTCGGCACCGGGTGCGCGGCCCAAGCCCAGGTCGATGCGGCCCGGATACAGCGTTTCCAGGGTACCGAAGTTCTCCGCCACCACCAGCGGCGGATGGTTGGGCAGCATCACGCCGCCGGAGCCGACGCGGATGCGCTCGGTCTTGCCGGCGATGTGACCGATCAGCACGGCAGTGGCCGAACTGGCGATGCCGTCCATGTTGTGGTGCTCCGCCAACCAGTAGCGGGTAAAGCCCAGACGCTCGACGTGCCGGGCAACTTCGACGGCGTTTTTCAGCGCCTCGGCAGCGGTGCCCTGGTCGCGCACGGGGACCAGGTCGAGCATGGAGAAGGCAGTTTCTGACAGGGACTTCATAGGCACTCCGATTCGGGTCGCGCAGGCACCGGAACGCAGCGCCGCGGACATGACTTTGACGGTGACTCTATCGATGCACTCCTCGCCTGACCACTTGTCGGGATCGATAGTGCTCATGCCGGCGAGTGATAAAGGCGCGCAGGCGCGTTGCCATCACCTGTTCACGAGACAGTCACCGCGCTGTCATGCCGGACAGCCAGAATGCCCTGGCGCTGAAGGACCAGCGCCCCATCTACACGGGCATCCGCCGCCAATCCTCCCCAGGCAACGGCGAATCCTGTGGCCTACGAAGCAAAAAGCCCGCATCCGTGCGGGCTTTTTGCTTTGTCATCGCCAGAAACGTCAGTCGCGGTTCTTCACCATTTCGAAGAGTTTCAGGCGATCGCTGATTTCCTGCAGGGTGTGGCGGAACGGGTCGTGCTGCTCGCTGTGGGCCGGGTCGACGAAGTTCCAGACGATCACCTGGCTGGAAGTCGGCAGCTCGTCGCCCTCGTCGCTGGACTTGTCGCACAGGTCGATCAGGTAATCGAAATGCTGGCCACGGAACTCGTCGATGGACTTGCTGCGCAGGCCTTCGGTGGAAATCCCCGCGTGTTCCAGCACGCTGCGCGCACGGGGATCGATGGCGGTCGGATGGATACCCGCGCTGAAAGCTTCGAAGTGTTCGCCGTCGGTGTGCCGCAGCAGCGCTTCTGCCATCGGCGAGCGGGCGTCGTTGGCGACGCAGACGAACAGGACTCGGCGTTTCTCGGACATCTTTACCTCGGCACGGGAGATCGGCTTTGCGCCCCTTATACGTCAGGTTTTATGACAGAGACGTGTCAGTGCCATGAAGGCTCACAGCACGATGTAGTCGCTGCGCTGAACGATGCCGCGGCTCTCGCCCTCCACCAGGTGGACATAGCGCCCGCCGACCTGGTCGACGGCAATGCAGTCGTCGACGTCGATCACCGCATCGGTGTGCGCCTTGTCCCAGCTGCGCGGCATACGGCGTTTGGCACGCGCCTTGGCGTCGGCGGCGTCGCGGGCGGCCACCAGTACGTACTGGTGCGCCTCGCCGAAGCTGCCCAGCTCGTAGCCACCCAGGTTGACGAAGAACAGCCGCTGCTCGCCTGGCGCCGGCATCGCTTCGCTGAATTCGACGCGATAAGCCTCCACCCCATCCACCTCCAGCCAGGAGTCGATGTGCAGGCCTTCCGGGCTGCCGAACCAGGTCTCGCGCAATTGCGCGTAGGTGGATTTCAGGTTGTCGCCAAGGACAAAGGCCACATCGTGAACCTCGATCCGCGCGCGCGGATGGCGTCCCCCCAGCATGACTACGA